>JAQSWV010000002.1 GCA_029266455.1 Nocardioidaceae bacterium
CCGACCACGTGGAGGCGTTGCCGGACGTGGTGGCCGCCACCGGAGCGACGACGGTCGCCGGCGCCGCCGATGCCGACGCGCTCCCCGTCCGCGTCGATGTGCGCGTCGACGACGGCGACTCGGTGGCCGTCGGCCGGTGCCGGCTGACCGTGATCCACCTCACCGGCCACACCCCTGGGTCGATCGCCCTTCGCTACGACGACCCGTCCGGGCATCCGCACCTGTTCAGCGGCGACAGCCTCTTCCCCGGCGGTCCCGGGCGGACCACGGGCATCGAAGACTTCCTCTCGCTGATGTCAGACCTGGAGAACAAGGTGTTCGGGATGCTTCCCGACGACACCTGGGTCTACCCGGGCCACGGTGACGACACTGTTCTCGGCGTCGAGCGTCCGCACCTCCCCGAGTGGCGCGCACGCGGGTGGTGAGTCGCCAGTCCCCCTTGGCTGCGACGGACGCTCGTCGCGACGCGATTCATGAGCAGGGGGACGACACCGAGCAGGGACCTACGACGCACGACGTCCTCCAACGAGGCACTTGCATGGCCGGGAACTAGTCAACCAGGATCTGTGATCGGGTTCTGCCGACGACGCGTCCACTCAGCGTCGAGCATCGCCGGTTTGCTCATCGAAACGAAGCACGCTTTCCAGCAGTCCCTCAGGGTTCTCGTCAGCTATCCAGTGCCCGGAGCCTGAGATCCCCTCGACGGTCACTACCTCGGCGATCTCGCGTCCCACCTCCTCGACGGCGCTGCGGTGCGACAGACTCGCCTCCCCGTACAGACCCAGGCAGGGCACGGTCAACTTTCCGCCAGATGCGAGCGCGGCACGGATGTCCTCGGCGTCCTGCTCGAAGGCCCGGTAGAGGTCGAAGCCCGCACGCATGGCCCCCGGCTGCTCATAGGCCGCCACGAACGTGGAAGTGTCCACAGCCGTGGGTCTGGCACCGAGCCGGTCATAGAAGTACTGCAGGTAGAGGCGCTCCCGCCCTGCCACCAGCGCCTCCGGCAGGTCGAGGACATCGTGGAAAGAAAAGTGCCACTCAGTCGGGGTGCGCTTGACCCGCTCATAGAAGGCGGTGCCCGGCTGTGCTGCCTCCCCATAGCCCAGTGCTCGGGTGTCGTCCCGGTAGCGGAAGGCGTAGGCGGTCGCCACCATGGAGCCGATGTCATGTCCGAGGACAAAGGCCGGTTCCGTGAGCCTCAGATGATCGTGGAGCAGAAGATGGATGTCCTCGGCCATCTCCCACTTGGTGTAGCCACCCCTCGGCAGGGGGACCTCCCCACGAAGATCTGCCGGATAACCGTGGTCGCGCCTCGGACGCGAGGAGTTGCCAGCGCCCCGATAATCGGGGGCTATCACGCGGTAACCCGCCTCGGCGAAAGGCTCGATGACATGCCGCCACTGCCACGAAGTCTGCGGGAATCCGTGCAGCAGAACCAGGGCGGTCGATCCTGATCCAGCATCGTAGTAGTGCATCCTGACGCCGGTCTCCAGATTGGCCGAGCCCGACATCTTGCTGAGGTCACCTAGCGCCATCGCCGAACCCGCCCTCTCCCTCCTGACATAGTGTCCATGTCGGAGGGGCACAGGCAGCGTCGCATCGTGTGAACGCCATGGCGGCTCACGCGACAGCGAAACCGCATGCCGCTCAGGCTGGTGCCCACGGGGTTGCCGGGCGGAGCAGCTATGACGCTGATCGCGCAGCCCGACCGCGCCACCACTGCCAGATGAGCGTCACGATGACAGCACCGACAAGCGAACCGATGATCCCGCTCACGCGGAAGTCCACCCCGTCACCTGAGGCAATGCTGATGACCAGACCACCGACAAAGGAGCCGATCAGGCCGGCCGCGAGGGCCATCCCCCAGTCGATGCCTGGCGCTGAGCGCCCGACGAGCATCTGGGCCCCCGCGCCGACGAGCATCCCGAACAGAATCAGGGCGATTATCAGCACGCCGCGCAGCATAGTTGATGCACACGGCGCAGCCCGGTACTGCATGCGGCTGGCCAGGCCCGGTTGAACCCATCGGTCTTCAGGCGACGAGGCGGCGTCCCGTCGTGGCTGAGATGGTGGCTCGCTCTTCGAGACCCGAACAGCCGTGCTGTTCTCTTGGGCGATCACGGTGCACGGCTCGGTGGATGGTGAAGGGAATCTCGAAGACCTCCGCCCAGGAGATCCACCCGGCGGTGGCCTCGTCGAAATGGCGTCGGTGTACTCGGCCCTCTCCCTCCCAAGCGTGGTCGATCGTGGTGATCGCGGCCTTGACCTTGGGATCCAGCCGGACGTGACCGAAACGCGACGCCAGCCCGGACCGCGGCGCCGACGAGGCCGCGTGCCGGACATTCATCGCATTTTCATCGTGACTCCCTAAGGTCGGAGCGTGGCGACGACCCCGGTCCGGCCGTCCACGGCCCCGCTGCCTGGCACCGCGACGCTGCCCGCGCGGCAGCCGATCCGGAGCGGTCCCGGTCGGGTGCACCCCCTGTTGGCGAAGCCGGTCGTCGGCGTGGGTGCAGCGGGCGTGCTCGCGCTTGCGCTGCGGCTCCCGTTCGTCGCCGAGCCCGCCTATCCCGACGAGGGCGGCTACCTGCTGGCCGCGAGGAGCTGGGCATCGGCCGCCGGGCCTGGACCCGTGGGGGATGTGCCCGGCGACTTGGGCGGCGGTCTGTACGGCGATCTATGGGTCGACCGGCCGCCGCTGCTGCTGCTGTTCTGGCGCGCCGTCGATGCCGCGGGCGGCATCGTGACGGCCCGGCTCGTCGCCTGCGGCCTCGTCGTCGCGCTCGTGATCTTCGCGGGCTGGGCGGTCCTCGCGGGGCTCACGGCCGCGCTCGCGGTGGTGACGAAGCAGAACTTCAGCGACGGCGTCGTCTTCGCGCTCGTGCTCGTGGCAGGGTCATGGATGTCGCGGTCGCTGTCAGCGCGTACGGCGATCACGGTGCTCGGCGGGGCCGCGGTGGGTGCCGGCGTGGTGGCAACGGCGGCGCTGTGGTGGGCATCGACGACCGAAGCCGGCATCGCCGGCCTCTGGTACGTCCTCTACGGCTTCCGCGCCGATGCCTTCCTGGTGGTGTTCACGCACAGCCTCGCCGCACCAATGTCGAGACTGGGCATCCTCGCTACCGCCGCCGTGGGCACCGGGCTGGCGATCGTCCTGATGACCTGGGTGGCAGCGGTCGGTCGGATGCGCCGTTCCGACCCGACGCAGCTTCCACTGCTGGCGGCGGTGGGTGCGATGCTCGGCGTCGCCCTCGGAGCCGTGGCCCTGGGAGCTAGCTACTGGGTGCACTACTTGGTAGGGCTGGTCCCGGTCGCGGCTCTCGCCATCGGCATGCTGGCCGGTCAGGCCCGGTCAAGCAGGTCGGGAGGCGCACGCTGGCCGGCACGTCGACCGGTCGGCCTTGTCGTGTGCGTCGTGACTGCGGCGGTCATTGCCTCGGTCTTGGCGGGCCCCCTGACGGAGCCGTCGCGGCAGACCGAGGCCGCCGTGGCCACCACGCTACGGACGGCGGCGCGGCCCGCGGACACGGTGTTCATCGCCTACGGGCACCCCAACGTGGTGCAGGAGGCCGGTGTGTGGCCGGCGTACCCCTACCTGTGGAGCCTGTCGATGCGCACCCTCGACCCGCACCTGAGCGAACTGCGCCGCACACTGTCCGGACAACACGCGCCTACCTGGGTCGTGCAGTGGAACGACATCGACTCCTGGGACATCGACCCCGACGGCCGTGTGGCAGCGATTCTGCGACAGCGGTACCAGCCAACTGAGACCGTCTGCGGCGTGCAGGTGCTGTTGCGGCGCGACGCAGTGCGAGCGGTCACCAACGTGACAGCACACTGCCCCACTGACGGGTGAGAGCATGGCCTCTGTAGCGGCACTAGTCGCACAGCAGCGATGTCAACCTGCCCGTCGTCCTTGACCAGAACGCCGCAACCGGCAAGAGGTCGAACGCGGACGTCTACCAATTGACAACGACCTCGCGGCCACCCTTTCCCGCAAGCCAAGGGTGAGACGTGGAAGGCTCAGCACCTGCCTTCGTCAGGACCGCCCGGGGGCCCCACCTCGCGGACTGTCGTCACCGTCGGCGACATTCCCCACCGCCACTTCCTTGGTGGCGTTCGCATGGGAGTGACCCTCACGAGCGGAGCCCCGGCCGCAGAGCCACGGCGCACACCAGAGCCCCGCTGAGCGCTATCCCCAGCCACACCGTGCGCACGGTGTCCGGGAAGTCGCCGATCGGGTAGAGGGTGCCCCAGCTGAACATTCCCGACAGGGTCACCGGCGCCAGCGCGGCCACCGCCACCACCGGCGCGAGCACTGCGCCGGGCGTCTGCACGAGCCGGCGGGAGGCCAGGGCCGCCGAGCCGGCTACCAGCAGAACGGTGGCGCCGCCCAGCAGCCACCAGCCCGGCCGCCAGAACGGGACCTCGCCAGGGCGTAGCGCCACCACCAGGCCCCACACCGACAGCGGCACCAGCGTCACGCCGAGTCGGTTGGCGCGTCGCCAGCCCGCTCCGCGCGGCGTCACGGCCACCACCGGAAGGGCGTCCTCGTCGTAGGCGAACGCCGCGGCGGCCGCACAGCAGGCGAGGAACGCCGGTGCGAGCAGGACGGCGTCTTCCGGCCACCGCGCGAGGAGCACCGCGGTGAGTCCGGCTGCAACGCAGGCCCCGAGCAGCGGCGGCCAAGCGACCCCGCGCCGCAGGTACCAGAGCCGAGTGCTCAACCCGTGACCCTGGACGGGAGCGGGTCGGAGTCCCGATTGTCGTGGACGCCGGTCGTCGCCGCGAGGAAGAAGAGCGCCACCGCGGTCGCCGCGACGGCCGCCACGAGGATGCGGAACCTAGGCGTCCGGGCGGTGCGGTCGTGCCATATCGCCACGAGGACGGCGAGAGCGCCGAGAGCCAGCAAGTAGCCGAGGTAGGCAGCGGGGTTACCGGCGATCAGTGTCTGGGTGCCGTCGGGGTTGTCCCCCGTATGGAAGATGGCCCACGGCACCCAGAGCCGCCACTCGGAGCTGTCTGTGTCGAGGAGGGGCACCTGTCCGAGCAGGGTCACCACGATGAGCGCGACCACCACCATGCCCGAGGCGCCACGGAACCGGAGCCAGCGGCCGGCAAGCACACCCAGCAGCGCTCCGTCGAGGCAGGCGACCGGACACATGAGCACGACGCTCCACACCTGCCAGTCGGGCAGGGTGCCGAACCACCACTCCTGCGGAGCCACGCCGATCACGTTCGCGAGGACGACGAGGGCGACCGAGAACAACAGCCCAGCCACGAGCGGCGGGATGCCCGCTGCGGCGAGCGCGAGCGTCCGGCGGGCCTCGGTGCCGGGTGCCGTGGCGACGGCCTCGACGGCGACCTCGGTGGACCGGGTGAGCAGCGCGGCGGCGATCACGCTGGTGAGGCCGATGTAGAACGCCCCGAGCAACGGAAGCGTGAGCACGACCGGGACTCCTGTCCCGTCGCCGACGAGGACGACGTACAGCCCCAGCACGACAAAGCCAAGAGCGACGCCGAGCGCGAAAACGGGGTGGCGGGCCATTCGGCGGGCCTCGATGACGGCCATCGCGCGGTGACCGGCGATGCCGGACGCGGGCATGGGAAGGCTGCTCATCGGTCGCTCCAGGTGTGGTGAGGACAGCATCATGAGGATGCGGGGACCCGGTGCGCGTCGGGCCCGAGCATCAGCAGATAGGCGTCCTCGAGGGTCGGCTGAGCAGGGTCCGCGCCGACCGGTCTGCCGCCGACGACGTGGTGACGGCCGGTGCCGGTCCGCCAGCTGACCAGTGCGTCCTCGCCGGGCTCGTCGGCGAGCCAGACCTGGCCGACCGCGGTGGCGACCAGGTCAGTGACGGCACCGTCGAAGCGGACGGTCCCGCCCGCGAGCACGACCACGCGCTCGCAGAGTGCCGCGACGTCCTCGGTCTGGTGGGTGGACAGCAGCACCGTCGAGCGGTGGCCCCGGGCGGACAACGTACGCCGCAGGTCGGCGCGCTGCGCCGGGTCGAGTCCGGTCGTGGGCTCGTCGAGCACGACCAATCGCGGGTCCCCGAGCAGCGCCTGCGCCAGCCCGACCCGCCGGCGTTGCCCACCGGAGAGCCGACTGACCCGGACCGTGGCCTGGTCGGCGAGCCCGACTGCGTCGAGCGCCCGGCGTACCGCCTGGGACCGTGCCTGGCGGTCGTTCCACTCCTTGAGGACGGCGACGTACTCGAGGAAGCCGAAGGCGGTCATGTCAGAGGGGTAGCCGAGCTCCTGCGGCAGGTAGCCGAGCTCGCGTCGCACGGCGGTCACGTCGGCGTGGGAGCGGTGCGGGTCGCGCCCGAGCAGGCGTACCTCGCCGCTGTCGGCGGCGATCGACGTGGCGACGATGCGCAGCAGCGTCGTCTTGCCGGCGCCGTTGGGGCCGAGCAGGCCGGTGACGCCTCGGTCGAAGGCAAGGTCGACGTCGCCAAGGGCGCGGGTGCGGCCGTATCGCTTGCTGACGCCGGTCAGTTCGACGGTGCTCGCACCGACGCTCACAACGCCACCCCCGGCTGCCGGTCGGCCCTGGCCCGGACCGCGATGACAGTGCAGGCGGCCAGAGCGAGCAGGACGTAGACGCCCTGCTGTGCGGCCTCGACGGGCCACGTCGGGCCGAAGCCGCGCGTCGAGCCGAGCACGACGCCGGACCAGGCGAGCGACACGACCGTCGCCGCGGTCCTGGGCCCGACGAAGGCGGCGATCGCGAGCAGCACCGGCACCAGCGCCAGGGCCGGGCCGAGCCACGCGGCGGCGAGCCACGGCGGCCCGGGCAAGGCGAGCCCGAGCAGCACGGTGACTGGCAGCATCGAGACCAGGACGCCGATCGTGCGCAGCAGGATCAGCCTGGTGCGCCCGTAAGGCGCGGTGGCCACCAAGGCCTCGAGCGGATCCTGGCGCGGGCCGTAGGCGGCGGCGACCCCGAGCACCGGCGCGAGGGGTGCCACCAGAAGGAACGGCGCGAGTGCCGTCCCGCCGGACGCGTATGCGGCCAAGGTGGCGAAGGAAAGCGACAGGAACGCGCCGACCAACCAGGCACCGCGCAGCGAAGCCGCGCCGGCGAGCAGCACCGCCGTCGGCTCCCGGAGCCCGCAGCGGCGGGCGAGCCGGACAACGAATGGCAGAGACGGGTGCTCCACGACCTCGCGAATGCTGGCCCAGGTGCGCTCCACCAGCCGGGGCTCGAGCAGATGTCCCACTGCCGCCCGGCAGGTGTCGCAGCGGCTGACGTGCTGCTCGACCGAGGCGCCGACGACGGCATCGAGGGCTCCGGCGAGGTAGCTCGACAGCAGCGCCGAGTCGGCGTGCCAACCCTGGGTCCCGATGGTCATCGCCATCCCTCCTGCGGCTCGGTGAGCGCGGTCCTCAACTGTGCCTTCGCGCGATGGAGCCGCGTCTTCACGGTGTTCTCGCGGACGCCGAGCAGGCGCCCTGCCTCCTTCGTGGTCAGGCCATCGAGCACGACGGCCTGCACCACCGAGCGGAACTCCGGCGACAGGCGTCGCAGCCCCGCTGCAAGGTCGCCGTACTCGACTTCGAGCAGCACCTGGTCCTCGGCGGAGGGCATCACCTGCTGTAGGAGCGTCGGCGACACGTCCCAATTCGGGATGAGCACCACGTCCCGGCGGGAACGCAGCCGCGAGACCATCCGTCGGAACGCGATGCCCCACAGCCACGCGCCGACCTCGCCATCGTGACGAAACCGCCGCGCGTCCTTCCAGAGCGCGACGAAGGTGTCCTGCACGACCTCGACGACGACCTCGGGATCGTTGCAGCGGCGGATGAGCCGGGCGTGCAGCCAGGCGCCGTGCCGCTCGTACAACTCCCGCAGGGCACCCAGCTCTCCGGCCGCGACCGCGGCTACCAGCGCCGCGTCAGTCACCGTCGGGGTGGTCATGTCCTCACTGTCGCAGTGACAGGGCGGTTTGGTTCCCGGTTACCACGAGTCAAATTCCCACGACTCCGGGATGGCGCCGTGCCGCGCAGCGAGCTCGGTCGCGAACCGGCGACCTCGGACATTGACGTCGCCCAGATGGCGGTCGCGGTAGCCGGTCAAGGTGGCTCCTTCACAAGGCAGCTACTGATCGGGCTGTGGCCACGGCGCCTCGTAGTGAAGCATGGGTGGGCTGTTCCGCGGGGTTGTCCCGGTCGTGGCAGGCTCCCGGCATGACTGACAAAGCAGCTGTGCGGCTTCAGTTCGGAACAGATGCCCAAACCGCCGCGACTCACACCAACCTGTCCGCGGTGCGCGCAGAAGGCCGTTGCCTGTGGGTCGCGGGTGACGAGACAGCGACAGTCGAGCGGCTGACGGCCGACTCGCCGAATCCACTGGGCTCGTACGGCCAGCAGCGCACCTTTGCGCTCGCCGATTACATCGACCTGCCTGGTCCGGCCAGCGACGAGGCAGACATCGAGGGCATCGGCCGTGCCGGCGGGTACCTGTGGGCGGTCGGTTCGCACAGCCTCAAGCGCAAGAAGATCAAGTCCAAGCACGCCGATGCGAAGGCGATCAAGCGGCTCGCCAAGGTTGAGGACGAGCCGAACCGTCGCATTGTCGTGCGGATCCCGGTGGTCAATGGTGAGGATGGCCTGCCCGAGCTCGCTCGTGAGGTGGCGATCGACGGTGAGACGCGGACGGCAGCGGCTCTCGGTGGGGTCGGTGCGTCGCTGACCGACCTTCTCGTCGACGACGATCACCTGGGCCCGTTCCTCGAGATCCCCAGCAAGGACAACGGATTCGACCTGGAGGGGGTGGCGGCGGTGGACGAGCGGCTCTACCTAGGCTTGCGTGGTCCAGTGCTGCGCGGGTGGGCGGTGGTGCTGGAGGTGCATCCGTACGTCGACCACGACGACCCGCACCTGCTCCGGCTGCGCAAGATCGGCCTGGACGGCGAGCCGTACCGCAAGCACTTCCTCGACCTGGACGGACTGGGGGTGCGCGACCTGTGTCCGGACGGGGACGACCTGCTCGTCCTGAGCGGCCCAAGTATGGATCTCGACGGACCCGTCCGCATCCATCGCTGGCACCATGCCGCCAGCACCGACACTCCAGAGGTGGTGCGCGGTGACGAGATCAGCCGGCTGACGGACCTTCGATACGGCGAGGGCGACGACCACCCCGAGGGGCTCTGCAGGCTCGACGACATCGACGACCAGACCCGGCTGCTGGTCGTCTACGACAGCCCTGCGGCGCACCGCATCGACGACGGCGGCATCCTCGCCGACGTCGTGTCGCTCGGCTGAGGACCCACATGTGCCGCACGAGCTCGGAGCAGTCACTCCTCAAGCGGCCGGGATTGCTGTCTTGCCCGGAAAAAAACCCCGGGGCACCGCGGGGGGACTACTTCGAGACTCTCGCCGACGCCGCACAGATGAGCCTGAAGGAGCGCGCCGAGTTCATGATCCGCCCCGACACATACTGGGTGTGAGGCCGTCAGGCGCGGGGGTTGGTCAGCCCAGCAGGCCGCCGAGTCCAGCGCCGAGCCCGGTGTAGAACAACGAGAACGCCAGGCCGTAGGCAAGGACCGCGGTCACGGTTGTACGCACGAGCTTCTGTGCCGGGTGCACGAACCTGGCGAGCAGGACAGCCAGAACGGGGCTGATCACTGCGGCGACCAGGGCTGTTGACCACGGGTGGTCGTCACCCACTCGGTGCACGTACCTGCCGATGAAGCGGCGCTTGGCGGCAGAGTCCACGGCCTTGTCGATCCGTGCCTGATCTCTCGGCTTCATGTTGCGGCTGGCCAGGGCGGCGGATGCGACCAACGCTCCGACCAGCACGTTGAACACCAACACGCCGAGCAGGGTGCCGCCGTGACCGCCGAGCCAGGCGCCCGTGGCGACCAGGATGGGTCCTGCGACGAAGTCATCGACGAACGTGACCGCCAGCGCGACCCCGGGCCAGGCGAGCAGAACCGCACACAAGGTCACTGCCCGCCGCTTGCGCCGGACAGCTCAGTGAGCCGCGCGTGAATCCGCGCCCGCAGCGCCGGGTCGGGTGGTGCCAGGTTGAACAACTCGGTTGCCCACAGCCCGTCAGCTGCCAGCCGCACCACGTGAGCATCGACTGCGGGCAGTCCGTCATGCTCGAGTCGTTGCACCCAGTCGCCGTAGCGGGCTTGGATCGGTTGGAGCAGCGACGGTGCGTACCCCACCGCGGCGAGCAGGGCCACGGAAGCAGGTGGCGCCGACTCATCGGTCGGCGAGCCGAGGGTCGCTGTCACATACGCCCGCGTCCAGGCTCCGGGGGCGGTCGGGTCGGCGGCGTGCGCGGCGATCTGGGCGGCCTCGAAAGCGGTCGTCATCTCCTCCAGAAGCGCGGCCACGAGCGCCTCCTTGGTGGGGAAGTGATACAGCACGCCGCCCTTGCTGACTCCGATCGCTTGACCCACGGCCTCCAGAGTCAGGGCTGCGTAGCCGCGCACAGCCACCACCGTGGCTGCCGCGTCAAGCAGGGCTCGTCGCATGGAGGGCCGAGGACTCATGGCGTTACTGTACCGTCCGGACGGTACACTTTCCAAGACGGGAGGACATCACAAGGTCGGTGTTCCTCCTCGCTGCCCGGGACTTGTGAGCCAGCGCGAGGATGGTGGCCACCTCCGAGCAGCCAATCGTTCGGTCGGCTCGGCCAATCGCTCCGCTCGAGCAGGCGCACGGGCGGGTTCAGCCGATGGGAAACCAAGATGTTGCAGGTGCGGACACCGGGGGCCAAGTCTCGTGGCAACGGGCAAAGCTCGGAGCCATCCCGAGAACCGTGTCGACCATCCTCAGCAGGGGAACGTACCCGCCACTCCAACTCATCAAGCGCCACCGTCTCCCCGCCGAGCCGCCTGCGCGCGAGCGATCGTCGAGAGGCAATGACGACGGTTGACCTCACCACGAGCACCCTGCGGCGACGATGCACGTCGATGCCGAAGGACGTGGCCGCATGACAGGACCGAAAGCGTTACCTGTTGCGTCATTCTGCACGGGTGAGAGCGCGGCCGGTCCCGCAACGATGCCGCGGCTAGTTCTGCGCGTGACGATTCTCAGCAGGATTTGGCCCCTATCTGAGTGTCTGCTGGGCAACAGCGAGGGTGCCGCTGGAAGAATCCGGCAGGAGGGATGCATCCACTTCCCCAACGAGGGGTCGTTGACCAGACAGCCGCCAGAGCGTCCGCACCTCCCCGAGTGGCGTGCCCGCGGCTGGTTGTCGCGGCGCCCCGTGACTGATTCCAGCCGGTGTGTCACGTGCCGAGTCGGGCGTCGAGCACCTCGGTGATCGGCCACGCACCTGCCGACCAGTTCGAGATGACGGTGTACATGAGGTAGAAGCCGAGACCGAAGCGCGCGGGCCCCTCCAGCAAGTCGCTACGCGGTCGCACCATCTCGGCGACGCGCTCGGCTGTCACGATCCGGCCAGCGAACAGTGACTCCCAGAACGAACACAGGTCGGCGACGGTCGAATAAATACCGCCGTCGCCGTTGCCGAGAACCGGCAGATGGAACACGTTCGTCCTCAGCCCGTCGCGTGAGAGGTAGCCCAGCGCGGCGCGGCCAGGCAGCTCGTCCGACCGCAGGAACTGGGTGTCCACCATGCCCGCCGGCTCGCAGACCAACGTGCGAACCAATCGGTGGAAGTCCACGCCACTCGCCCGCTCCGCCAGCAGCGCGAGCACCACGTAGCCGCCATTGTTGTACGCGAACCGGTCACCGGCGGGGAAGACGGTCTCGTGTCCGTCAAGCACGCGCAGGAACTGCTCGGTTGTCGCAAGTTCGTGCACCGGCACCGGCATGACGTACTCGCAGATGTCCTCGATTGCCTCCTCGTCGAGGTAGTCCCCGATCCCGGACCGGTGGGCGAGCAAGTGTTCGATCGTCACGTCGTCGGCGATCAGGGGCAGATCGGCACCGAGCAACGACCGGGCGGTCATGGACAGCTCCAGTGCCCCCTGCTCGACCAACGCCATGACCGCCATCGCGGTCAGGACCTTGCCCCCGCTCGCGAGCGCGAACTGGGTCTCGCTGTTGTTGCGAGCTCCGTGAGCACGGTCAGCGAATCCGTAGGCTCCGAGCAGCTGCGTCTCGCCGCAGCGGTCGAGACGGACGACCCCGGAGAAGCCGGTGCGCTCCGCCTCATGATCCACCGCCTCACGCAGTGACAGCATCACCTCAGCCTAGCGACGACCCAGCGCGCGCAGGCCGTCATCGAGCGGCAAGAGCGACCCGTCGACGCGGGAGAGCGTGGCCGATGCGCGGACGTGGGTGAGCCAGATCCCTGTTCAGGCGCTCTCGTCCGACGAAGTGAGGGCCGAGCGAATCCCCGCAGCAAGCAGCCAGCCGTCGGTCACCCCGGCGACGGCGTCGACGTCGAGGCCGTGGAGACGCCGAGCAGCCGCAGGATCCCCGGTGAACACGCCGACCGCGCGCCCGTGCCGCCGCGCCGCGGCGACGACCGCAGGCAGTGGAGCCGACTCCGACCGGCCCGCCAGGAGCGCTTCCACCGTGATCCCGAGGGAGAGCGAGAGGTCGTACGGCCCGACGAACAGACCGGTGACCCCGTCGACCGCAGCGATCTCGGCCGCCTTCCCCAGTGCCGCGGCGGACTCGATCATCACCACGCACTCGGCCGTCGCGTTGGCGTCGGAGACACTCGGCGCCACTCGCCCCCAGGCCGGCATCAGCGGTCCGTAGCTGCGTCGCCCTCGTGGCGGGTAGTACATCGCGCTCACCACCCGCCGAGCGTCATCCACGCTGTCGACCTGAGGAACGATCACGCTTCTCGCGCCCGCATCGAGCGCCCACCCGATCGCAGCGACATCGATCGACGGAGCGCGCACCACGAGAGCCGCCTGCTCGGGCGCCCACGAGCGACAGACCGCCAGCAGGTCGGAGCGACCGAATCGGCCGTGCTGCATGTCCAGGCAGACCCAGTCGAACGATGCCCCGAGCCGGAGCAGCGTGCTGACGCTCGCGTCGAGACACCAGACCCCCGAGCCGGCCATCCCGCCTCTGGGACCGCGGACCCCATGCCTGACTGCGGGCCACGAGTATCCCGCGCGCGAACCCTCACCAGCCGTGCTCGGCACCTGCGGTTGCGGCCCGCTCATCGTGACTCGACCGACGGCGGCGAACTGCTTGTCGACGAATGGCCGAGCGAACCGCTCCACCGCAACGGGTCGCGCGTCATCCCCAGGGGCACGATGAGAAGGCTATCCGCAAGCCACCGGGAGAGCCGTGGACTCTCGCCAAGAGGTGCTTGTCCCGATCAGTCGTCGCAGAGAACGATGGAAGCATGTCCGCTCTCGCACACCAGCCCTGGCTTCCCGACCACAGCGCTCAGTACGTCCGTTCCGTCGCCTCGGCGACGGCGGACGCCGCCGGCCCCACCGTGCTTGGCGAGCTGGACCGGTTGGTCGAGGAGAACCGGCAGATCCATGACCGCGACTGCATCAATCTCAACCCCGCCACCAACGTCATGAATCCACGCGCGGAGGCGATGTTGTCGGCCGGACTCGGTTCGCGGCCGTCGCTGGGCTACCCCGGGGAGAAGTACGAGATGGGCCTGGAGGCCATCGAACAGATCGAGATCATCGCCGCCGAGCTCACGGCGGAGGTGTTCTCCGCGCGTTACGCCGAGATCCGGGTGCCCTCCGGAGCGATCGCCAATCTGTACTCGTTCATGGCCACCTGCGAGCCCGGCGACACGATCATCGCACCCCCACCCAGCATCGGCGGGCACGTCACCCACCACGCCGGCGGCTCCGCGGGGATGTACCGGCTGGACACGATCCCGGCGCCGGTCAGCGCCGACCGGTTCACCGTCGATGTGGACGCCGTTCGCGCACTCGCTCAGGAGCACCGCCCCCGCATGATCACCATCGGCGCCAGCCTGAACCTCTACCCACACCCGGTCTCCACTCTCCGCGAGATCGCCGACGAGGTAGGAGCGGTACTCCTCTTCGACGCGGCCCACCTGTGCGGACTGATCGCCGGAGGTGCCTGGCCGAACCCACTCGAGCAGGGTGCGCACCTGATGACCATGAGCACCTACAAGAGTCTCGGGGGACCTCCGGGCGGCCTGATCGTCACCAACGAGCCGGAGATCGCCCAGCGCCTCGATGCGATCGCCCACCCCGGACTCACCGCGAACTTCGATGTCGGGAGGGCCGCCGCCCTGGCCGTGACCATGCTCGACTGGAAGGCGGTCGGCAAGGAGTACGCCGCCGCCATGGTCGAGACCGCCGCCGCACTCGCAGCGGGCTCGATGGAGCACGGCCTGCCCGTGTTCCAAGGACGCCAAGGCCCGACCCACTCCCACCAGTTCGCCATCGAGGCGAACCAGTGGGGTGGTGGCCAACGGGCGGCGAAGCGACTACGCCAGGCCAACCTGTTGGCCTGTGGCATCGGGCTGCCGGCGGAGGCCGTGCCAGGGGACGTCAACGGGCTCCGCATCGGCACGCCCGAACTCGTCCGACTGGGAATGAAGCCCGGTGACATGGACGACCTTGCGTCGCTGATGGCCGACGGCCTGGCCCCCGAGGCCGATCTCGCAGATGTCGCCACTCGCGTGTCCCGATGGCGAACCCGTTTCTCCGGCGTGCACTTCACCGCCTGAAGGTGGCGCGCTCGACTGGTGACCGGTCAAGCGGCCGGCGTCGCCGACCCAGGCCACACGGCCCGCCAGGGCGGACTTCGGAGTCATCACCCCCGCCGCCGACAGACGCTCTCGTCGGGTGAGGCGGTGCTCACCCACTGTTCATCCTCCGGTCGGCCGGTGCACGACTGCGTTGCCTAGCGTCGCGGCCCGGGCGGGTGACCTCCGGGTGGTGAGTTGCGTCGCCCAGGGGCGCCGCAGGAATTCGCGCCGAGAAACAATGGCGCGGCGCCGCGGTGTCGTGCTTGCGCCGCCTGCCCTACTGGTCCGAGAGTGTCCACCATGGCAAATACGGGAAGCAACGTCGCAGCGGACTCCGGGGCGAATCAGCAGCCCGAGCTCCGGCGGGTGATGGGGCCGAAGCTGCTCCTGCTCTTCATCCTCGGCGACATCCTCGGCACCGGTGTCTACGCGCTGACCGGCGACGTCGCTGCGGAGGTGGGCGGCGCGGCCTGGTTGCCGTTCCTGGTGGCTTTCCTCGTCGCCATGATCACCGCCCTGTCATACCTCGAGCTCGTGACGAAGTACCCGCAGGCGGCCGGCGCCGCCCTGTACACGCACAAGGCATTCGGCATCCACTTCCTCACCTTCCTCGTGGCTTTCACCGTGATGTCCTCCGGCATCACGTCGGCGTCGACAGCCTCGCAGGCCTTCGCGGCGAACTTCAGCGCCGGTTTCGGTCTCGGCTTCCCGACCGGCAGCGCGGGCCTCCTGATCATCGCGCTCGCGTTCATGCTGCTGATCGCGGCGGTCAACCTCCGCGGTGTCGGCGAGAGCGTCAAGGCCAACGTCGTGCTGACCCTGGTCGAGCTGTCCGGTCTGCTAATGGTGATCATCATCGGTGCTGCGGTCATCTTCCAGGGCGACGCGGGCAACTTCGAGCAGGTGACGGCGTTCGAGACACCACAGGACAAGAACGTCTTCATCGCGGTCACGACGGCGACGTCGCTCGCCTTCTTCGCCATGGTCGGCTTCGAGGACTCGGTCAACATGGCGGAGGAGACGCGGGACCCCGCCCGCACCTTTCCCAAGGTGATGCTCACGGGCTTGTCCCTGGCCGGGCTCATCTACGTGCTGGTGTCCATCTCCGCCGTTGCCATCGTCCCCCTGGGCGACCTCAAGTCAGCGGACTCGCCATTGCTCGAGGTGGTCAAGGTCGGCGCTCCGGACCTCCCGGTCGGCGACATCTTCCCGTTCATCGCGATGTTCGCCGTGGCCAACTCGGCGCTGATCAACATGCTGATGGCCAGCCGGCTGCTGTACGGGATGGCCAAGCAGCACGTACTGCCGCCGTTCCTCGGAAAGGTGCATCCCACGCGGCGAGTCCCGTACATGTCGATTCTGTTCACGACCGGTCTCTCCCTGGGGCTGATCGCCTATGTCAACACCCTCAGCGAGGACGGGATCGCCCTGCTGGGCGGTACCACCGCGCTGCTGCTGCTCGCCGTCTTCGCCGTCGTCAACATCGCCGTGCTGGTGTTGCGCAAGGACCGTGTGGAGAGTCACCACTTCAAGGCCCCGACGGGGATGCCGGTGCTCGGCGCGTTCACGTGCCTCTACCTCGTCACCCCCTTGGTCGACCGCGACCCGATGCAGTACCAGATCGCCGGCCTGCTCCTGGCGATCGGCGTGGTGCTCTGGGCCATCACCTGGTTCGTGAACCGGGCGATCCGCGCCGACCGTACCTTCGTCCGTGACCCGAGCGACCTGAGCTGAGCGAGCAACCCGTCGAGGTGCCGATCGTCGAGGTGCGCTGCGGAGTGCTTCACGCGCCGCTGCGTGCGCCGTTCGTCACAGCGCTGCGCTCCACCACGGTGGTGGAGTCGCTGCTGGTCGAGATTCTGGACGAGTCCGGGACGCACGGTATCGGTGAGGCCCCGGTGGTAGAGAAGGTCACCGGAGAGTCCCTCCATGCACTGCGCGTTTGCGTCGAGGGCCCGCTCCGGTCGGTGGTGGTCGGACGCGAACCCGACGACCTCGTGCCGCTGTTGCACGACGTAGCGCGACAGGCACCCAGCAACCCGGCGGCGCGAGCCGCCGTCGACGTCGCCCTGCACGACCTGGCTGCCCGCCGCCAGGGGGTGAGCCTGCCCCGGTTCCTCGGCGGCACGCTGCTGAAGGTGCCGACCGACGTCACGGTTTCGGCAGACACCGCCGACCGGCTGGTAGCGGCCGCGCGCGACCGGGTCGATGACGGTTTCGATGTCGTGAAGCTGAAGGTGGGAACCGATCCGGTGACCGACGTCGAACGAGTCCTTGCTGTTCGCGCCGCGGTCGGTGAGGCCGTCACCGTGCGGCTGGACGCGAACCAGGGCTGGACACCCCAGGAGGCAGTACGCGTGCTGGGCCTGCTGGAAGACGCCGACGCCGGCGTCGAGCTCGTGGAGCAGCCGGTAGCTGCCGCCGACATCGACGGCCTGGCCTGGGTGCGTCGACGAGCACAGACCCCCGTGATGGCCGACGAGTCGGTCTTCGGTCTGCGGGAGCTGGTCACCGTGATCTCGAAAGGCGCCGCTGACTCGGTGAACGTCAAGCTCGCCAAGGCTGGTGGGCTGCTGCCCGCGGTGGCACTGCTCGAGCTGGCGCGCGCGCACGGTCTCGGCGCCATGGTCGGGTCGATGATGGAGGGACCGGTCGGCGTGGGTGCGGCTGCGAGCCTGGCTGCCGTGCACGGGACGACGGTGGTGCCCGACCTTGACGCGGCCTGGTGGCTGGACGGATCGCCCCTGCAGGGTGGGCTCCGGTATGAGGGCGCCATGGTGCACCTTCCGGACACCCCGGGACTCGGTATCGAGCGACGGTGAGTGCTTCGACCGAGCTCGACGACCTGGCCGCCCGCACCGGCACCCGTCTGTCGGTATGGGTAGGACCAACGGCTGGGCCGCCCTGGCTGACGCGGCGCCCGAACATCGTGCACCCGGCCGCCAGCACCTTCAAGCTGCCCCTGGTCATCGCCGCCCACCAACTGGCAGCGGTCGGGCGGCTCGACCTCGCCGACCTCGTGCAGGTGCAGCCCACCTTCGCGTCGGCCGCCGACGCCACACCGTACGAGCTGACGGCGGACTACGACAACGACGACCTGGTGTGGCGCCACCTTGGCGAGGCGGTGCCGATCGGCTGGCTCATGGAGCGGGCCGTGGTGCGGTCGAGCAACCTCGCGACCAACCTGCTGCTGGAGCGTGTGGGCACCGCGGCAGTGAACGACGTCTACAGCACGGTGGGAGCGGAACGGTCGAGACTGCGGCGCGGCATCCAGGACGCCCGCGCCAGCGCCCTGGGTATCTCCAACACCGGCACGGCAGCCGATCTGGCCGGCGTCGTGCGCGGCCTGCTGAGCGGCCGGCTGCTCGATCCGGCGGCCTCGGACGCGGTCGAGCGTCTGCTGGCCGCCAGCGAGTGGAACGACGCGATCCCCGCAGGGCTGCCGGTAGGGACTTACGTCGCGCACAAGTCGGGCTGGACCGACGAGTGCTGTCACGATGTCGGGGTGGTACGGCCGGCTGGTGACGAGCCGTTCGTGCTGAGCCTCTTCACGTCCACCAGCCTTCCCGAGGCGTTGGCGCATACGGTGGTCGCTGAGGCGGCGGGCATCTGCTGGCGTCAGCGGCCGCGACGACGCACGCTGGACGAATGAGTAACGCCTACACCCACGCAGACTCCGAGTTCGCCGACCGCATCCTCGACGAACCCGACGCACGCTGGCCCGTTGCGCCCGGTCGATATCGGCTGGTCGCCTCGCTGGCGTGTCCATGGGCCAGCAGGGCTGTGCTGGTGCGGCGTCTGCTGGGCCTGGAGGACGTGATATCGCTCGGCATCGTCGACCCCGTCCACGACGAGAAGGATTGGCGCTTCACGCTCGACCCCGGTGGCGTCGACCCAGTGCTGGGCATCCACCACCTTGCGGAGGCCTACGCCACCCGGCGGTCAGAGTGGCACAACGGAACCAGCGTGCCTGCCATCGTGGACGTGCCGAGCGGCAAGCTGGTCACGAACGACTTCGCGACGATCACCCTGGACTTCTCGACCGAGTGGACGTCACATCACCGCCCGGGCGCGCCGGACCTGTACCCGCAGGCGTGGCGCGACGAGATCGACGATGTGATGGCCCGCGTGTACACCGAGTTCAACGATGCGGTGTACGGGGCGGGGTTCGCCAAGTCCCAGGCGTCCTACGACGACGCCCACCGGCGCATCTTCGACTGCCTGGACTGGTTGTCCGAGCGACTCTCGAACCGGCGGTATCTGGTCGGGGACCACCTCACCGAGGCCGACGTGCGGCTGTTCACCACGCTGGTGCGCTTCGACGCCGTCTACCACGGTCACTTCAAGTGCAACCGCAACAAGATCACCGAGGACCCCGTTCTCGACGCCTACCTGCTCGACCTGATGCAGACCCGCGGGGTCGGCGACACGGTGAACATGACCCACATCAAGGTGCACTACCACCGCACGCACCGGAACCTGAACCGCTACGGGGTCGTCCCGGCCGGTCCCCGTCAGGACTGGACCCGCCGTCACCACCGCGAACAGCTCGGGGGGACCCCGTTCGGCGACGCCACCCCGCCTACCCGGCCCAGCGAGATCCCCGACTACCGCTCGGAGCCCTGACGGCACCAACGGTCGGTGCTCTGCGCACCTCGGCCCACCGCGCCATCGGTCTCGCCTCGGCCTCGGCCGACGATGGCGGCCTGCCGGGGCCGCTGGTGGCGCGCATAGGCTCCCGGCATGGCCAGGACGATCGCGACCACCACAGCCGTCGACCGGGAGCAGATGCTTGCGTTCGTGCGGCCCCGCCACCACTTCGTGCTGATGACGTACCGCCGGGACGGGACCGTGCAGAGCTCGCCGGTCACCGGCGGTGTGGACCCCGAGGGCCGGCTGGTGGTGTCGAGCTACCCCGATCGGGCCAAGACGGCGAACATCCGACGTTCCGGGCGTGCTGGTGTGCTCGTGCTGTCCGACGACTTCGACGGGCCCTGGCTCCAGGTGGACGGCGAAGCCGAGGTGCTGGACATGCCCGACGCACTGGACGGTCTCGTCGACTACTTCCGCTCGATCTCCGGTGAGCACCCTGACTGGGACGACTACCGGCTGGCGATGCAGCGCCAGGACAAGGTCCTGCTGCGTGTCGCACCCCTCCGCTGGGGCCCGGTGGCCACCGGCGGCTTCCCGGCCCGGCTGGCCGGCGCGTGACCGCCTCGCACGCGGTCGCCGTCCCGGTGACCACGGTGTGGACGACCGCCGACAGTCCGCGGGCGATCGACCGCGCGCTGGTGGCCGACGCCCCCGACCTGCCCGGCTGGTGCGTGACGCATGGCGGCGAGGACCGCGTCGGCCTACACGGACGGGTCGTGACGCAGGCGCTGCTGGGCGAGCCGGTGCAGATGCTCGACGAGGGCGATCGCTGGAGCCGGGTGGTCCTGCCGTGGCAACCGTCGTCGCTGGACGCGAGGGGCTACCCCGGCTGGGTCCCGACCTCGCACCTGCTGCCGGCGGCAGGAGTCGAGGGCGTGGCCGGCGACGGGGTGGCGGTCGTACGCCCGCTGACCGCCACGCTGCGCACACCGGGCGGGGGCGTGGAGGTGTCGTGCGGCACCGTGCTGCCTGCCGTCCGCCGCGACGACTCCGAGGTCATGGTCGGCCTGCCGGACGGGGGCGTGGGGTGGCTCGATGTGGCCGACGTCGTCCGACGGGCCGGTACGTTCACCGCTGCCGTCGATGTGACGGCCGCGCTGTCCGCGGCCCGGCAGTTCCTCGGCCTGGCGTACCTGTGGGGCGGCACCAGCGGCTGGGGGGTGGACTGCTCCGGGCTGGTGCATCTCGCGTACCGAGTGCACGGGGTAGCGGTTCCTCGCGACGCCGCGGACCAGTGCGCCGTGCTCGAGGCGGTCGGAGACGACGAGGTCTCGGTGGGAGACCTGCTGTTCTTCGGGCGTCCGGACGAACCACCGCACCATGTCGGCCTCGTCACCTCGCCCGGCCCGGGGGACAAGCTGAGGATGCTGCACGCCCCGGAGAGCGGCGGCCTCGTCGAGGACGCCCCGCTCGCCCCGCACCGACGCGAGATGCTCGCCGCCGCGCGGGCCGCGTCGTGGCCGACGCCGGCGGATGGCCCTGTGCTGGGCCGATGACCGCGGCGGTGCCACCATGAGACCGTGACCAAGCAGGAGACGCCGTCCGGCGCCGTCCCCTCCGCCCGGGTCGCCCGCCGGTGGCGTCGCCACCTCGCAGACGAGCGCGAGGAAGCCGCCGTCTACCGGAACCTGGCGTCCCGGCGGACCGGCGAGGAGCAGGAGATCCTGCTGGGTCTGGCTGTGGCAGAGGAACGGCACATCGCACACTGGGAGCGCCTGCTCGGCGACCGTGCGGGAAAGGCCAGGCGTGGCGATGTGCGCACGCGCCTGCTGGCCTGGGCGGCGCGGCGGTTCGGCTCCGTGTTCGTGCTGGCACTGGCGCAGCGGGCGGAGGGACGTTCGCCCTACGACAAGGACAGCGACGCCACCGCCGCGATGGCTGCCGACGAGCGGATCCACGCCGAGGTGGTCAGGGGCCTCGCTGCGCGCGGACGCGCTCGGATGTCCGGGAGCTTTCGCGCCGCGGTGTTCGGTGCCAACGACGGCCTGGTGAGCAACCTGGCACTCGTGCTCGGCGTGAGCGGCGGCGGAGCGGCGCCGGACACCGTGCTCCTCACCGGGCTTGCCGGACTGCTGGCGGGCGCCCTGTCCATGGGCGCGGGCGAGTACGTCTCCGTGCGATCCCAGCGTGAGCTGCTGGCTGCGTCGTCCCCGAGCGACAGTGCGTCGACCGCCGTCCCACATCTCGACGTCGACGCCAACGAGCTCGCTCTCCTTTATCGCGCCCGGGGTCTGAGCGCTGACCAGGCCGGCGAGCGCGCCGACGCGTCGCTGCGCCAGCGGGACCTCGAGCAGCCGCCGGCGGTGGACGCCGGCGCGGACCACGACGTCGTCGGGACGGGTCTGGGAGCGGCGGTGTCGAGTTTCGCCTTCTTCGCCTCCGGCGCTGCCGTGCCCGTGCTCCCGTTCGTGCTGGGCCTCGATGGCATCACCGCCCTGCTGACCGCCATGGTGCTGGTCAGCCTCGCCCTGCTGCTGACGGGCGCGGTCGTCGGCATCCTGTCGGGCGGCCCACCGCTGCGCCGGGCGCTGCGCCAGCTCGCGATCGGGATGGGGGCGGCCGTCACGACGTACCTCCTGGGGATGGCGTTCGGCTCCACGGTCGGCTGAGGGTAAGGGAGGCCGGGCCGGGGCACAGCCGACGAGAACCGCACCGGCTCGGATGCCTCCGGCGGCCCCGGCTGCTGCGGGCTTGGCCGAGCTGTCAGCCCCGCACGGCGACACGCACCCGCGCCACGCCGCTCTGGTCGATCAGGCCGAGCCCGTGCGCATGCTCGGCGGCCTCCACGCTGTCGCGGATCAGGAGCATGGGCACACCGAGGCCGGCCATTTCCGCGGCGAGCTCACCCACGCGCTTGGTGCGCAGCACGGATGTCGGTGGAACGTCGCGGATGTACACGGCCCGCACCTGCCCCGGGCACGACCGCACCACCGCCGCATAGGCCTCGGGATCGTGCTGGCCGCTGTCCCCCACGAGCACCCAGCCCGCACAGGGATGCTGGGCGATCAGGGTCGTGATGGTCCTGGCCTTGAAGGCCACGCTGTCCTCACGGAACAGCCAGCGGGCGCTCGGGCCCCAGTCCGTCAGCATGATGGGACCAGCCGGAAAGCCGTTGCGTGCCAGGAACAGCAGCAGCATCTCGTGCATGTTCCAGGCACCCGTCGACACGTAGAACGCGGGACCCTCCACCGTGGGGCTCGTGCCGCGGCGGTCAACGGCAAGCAGCGCCTGGTAGAGCTCCGCTCCCCCGGCTATCGGCACCCGATCCTCGTCGGCCACCAGCAGGCTCGTGCGCACGGTCTCCCAGACCCGGGTCAGCCCGGTGTGGATCACCGTGTCGTCGAGATCGCTCACCAGGCCCAGCGGCGCGTCCGGGTCCACCACGAGCAGCCGGCCGGGCACTGCCTCGGACGAGGACCGCCAGGTGACCTCGTGCCAGCCGGTGGGGACGTCCGGGAGGTCGACGTCGACCGTGAGGTAGCCCTCGTCGTCGGATACTGCCGAGACCGTGCGGCCGGCCACCTCGATGTCGATCGACTCGCGCTTGGCCTCGACCCGGGCGTACCGGGTGAGGCTGGTGATCAGCGTGGCGGCTGCGCCGTTGCGCCGGCGCGGCTGACGGCGGCGAACCACCGCCCGGCCGCGCAGGTGAGCGTGGGTGGGAGTCCCGTGGCCGACGTAGGGGTCGACCGTCACGATCCAGCCCGGTCGACCTCGCAGTCGGGCGGCGAGTCCGGCCTCGACGGCATGCTCCACGCGCCGGAACCTGCTCGCCCACCGCTCCCGCGCCACAGCCGGATACTGTCAGCCACCACCCGGTGCAGACCAGACCGGGGCCCGGATCGCCCAGGGCTCAGAGGCCGCCGGACTTCGCTGCCTCGGGATCCTTCCGGGACTTGGCCAGGCTGGCCACGGTGGTGACGGCCAGCGTCACGATGATGACCGCCAGCGACAGCCACGTCGGGATCTCGGGAACCGGGACGTGCTCACCTCCGTTGATGAACGGAAGCTCGTTCTCGTGCAGGGCGTGCAGCACCAGCTTGACGCCGATGAAGGCGAGGATGAACGCCAGCCCGTACGACAGGTAGACCAACCGGTCGAGGAGGCCGCCCAGGAGGAAGTAGAGCTGGCGGAGGCCCATCAGCGCGAAGATGTTGGCGGTCAGCACGAGGTACGGCTCCTGGGTGAGGCCGTAGATCGCGGGGATCGAGTCCAGCGCGAACAGCAGGTCGGTGGATCCCAGCGCAAGGATCACTATGAGCATCGGCGTGATGAGCAGCTTGCCGCCGTCCCGGACCAGTGGCTTGATGCCGTGCCACTGGTCGGTGGACGGGAGGTGGTTCTGGGTGAACCGGATCAGCCAGTTCTCGGTGTACTCGTCCTCCTCGTCGTGACGGGTGAGGGTCCACGCCGTGTAGATGAGGAAGGCGCCGAAGACGTAGAAGATCCACGAGAAGTTGTTGATCGCGGCCGCACCGAGCGCGATGAACACACCGCGGAAGATGAGCGCCAGGATGATCCCCACCAGCAGAGCTTCCTGCTGGTACTTCCGCGGCACCCCGAACCGACTCATGATGATGATGAAGATGAACAGGTTGTCGACCGACAGCGAGTACTCGGTCAGCCAGCCGGCGTAGAACTCGCCCGCGTACCTGCCCCCGTAGTCCAGCAGGATCCACAGCCCGAACAGAATCGCCAGGGACGAGTAGATCGAGATGTAGATCGAGCATTCCTTCATGCTGGGCTCGTGCGGACGGCGCGCGACGAGGACCAGGTCGAACAGCAGGATGGCCATGGTCACCCCGATGGTGATCCACCAGGCGAGCGGAGAGACTTCCACGCAGGTTCCTTCCTCACGGGCACCTAACGGGCACGACGCACTGCGTGGGACGGCGCTTCTCGCCGACACAACGCCGACACGAGCCGATCGACGGCGTCGGGTCGCATGACCGTGTGACCACCAGCAGCGCGGGGAGTGCTCCCCGCCGCCGGACATCGTCGCAAACCTCTGCCTGCGGCGCGAGTCCGGGTGGTGGGCGCGCCGTGCGCGCGCCGCCGCTGCGAGCCCCGCTCGCGGCCGGAGGCGCCACCAGAGCCGGCCCGGGTTAGCGTGCCGGGATGAGCCCCTCTCCGCTGCTGCTCGAGCTCGACCTGGCCCGCGGCCTGCTCGAGTCGCCACCCCAGGACCCGCTGGCCGCGATGCGCGCTCGCCAGGTCCCGACGCTGTCCACGGTGCTGGCCCGACTGCGCGAGGCCGCCGACGACGCTGCGGTGGTCGGGCTGGTGGCTCACGTCGGGCCGGATGTGCTGACCCCGGCACAGGTCGAGGAGCTCGGCGAGGGGGTCGAGCTCTTCGCGGCGAGCGGCAAGGCGACGGCGTGCTGGACGGAGTCCTTCGGCGAGCTCGGCGCAGGCACGCTGCCGTACCACCTGGCCGTGCACTTCGACAGTGTCTGGATGCAGCCGTCCGGAACGCTCGGGCTGGTGGGCGTCGCCACTCGCGGGGTGTTCCTTCGTGCTGCCCTGGACCGGCTGGGCCTGGAGCCACAGATCGGGCAACGGCACGAGTACAAGAGCGCAGCCGACCAGCTGCTGCGCGACCACATGAGCGACGCGCAGCGGGAGGCCACGCAGCGTCTCGCCGACTCGGTCACCGAGCAGGTGGTGGCGACCGTGGCCCGCCGCCGCAGCCTGTCACATGAGCAGGTGCGCGCCGCCGTCGACGCCGCTCCGCTGGCCGCGGAGGTCGCTCTGGAGCGCGGGCTCGTCGACCGGCTCGGCTACCGCGACGAGCTGTACGCAGAGCTGCGGGGCCGGCTCGAGGGCGAGGGGGGGACCCCGCTCGAGCTCCGGTACGTCCACCGGTGGGCGCCCGCCGGCAGGCGCAGGGCAGGGCGGAGGCTGCGCCGGCTGGCGACCAGGCGCCAGCAGCCGGTCGTGGCCGTGGTGGCCGTCGAGGGCGGCATCGCACTGGGCCGGAGCAACGCGTCCCCACTGGGCGGCAGGCGAGCGGGGTCGGACACGGTGTGCGCCGCGTTGCGCTCCGCAGGCGCACGCGACGACGTCGCGGCCGTCGTGCTCCGGGTGGTGAGCCCGGGCGGCTCGTACGTCGCCTCCGACGCGATCCACCGTGAGGTGCACCGACTGCGGCAGGACGGCACGCCGGTGGTGGCCTCGATGGGGTCGGTGGCCGCATCGGGCGGTTACTTCGTGGCGATGGGCGCGGACGAGATCGTGGCTCTGCCCAGCACGGTCACCGGCTCGATCGGTGTCCTCGGCGGGAAGGTCGTCGTCGGCGATGCGCTGCGGCGGCTCGGCATCGGGACCGAGCCGGTGGGAGCGGGCAGCCAGGCCACCATGTTCGACAGCACCGTGCCGTTCCGCGAGCAGGAATGGGCCCGGGTCGAGCAGTGGCTGGACGCGGTCTACGCCGACTTCACCGCCAAGGCGGCGACCGGACGGCAGATGCCGTACGAGCGGCTCGAACCGCTCGCCCGAGGCCGGGTGTGGACCGGCGCCGACGCGCAGGTCCGGGGGCTGGTCGACACTCTCGGTGGGCTCGACCGGGCGCTGACGCGCGCGGCCGATCATGCCGGGTCGAGCCGCCAAGAGGTGCGCGTCGTCCGGGTGCCGCACCCCAGCCCGCTGGACCGGCTCCGGCCGGCCACCTCGAGCGAGTCGGCAGCGGCAAGCCTCTGGGCTCCTGTCAGCAGCAGCGAGGGTGCCGCCGAGGCGGTCCTGCGGCAGCTCGGTCTGACCGGCGGCGGCGTGCTGAGCCTGCCGGTCCCGTGGCGACTGGGCTGACAGCTCAGACGGTGACCTCGCGGAGGCGGCCGGTGCCGACGTCGAACACGAAGCCGCGTACCCCCTCGGTGTGCGGCACGAACGGGCTGTCCTTGATGCGCGCGATCGAGGCCCGGACGTCGGCTTCGGGGTCTCGGAACTCCTCCGACGGCCAGGGTGGGCGGTGCCCCGTCTGACGTTCGAGGTCTGACCGGAACTCCTCGTCGGAGAACGTCCGCATACCGCAGTCGGTGTGGCTGATCGCCAGGATCTCGTTGGTGTCCAGGAGGCGCTGGCTCACGGCCAACGAGCGGATCACGTCGTCTGTCACGGTCGCACCGGCGTTGCGGAGGACGTGCGCATCGCCCTCGGCCAGGCCCAGCAGGCGGTAGACGTCCAGCCGGGCGTCCATGCAGGTCAGGACGGCCAATCTCTTGGCGGGCCTCGGCGGCAGCATGTCTCCGTGCTGCTTCGCATAGACCTCGTTGCTGCGCACCAGCGCGTCGATCACCGACATCGCGACCTGTCCTCTCGGCGGGTGCCGGGATGCTATACCGGCGCGCTACCGACTGGACGAGACCTGAGCGCGCCCGGTCTTCCCAGGCCCCGAGCGGCTGGATCGGCCTTTGCTCCGTGACTCGACCAGATATCTACAGCGAGTCGACGAGCATGGGTCCATGTCATCGGGGCATCAGACCATCGGCTCCTCACGCTCGGCGGCGTGCCACAGGAAGTCGGCCTGCTGCTGCTTGCGCATGATCATGTGCTCGAGCAGGTGCTCCAGCGCCTCGCTGCGCGGCTCCTGACCAGAGTGGGCGATGACGGCATGCAGCCCGGCGACGGCCTTGGCCTCGTGGTCGAGCAGTGCGTCGAGCGCCTTCTGCGTGTCGGGTGAGACGTCGATGCTCTCGGCGTCGATGCGCGGTGTGCCACCGAGGGCGGACATCTTCTCGACCAGCAGGTATGTGTCGGCCAGCTCGGCCAGCACGAACTCGCGCAGCTGCCCCTTGACCGCCGCTCCACCCACTCCACGCAACGTTCCCGCCAGGATGGTCATGGTCAGGACCGAGCGACCCTGGGCATGCAGGGCCGCTTGCAGCGACTCGAGGGCATTGTCGACATCCATCGGTTGCGTCACGAACCGACTCTAAACGGACACATTCGACTTCGCTCGTCCTCGCGTCACCCGGTGTGGGTGTCCGGTGGAACCAGAACTCCCGGGCAGGAGGACGCCGCACCTGCATGCCGACGACGGCGGGACCGCTGCTGCGACAGTTCCGCCGCACGCAGCACGACTGACCTCAGGCCGAGCCCAGCCCCGCCTGCCGCGACGCAACACAGCCGCACAGAGTCGTTGACCAGCCCCTACAACGAGCCTATGTTGCGCAGGTCCCTCTCCGCCGATCGCATCGTCTTACCGGGAGTCACCAGGTGAACCAGAACCCGCGCCGTGACCTGCAGCTTTCCCGCCGTCAGCTGCTCAAGTATTCCGGCGTCGGAGTCGCTGCTGTCGCCGGCAGCAGCTTCCTCGCCGCGTGCGGAGGCAACGGGGGCAGTGGCGGTGGGGGCGGTGATGAACCGCAGAGCTCCGGCGGGATCCTGATTCACGGCGCCACCGGTGGCGGCAGCAAAGACACCCTCGACCCGCACCAGCCGGTCACCAATCCCGACATCGCGCGGGTGTGCAACCTCTACGAGCCGCTGCTGATCTGGAACAACGACTACGAGCTCGAGCCCGCGCTTGCAGAGTCCATCGAGGCGTCGTCGGACGCGAGGACCTGGACGATCAAGATGCGACCGGGGGTCACCTTCCACAACGGCAAGGACGTCACTGCCGAAGACGCACTGTTCAGCATCCAGCGTTTCGCCAACCCGAAGGCGCCGCTGTCGGCCGGCGGCCAGCTCTCTCAGATCATCGACTTCCAGTCCACGAAAGCCGTTGACCCGACCACCCTGAAGCTGGTGCTCAACACGCCCTACGCCATTCTCGACACACTGCTGGCCGAGTACACGGCGGGCATCATCCCGACCGACTTCGACGTCAAGAACCCCGTCGGCACCGGCGCGTTCGTCTATGAGTCGTTCGAGCCCGGCAAGACCAGCACCTTCACCAGGTACTCCGGCTACTGGGGTGACCCCGCCTTCGTCGACGAGCTGCAGATCCAGGACTTCGCCGACGACAACGCAAAGGTCAACGCACTCCAGGCGGGCCAGATCCAGACGGTCGACAACCTGCCGTACAACCTCATCGACACGATCGAGGGAGCCGGCGGCGGCGTGCTCGTCTCCGACACCGGCGCCTGGGTGCCGTTCACGATGCGAGTGGATGTCGAGCCGTTCTCGGACGTCAGAGTTCGCCAGGCGATGCGGCTGATCGTCGACCGTCAGGCCATGATCGACCAGACGCTGAGCGGCTACGGCTCGCTGGGCAACGACCTCTACGCGCCCTTCGACCCTGCCTATGCCAGCGACCTGCCCCAGCGCGAGCAGGACATCGACCAGGCTAAAGCGCTGCTACAGCAGGCCGGCCAGGAGGGGATGCAGGTCGAGCTCTTCACCGGTGACGACATCGGCTCGGTCGCTCCAGCAGCGGCCAACCTGTTCGTCGAGCAGGCGAAGCTGGCCGGCGTGGACGTGAAGGTGACCAAGAAGACGCCGTTCTACGACGACGACTACCTGTCCTACCCGTTCGCCCAGGACTTCTGGAACACCCGCAACTACATCGCCCAGGCCGTCGTCGGCACGTTCCCCCCGGAGCAGGGCGGCACGTACAACGAGACGCACTGGGACAACGAGGAGCACCGGAGCCTGGTCAACGCCGCGGCGCGGGAGCTCGACGAGACGAAGCGCGCGGAGCTGCTCCACGACGCGCAGGAGATCGAGTACGAGGAGGGCGGCCTGATCATCTGGGGCTTCCGCCAGCAGGTGGACGGGTACGCCGCCGGCGTGCAAGGGCTCGAACCGCACAAGTACCTGCCGTTGGGCGCGTACAGGTTCGACAAGGTGTCGGTCTGACATGACGCAGGTAGCGATCCTTCCTGATCCGCTCAAGGAGGTCGCACCGCCAAGGGGCCGCTCAGGCGGGGCCGCGTGGGCCATCTGGCTGCTGCGCCGGCTCGGCCTGGCGGTGCTGACGTTGTGGCTGGTCTCCGTCTTGGTCTTCGTCGCCACGGCCGCGCTCGGCGACCCGGTGCGGGCCATCCTCGGCCGCGACTACGACTCCAACCCCGGTCGGGTGGCCCAGCTCGAGGAACAGCTGAACGCCGACGACGGTCTCATCTCGCGCTACCTGAGCTGGCTCGGCGGGCTGCTCACCGGCGACCCCGGAACCTCGCTCGCCAACCAGCAGCCGGTGTGGGGACAGATCTCCGCCAACGTGGTCAACACGCTGGTGCTCGTGCTGCTGGCGGCCGCGGTGATGATTCCGCTTGCCTTCGGCATCGCGATGATCTCCGCGCACTACCGCCGGCGCCGGCCCGACACGGTCATCCAGACCATCCTCCTGGCCCTGGCCGGCGTGCCCGAGTTCGTGACCGGCATCCTGCTCGTCGCGCTGTTCTCGACCTCGGTGTTCAACATCTTCCCCGCGGTGACCATCGCCACCCCCGGAGGGAGACCGTGGGACAACCTCGACGGGATGGTGTTGCCGGTCGCGACCCTGGTGCTGGCGGTTACGCCGCACGTGTCCCGGATCGTGCGCGCGAGCCTGCTCGAGGTGCTCGACAGCGACTACGTCGAGCTGGCCCGGCTCAAGGGCATCCCGGAGTCCGTGGTGATGCGCAAGCATGCGCTGCTCAACGCGATCGTGCCCGGTATCCAGGTGATCGCGCTCCAGTTGGCCTGGTTGGCCGGCGGAGTGGTCCTGGTCGAGACACTCTTCTCCTACCCGGGCATCGGACGGCAGCTCGTCGACTCGGTCCGCAACCACGATGTGCCGATGGTGCAGGCGCTGACCATCATCATCGCCGCGGTCTACATCGTCGTGAACCTTGTCGCGGACCTGCTCTCGGTCCTACTGACCCCCCGAGCGAGGACGGCGATCTCGTCATGACTGCCCCTGCGAGCGCCCCGAGCGCACCGTCCTTCTGGCTACGGGCCAGAAAGCAGAAGCGGTTCGCCTTCGGTATGGGCCTCACCTTGCTGGTGGTGGCGTTCGCGCTCTTCGCGCCCTTCTTCGCGCCCTACGGCGAGAACGAGACCGCGGGTCCGCCCTACTCCCCGGACGGGTTCTTCGGCACCGACTACATCGGCCAGGACGTGCTCAGCCGATTGATGTACGGCGGTGTCGGTGTGCTGGTCGTCGCGGTGCTGGCGACCGTGCTCGGCATGGTCCTGGGTGTCCTCATCGGCGTCGTCGCCGCCTACGCCGGTGGCTGGTGGGACGAGATCATCATGCGGCTCAACGACGTGCTGCTGGCCTTCCCCCAGATCCTGCTCGCCTTGGTCGTGCTCACCGCAGTGCAGAACCCGGCGCCGTGGGTCATCGTCCTGCTCATCGGCGTCTCGCACGCACCGCGGGTGGCCCGCCTCGCCCGCGGTGTCGCCCTCGGAATCGTCTCCCGGGACTTCGTGGCAGCCGCTGAGGCCCTCGGCGAGAAGCGCTCACGCGTGATCATGGCCGAGGTGCTGCCCAACATGGTCGGACCGCTGCTGGCGGAGGCCGGCCTGCGGCTCACCTACTCGATCGCGGTGGTGGCTGGCCTGGGCTTCCTGGGATTCGCGGCCGATCCGGGGGCCGCGAACTGGGGCCAGATGATCTACGAGAACGGGCTCGGCCTGGCCACCCAGCCATGGGCGGTGCTGGCGCCGGTGTTGATGATCGCCGTCTTCACGATCGCCACCAACCTGATGGCCGATGGCCTCGCGCAACTCAGTCAGAAGGAAGACAGTCGATGACTGCGCCCACACGGGACGTACCGCACACCGGCACACCTGGGAGCGGGCTCGTCGTCGAGAGCCTCGGCGTCACCCTGACCGGACGGCCCGTCGACGTGGTCGACGACATCGATCTGGTGCTACGCCCCGGCGAGGTCATCGGCCTGGTCGGCGAGTCGGGCTCCGGCAAGACCACGGTCGGCACGTCGCTGCTCGGCTACTCGCGGGCCGGCGCCTTCATCTCGTCGGGCAAGGTGCTCATCGAGGGCCGCGACGTGCTCGCGATGCCGTGGCGCGAGGTGCGCCAGCTGCGCGGCGAGGAGATCGCCTACATGCCGCAGGACCCGGCCTCGGCCCTCAACCCGAGCATCCGGATCGGCAAGCAGATCGTCGAGCTGCTGGAGCTCCGCGGCATCGGCACCGCCGCGTCACGGCTCCAGGGCGCGCGCGACGGGCTGGCCGAGGTCGGCCTGCCCAACGACGACGAGTTCCTCAAGCGCTACGCCCACCAGCTCTCGGGTGGCCAGGTGCAGCGCGTCGCTCTGGCCATGGCGTTCCTCCCCAAGCCCAAGGTGCTCGTGCTCGACGAGCCCACCACCGGTCTCGACGTGACCACCCAGAGAATGGTGCTCGACACCATGGCCGAGCTGTGCCGCACCCACGGCGTCAGCGCCCTCTATGTCACCCACGACCTCGCGGTGGTGGCCAACATCGCCGACCGTGTCGCGGTGATGTACGCCGGGCAGATCGCTGAGCTCGGTCCCAGGGACACCGTCTTCTCGAACCCCCTGCACCCTTACACGCGCGCGCTGCTGGACTCGATCCCCCACCTCAGCCAGGCCCGCGCGCTCAAGGGCATCCCCGGCCGGACGCCGGCGCCCGGCGCGCGGCCGGAAGGCTGTCGTTTCAACGACCGCTGCGCGTTCGCGATCGACCAGTGCCGCCAGCAGGTCCCTGCGCTGCGCGCCGTCGCATCCGACCACGAGGTGCGGTGCATCCGCGCCGAGGAGATCGGCACGTGGGACATCCACCGCGGCACCGTCCCCGACGCCGCCCCCGACCGCACGCGCGACGTGATCCTGTCCGTCGAGGGGCTCAACGTCTTCTACGGCCGAACGCAGGTCGTCCACGACGTGACCTTCGATCTGGCGAAGGGCGAAGTCGTGGCGCTCGTCGGCGAGTCCGGCAGTGGCAAGACGACCATCTCGCGCTCGGTGGGCGGCCTTCACAAGGACTGGACCGGCACCCTGTCGTTCGAGGGGCGCGAGCTGGCCAACAGCGCCCGGCAGCGCATCGCCGAGGACCGCCGCCGGATTCAGTACATCTTCCAGAACCCTTACCTGTCGTTGAACCCTCGCCTGACCATCGAGCAGATCATCAAGCGACCGATGGAGCTGTTCGGCATCGCCAAGGGCAAGCAGGCCACCGACCGGGTGCTCGAGCTCATGGATCAGGTGGCGCTCGGGCCCACCATGTTGACGTACCAAGCGAGCAGGCTCTCCGGCGGGGAGCGCCAGCGCGTGGCCATCGCCCGCGCCCTGGCCGCCGAGCCCGACGTGATCGTCTGTGACGAGATCACCTCGGCACTCGACGTCTCGGTGCAGGGCTCGATCGTGGCGCTGCTCGACGGGCTGCGGCGAGAGCGCGGCATCAGCATGCTCTTCGTGACCCACAATCTCGCGCTGGTCCGCTCCATCGCGGTGCGTGTGGAGATCCTCCAGCAGGGTCGGGTCGTCGAGGCGGGCTCGGTCGTGCAGGTCATGGAGACTCCGCGGGAGGAATACACCCGCAAGCTGCTCTCGAACAGCCCTAGGGTCGACTGACGACGGGGAGCTGACCGTACGCCTGCCAGGGCGGCGTGACAGGAGCGAAGGAGTCGCTGTGAACCGGGACGTGATCGTCACCTGCGCGCTCACCGGCGCGGGGGACTCGGTGGGTCGCAGCGAGCACGTGCCGGTGACCCCGCAGCAGATCGCCGAGTCCGCGATCGAGGCCGCGCGGGCGGGCGCGACGGTCGTGCATGTGCACGTGCGCGATCCGAAGACGGGGCGCGGAAGTCGCGAGACCTCCCTCTACCGCGAGGTCGTGGAGCGCATCCACGCCAGCGACGTGGACGTGATCATCAACCTCACCGCCGGGATGGGCGGCGACCTGCAGGTGCGCGACGCGGATCCGACCACGCCCGGGCCGGACACCGACCTGGTCGGCGCACTCGTGCGGCTGGAGCACGTCGAGGAGCTGCGCCCGGAGCTGTGCACCCTGGACTGCGGGACGCTGAACTTCAGTGATCACGACTTGATCTACGTGAGCACCATGGAGATGCTGCGTGCCGGTGCTCGACGCATCCAGGAGCTCGGCGTCAAGCCCGAGCTCGAGGTCTTCGACACCGGTCACGTCTGGGCGGCGAACCAGCTGGTCGCCGAGGGGCTCATCGACGATCCACCGCTGTACCAGTTCTGCACCGGCATCCCGTACGGCACCCCGGCCGAGCCGCGGATGGTCCAGGCCATGGCCGACCTCATACCGCCCGGGGCGCTGTGGGCAGCGTTCGCCATCGGCCGGATGCAGATGCCCATGGTGGCTCAGGCGGTGCTGCTCGGGGGCAACGTCCGAGTGGGTCTGGAGGACAACCTGTACCTGTCCCGCGGCGTGAAGGCGACCAACGCCCAGCTGGTGGAGCGAGCCCGGAGCATCATCGAGCTGATGGGCGGTCGGGTCCTGACCCCGGCCGAGGGCAGGGAGCGGCTCGGCCTCCACCCGGTCGCACGGAGCTGACGTGCGACCTGAGTCGGTCCGGACGGTCGCCTGTGTCGGGGCCGGTGTCATCGGCGGAGGCTGGGTCGCGCACTTCCTCGCGCGCGGCTTCGACGTCACAGCGTGGGATCCGGCGCCCGACACCGAGGAGCGTCTGCACCGGCTGGTGGAAGTGGCCTGGCCCGCACTGGAGCAGCTCGGCCTCGCTCCGGGGGCATCGTTGGACAGGTTGACCGTGGCGCCGACGCTGGCCCAGGCGGTCGGCGACGCCGACTTCGTCCAGGAGAGCGCCCCGGAGGTGCTCGAGCTCAAGCTCGACCTGCTCGCCGACCTGGACGCCGCCGTGGCCGACGGCGTCGTGATCGCCTCGTCGACGTCCGGGTACCCGATGACCCAGATGCAGCAGCGGTGCGCCACTCCCGAACGGTTGGTGGTCGGCCACCCGTTCAACCCGCCGTACCTCGTCCCGCTCGTCGAGGTGGCCGGCGGCGAGCGCACCGCACGGAAGAAGGTCGAGTGGGCCGCCGATTTCTACCGCAGCGTGGGCAAGGAGGTCATCACGCTCGGCGCCGAGGTGCCCGGCTTCGTCGCCAACCGGCTGCAGGAGGCGCTGTGGCGCGAGGCGCTGCACATGGTTGCCTCCGGGGAGGCGAGCGTCGCGCAGATCGATCTCGCCATCACCGCCGGGCCGGGGCTGCGGTGGGCGTTCATGGGGCCGTGCCTGACCTTTCACCTCGCCGGCGGCGAGGGCGGCATGGCACACATGCTGGACCACTTCGCTCCCGCGTTGGCCTCGCCCTGGACGCGGCTGGCGGCCCCCGAGCTGACCGGCGAGCTGCGACAGCGCATGGTCGACGGCACCCGGCAGGAGGCGGCCGGCCGCAGCTTCGCCGAGCTGGTCGCCGACCGCGACCGGCACCTGATCGCGGTGATGCAGGCACTGGCCGCCGTCCGCGGGGCCGCGTCGGGCGTCACCCCGACCGCGGCGTCGGGGGTGGAGGCGGCCGGGCCTGGTGCCTGAGCACCGTCCGGCAGCTCGGTCTCAGGCCGAGGACGGCGAGGCGGGGAGGAGAAAGTCCAGCAGCAGGTCGGAGACGTGCTGTGGGCTCTCGAGCCCTGGCAGATGCCCGGCCCAGGGCAGCGTGACGAGTCGGACGCCGGGGATCGACGACGCCAGATGCCGGGCGACGTGCTGGAAGTGATCCATGTCGCGGTCCCCGCTCACCACGAGGGTCGGGACGTGGACCCTGGTCGGATCGACGTCGACCGGCTCCGGCGAGGGAAAGGGTGGGGGCGGCGTCGGCTGCGGCGGTCGGCTCAGCGGGCGCCCGCCTCCACCATCTGACGCAGCTCCTTCTTCAGGTCCGAGATCTCGTCCCGCATCCGGGCTGCCACCTCGAACTGCAGCTCGGCGGCCGCGGCGTGCATCTGCTCGGTCAGACTCTGCACCAATCCGGCAAGGTCGGAGGCGGCCATCCCGGACAGGTCGGCCGCCGGGCCGCCTGAGTCGCGGCTGCGCAGGCCCGGCACCGGGGCCTTGCCGCGGCTCTGCTGCCGTCCGCCGCCGCCCAGTAACGTCTCGGTGTCAGCATCCTCGCGCGCCAGCATGTCGGTGATGTCGGCGATGCGCTTGCGCAGCGGGGTGGGGTCGAGACCGTGCGCGAGGTTGTAGGCCACCTGCTTCTCGCGGCGGCGGTCGGTCTCCTCGATCGCCTGTGCCATCGACGGCGTGATCGTGTCGGCGTACATGTGCACCTCGCCGGAGACGTTGCGGGCCGCACGGCCGATCGTCTGGATCAGTGAGGTGCCCGACCGCAGGAACCCCTCCTTGTCGGCATCGAGGATGGCCACCAGGCTCACCTCGGGCAGGTCGAGGCCCTCGCGCAGCAGGTTGATGCCCACCAGCACGTCGTACTCGCCGAGCCGCAGCTCGCGCAGCAGCTCGATCCGCCGCAGCGTGTCGACCTCGGAGTGCAGGTAGCGGGTACGCACGCCGGCCTCCAGGAGGTAGTCGGTGAGGTCCTCCGACATCTTCTTGGTCAACGTGGTCACCAGCACCCGCTCGCTCTTGTCCGCGCGGATGCGGATCTCGTCGATGAGGTCGTCGATCTGGCCCTTCGTCGGTTTGACGACGACTGCGGGATCGACCAGACCGGTCGGCCGGATGATCTGCTCGACCACCTCTCCCCCGGTACGGCTCAGCTCGTACGACCCGGGTGTCGCGGAGGAGTAGACGGTCTGGCCGATCCGCTCGAGGAACTCCTCCCACCGCAGGGGCCGGTTGTCCATCGCGCTGGGCAACCGGAAGCCGTGCTCGACGAGCGTCCGCTTCCGGGACATGTCGCCTTCGTACATGCCGCCGATCTGTGGGACCGTCACGTGCGACTCGTCGATGACCAGCAGGAAGTCGTCCGGGAAGTAGTCGAGCAAGCAGTGCGGCGCCGTCCCCTGTGCCCGGCCGTCGGTGTGTCGGGAGTAGTTCTCGATCCCCGAGCAGCTGCCGACCTGGCGCATCATCTCGATGTCATAGGTGGTGCGCATGCGCAGGCGCTGGGCCTCCAACAGCTTGTTCTGCCGCTCCAGCTCGGCCAGCCGGTCGGCCAGCTCGGCCTCGATGCTGGTGATCGCGCGCTCCATCCGCTCCGGCGCGGTGACGTAGTGGGTGGCCGCACCGATGTAGATCTCAGGCTCGTCGCTGAGCACCTCGCCGGTCAGCGGGTGCATCGTCATCAGCCGCTCGATCTGGTCGCCGAAGAACTCCACCCGGACGGCGAGCTCCTGGTAGACCGGGAAGACCTCCAGGGTGTCGCCCCGCACCCGGAACGTGCCCCTGGTGCCGGCGAGGTCGTTGCGCGCGTACTGCACCTCGACGAGCTTGCGCAGCAGCGCGTCACGGTCGAACTCGTCGCCGACCTTCACGTGCAGCATGCGGTTGAGGTACTCGTCGGCGGACCCGAGACCGTAGATGCACGACACCGTCGCCACCACGATGACGTCGCGGCGGGTGAGCAGCGACCAGGTGGCGGAGTGGCGCAGCCGCTCGACCTCGTCGTTGATCGACGAGTCCTTCTCGATGTAGGTGTCGGTCTGCGGGACGTATGCCTCAGGCTGGTAGTAGTCGTAGTAGGAGACGAAGTACTCCACCGCGTTGTGCGGGAAGAACTGCCGCAGCTCGTTGGCGTACTGCGCCGCGAGCGTCTTGTTGGGCTGCATCACCAGGATCGGCCGCTGGACCTGCTCGGCCAGCCACGCGACCGTGGCGGTCTTGCCGGTGCCGGTCGCTCCCAGCAACACGACGTCCTGCTCGCCCGCGTTGACACGCTCGACCAGTTGGCGGATCGCCTCCGGCTGGTCGCCGGAGGGGTCGAAGTCGCTGACGACCTCGAACGGGGCAACGGTGCGCTGCAGGTCGGACGCCGATCTCATGCTGTGAGCGTACGGCCGGGTGCCGACAGCCGGGCCGACGTTGTGGACGACCAGGCCGCCGCGCCGTCCGGACTCCTAGGGTCCCCGACGCGCCCATCCGGGCGGCGGAGCGAGAGGACCGTCCATGCTCGAGTACAGCGCTGCCCGCCTGCCGGCGATCTTGGTCACCGTGGGGCTCCTGCTGGCCATGACGCCCGGGCCGGTGGCGGCGGGGTCGGCGCCCCACAATGCCGACCGGAGTGGTCCCACCGGCGAGGTGGTGACCACCACCACCGTCACGACCGATCCGGACGACACCGCCGGCCCCTTTGATCTCGCGGCCGTGACGCACCGGATCCGCCAGGACGCACAGGCGGTGCGGGTTCGATGGACCGTCCGTACCCACCACGGCTTCGATGCGGGTGCGCTCCAGCACCGCCACCGGCGGTTCACCGTGGAGCTCGACACCGATGGCGAGCCGGGCGCCGAGCGCAACGTGCGCATCGTGGCCCGGCCGGGCGGCATCGTCGCCGAGGTCGTGTCGAACGCGACCCGAGCCGTGGTCGCGCGCCTGCCCACGACGCGGCCGGACCGCCGGTCGCTGACATTCACGGGTGATCCCGACCTGGTCGGGGCGCGCCGCTACTTCTGGTACTCGGACTTCCACGCCCGAGGCTCGAGCGGCTGCGGCTACGGCGACGGCTTCCCGGTCGTCTGCCAGGACACTGCGCCCGAGCGTGGGTGGATCCGGCTGGACTCCCCGGCCTGGCCGGCGTCGCGGGAAGCCGGGTGAACCGGCCGGGCGGCCGGTGCGGCGCGGTGCGGCGCGGTGCAGACGGGGCGGGTGGCGGTGCCGGGAGAACATCTGCGCTCAGCCGACACGTCCGGGCAGGTGGCGTCGCGGCCCCATCCGTGGCCCACGGCGGGGCTGCCGCGTCCCGCACAGCTCGACCAGCCGCTGCACCCGGAAACGATGCCCCCGGTACGGCTCGAGGAGCTCGGCCATCCCGGCGTCGTCCACCGGCTCCCCGACCAGCGTGCAGCCGATCATCGCGGGCACGTGGTAGTCCCCGAAGCTGGCAGCGTCCGGGTCCCCGTGCGCCCGCTGCCGCACCTCTGCCGCCGTCCAGACACCGACGCCGGGCAAGGAGGTGAGCCGACGTTCGGCCTCTGCCCCGGGCAGGGTGACCGTGCGCTCCAGGCTGGGCGCGGCACGGGCCGCGGTGACCGCGGCCCGCGAGCGTGCGGGGTCGACGGGCAGCCGCAGCCACTCCCACGAGGGGATGCGCAGCACCGTCTCGCTTGGCGGCACTACCCGCAGGCCGAGCTGTGCCCCGGCTCCCGGCGCCGGGTCACCGAAACGGCGGACCAGTCGGCGCCACCCGGCGAAGGCCTCCTGACCGGTCACCTTCTGCTCGAGCACCGCGGCGAGCAGCGCCTCGAACACCAGGCCGGTGCGCTGCACCCGGTAATGCGGGTGCCTCCGCACGGCGTGGACGACGAAGGGGTGGCGGTGCGACTTCGCCCGGGTGAAGTCGTCAGCGGTGACGTCCGCGTCGCCCAGCAGCTGGGGCAGGCGGTCGAGCACCCACTGCCGACCCGGCCCCCACGCGACACAGTGCACCTCGCCGGCGGCTGCGTCGGAGACGAGATGGGCAGTCGCCGGCCCCAGGGGTGTGCGCATCGCCCGCCACACGCTGCCCCGGTCGTAGCGGAAGGTCGGGTCACCGGCTCCGCGGCGCAGGGAGCCCACGATGGCGGCCAGCGGCACGGGCCGCCCGGGACGCCAGGTGGTCTGCTCCCGCATCCCCCCGTCGGTCACCGCTGCTCCTCCTCTGCCGCTTCGCTGCCCTGGCCGGCAGCCCCGGTACTCCTGCGGGGACCACCCGGTCGGTCCGGCACGGGGACCATCATGCAGGCACGATGGGACCGTGCTGCTCAGCGACCTGGTGGCCACGTCGGCGGCGGTCTCGTCGACCCGTTCCCGCACGGCCAAGCGAGATCTGCTGGCTGCCGCGCTCCGACAGTGCGACGCCGACGAGATCGAGGTCGTGGTGGCGTACCTGTCCGGGGAGGTCAGGCAGCGACGTACCGGTGTGGGCTGGCGGTCCCTCGCCGAGAAGGTGCCCCCCGCGCCGGATGCGACGCTGACCGTGCTCGAGGTCGACGCGGCGCTCGACCGGCTGGCCGCCCTCGCCGGCGCCGGGAGCCAGGCGGAGCGGCGCGCCGCTGTGGCCGGACTGTTCGGCCGGGCCACGACCCCGGAGCAGGCCTTCCTGCGGGGGCTGCTGACCGGAGAACTCCGCCAGGGCGCCTTGGACGGAGTGGTGCTCGACGCGCTGGCGCCGGCCCTCGGAGTACCGGCGGCTGAGGTGCGCCGGGCTGCCATGCTGCTCGGGTCGACGGCCGCAGCCGCGGGCCTGGCGCGGCGCGCGGGGAGCAACGGGCTGGCAGCGGTTCGACTCGAGGTGGGCCGCCCGGTCCGCCCCATGCTCGCCGCCAGCGCTCCGGACATCACGAGCGCGCTGACCAGGCTCTCCCCGGCGGCGGGCCCGGTCGTGGTGGACCTCAAGCTCGACGGCATCAGGCTCCAGGTGCACAAGGAGGGCGACCAGGTCCTCGTGGTCACCCGCAGCCTCGACGACATCACCGCCCGGGTACCGGAGGTCGTCGAGCGGGTCCGCGAGCTGCCCGCCCGGTCGCTCGTGCTCGACGGTGAGGCGATCGCCCTCCGGCCCGACGGCCGGCCACAGCCCTTCCAGATCACCGCCGCCCGGACTGCCTCCGGCGCAGACGTCGCGGCACTACGCCGCCGCACACCACTGACCACGGTGCTGTTCGACGTCCTGCACCACGACGGGGACGACCTGCTCGACGCACCCCTCACCGATCGGGCCGGGCGTCTGGCGCGTCTGCTGTCCGGACCGGCGTCCGATCTGCTCGTGCCCCGGATCACCACGTCCGACCTCGGAGAGGCCCAGCGGTTCTTCGAGGCCGCGGTCGCCGCCGGTCATGAGGGTGCTGTGGTGAAGGCGAGCGACGCCCCGTACGCCGCCGGCCGCAGGGGGTCGGCATGGATCAAGGTGAAACCGCGGCACACCCTCGACCTGGTGGTGCTGGCCGCGGAGTGGGGCAGTGGTCGGCGGGTGGGTTGGCTGTCGAACCTGCACCTCGGCGCTCGGGCCGCAACCGGGGACGCGCGCTTCATCATGCTCGGCAAGACCTTCAAGGGGCTGACCGACGAGCTGCTCTCGTGGCAGACCGAGCAGCTGCTGGAGCGCGAGGTCCGACGAACCGGACACGTGGTGCACGTGCGGCCGGAACTCGTCGTCGAGATCGCCTTCGACGGGGTGCAGTCGTCCTCCCGCTACCCCGGCGGTGTGGCGCTGCGCTTCGCACGGGTCCTGCGCTACCGCGATGACAAGACAGCCGAGGATGCGGACACGCTCGACAGCGTGCTGGCTCTGCACGACCCGGTCTGAGCAACGGCCCGGCCAGTCGGCGAACTTTCGCAGGGTGGGCTGCGAAAACTCCGCTCCCACAGCGCTATAGCGCCCCGGTAGCGGCAGTTTCGCTGCGCCAGTGGCGTCGCTCCGGCTCTCCTACAGCGGGCAGTACGCGATGTTGTCGCGGTACTCCCCCGCGAACCGCGCGCCGTCACTGCCCACCCACAGTCCCGCGGAGGTGGCGTACAGCGCCTTGCCGCCGATGCCACGAGTTTTGCCGGGGTTCCACGCCAGCGCCTTACCCGTGCCCGAGTGAATGGCGCCGATCCCTTCGCGGCGCACCGCGCCCGGTCCGGCATCGTTGCGGCCCTTCGGGTTGTCGAGCCAACGCTGATGCCCCTGGACGTAGACGGCAGACCCGGTCGCTGCCACCGAGAGCAGGGTGTCCCCACCGGTGTAGTTGATCCAGACGGGCCTGGACGGCCTGTCACGCTTGGTCTGGAATCGCGCCGCCGCGTCACAGACGTCGCGCCCGACGCCACCGGCTTTCGCAGCCGCGCCCGTGGACACCACCACGAAGTAGCTGCCGTTGGGCGAGAAGTCGACGTCGCGCAGGTACGCGGGGAACTTGTCGCCCCGGCACGCGTTGCGGAAGGGCCGGTAGTACCAGCGATCGAGCCTCGCTGACCTCGACCCGAGAGCCAGCATGAAGGCCCGCTTGCGCGGCTCGCCGGCGACCGATGCGAAGTTGCCCACCGCAACCAAGCGGGTGCGTGCCGGGTTGACGGCGAACCGCAGGACGTCGGTCGCACCGGCGTTCGCCGCCACCGAGCCGGTGATTCGCAGCCGCAGATACCGCGTGAGCTTGCCCGTGGCCGGCTTGACCACCACCAGGCTCCGGCTGAACGAGCCGCCGAGGTAGAGCCGCTTTCCGACCAGCTCCATGTCGTTGACCTTGCCGGATGCCAGCCTGGCGTTGAACTTCCTGTCGACGCGACCGGTGACGGCGTGAATCTTGGCCACGCCGCGACGGGCGACTCCGTTGACCCTGGTGAAGCTGCCGGCGATGTAGAGCCACTTGCCGCGCGCCTCGAGCGCTACGACCGCGCCGTTCACCTTGGGCGCGAACGACCTGAGCGCGCCGGTGCCGATCTTGAACGCCATCAGGTTCGTCCGCTCGTGCGTCCGCGTGCCCGACCCGCTGGCCACCCGCCGGAACTGGCCGCCCGCGTACATCGTGCCGTGACGTTGGGCGAAGGCGTGCACGGCGCTGTGGCTGACACCTCCGCCGTCCAGGACATCGGGTGTCCAGTTGGCGGGGTCGGGGCTCACCACCGTCGGCTGCCCCACGCTGGCCGACGCGGTTCCGGCAGGAAGCAGCAGCATGGCAAGCAGCACGGCGACGAGTCCCGCAAGCATTCTGCGCATGGTGGTCTCTTCTCGCTGGGTAACGAGGTCCGCCGCAGCCTGGCGGAGTCGACTACGCACGGTACTCGGCATGTCGCGCAATCGACGAATAGGTTGTCGCTGTGTCGCGACCCTGCGGCAGCGGGCGGTACGGCTCGACCGGGCTATAGCGAGCTGGCCCAGCTGGTGATGCGGTGGTCCAGCGCCAGCAGGGCAGACGTCGCCACGGCACTGACGACGAACGTGGCGACCAGCGCCAGAGAACGGTGGCCGTCGAGCAGCGAGTAGGAACCATTGGCGAGCACGAGGGCCGACATCGCGAGGAGGACGGCCAGGACGTGGCGGCGGCCGCGCGACTGACCACCGGCACTCCCGACCGCCGTTCTCCGGCCGAGCAGGAAGACGGGCAGGGCGAGCAGGCCGACGAGGAGCACGAGGACGGCCGCAGCCTGCCCTGACGACGGGGATGCAGTGCTCGTCCCGGCGTACAGCGTGAGCAGCGTGGCCGTGCAGACGGTCACCAGCAGCCTGCCTGAACTGGAGAGATCGCTGCGATCCATGGGGTGCACCCTCGCAGAGAGAGCGCACGATCCGCCATACTTTGTCCGCTTCTGTCGCAGCTCCTGCGGCCCGCACCGACTCATCAGAATCGGGCTCCCAGCGGCGTGCGACGTCCTCCGCTGGCATAGTCCACAGCGGGCCGCACCGGCGTACGGCTCTCGGCGGATGGGAGCGCAAGAAGGTGCCCGAGCAGACGTGGATACCCCGCTTCCGGACGCCGCGGGCGACGATCACCAAGGTCCTGCGCAGCCCGGCCTTCGCTGAGTCGCGGGAGCGGGCCGGTGTGATCAGCGACGACTCCGCGGCCCTCCGCCGCCTGGCCGACATCGTGGAGACGCTGGACCACACCCAGGCCCCGCTGTCCGCGGTCGCGGATCGGGTGGCTGCAGCGGTCCGCTTCCTGCGCGCGCGGGCCGATCGCCTCGAGAGCTCACCGCTGGCCCCGTCCACGACCGGGCCGAGCAGACCGGAAGGGCGCTCGTCGCCGGACCCGGCGGACGGGGCCGAGCCGGCGTCGACCGCAGCAGGCGACGCCGCGCGGGTAAGACTGATCGTTGCGGCTCTCGACTATCTCGTGACGCCGATGGACCTGGTGCCCGACTGCCGCGTCGGCGGCTACATCGACGACGTGTTTCTGTTGGGCTGGGTGTTCGGCGCCGCGGTCAACGAGCTGTCGCCGTACCTGGAGGACCCGCAGGACGAGGACCGCGAGCTCCAGTGACATCGTCGTACTCGCGCGCTGAGGTGCTCGGCTTCAGGGCCCGGGCCCAGCAGCTGGACCGGTCGTCGGGCAGGCCCACCGGCACGGCGATCCTCGACCTGGGCGTGCAGGACTCCGGAGCGGACGGCGCCCGGTGGGCCTTGACCAACCGCGGCGTCGGGCCTGCCGAGGCGGGCGTCGACGAGCTGGCCGCCGTCTGGACCGTCCGTGGCGCTCCGCACGTCTACCGCCGTCTCGACCTGCCGTCGGTCGCCGCCGCCGTGGCACCGTTCTCGGAGGCGGACGCCGGGAAGCGCATCCTCGACGCGTCCAAGCCGCTCAAGGAGGCGGGCATCGACAACCTCGAGGCCCTCGACACCGTCGCAGCGACCATGCGGCGGGTCGTGGCAGCGCCCATGCGCAAGGGTGCCGTGTCCGCGCGGCTCACGGAGCTGCTGGACCCCCCCTACCTACGGTTCTGCCGGCCGTGCAACGCCACCCACCCGTACGAGATGCCGTTCCGGCTGGCCGCCCTCCGAGCGGGCCTGGAGCTGGAGGCGCAGACCTCACCGCCTGTCCTACGCCCCCTCGCCGGCTTCCAGGCGGCCGAGACCGCGGCCGAGCAGCACGACGTCGTCCGGGCGTACCTCCGGCTGCTCGGACCGGCCACCCCCAGACACGTGGCCGACTATCTCGACGCGCCGGTCACCGACGTCCGGGCGCGATGGCCGTCGGATGCCGTCGAGGTGCTCGTCGGCGACGAGCTGCGGTGGGTGCTGGCCGCTGACGAGGGGGCACTGGCGGCCGGTCCGGCGCGCCTGACCCGGCTGCTCGGACCCTTCGACCTGTTCCTGCAGGCGAGGGACCGGACGCTGCTGGTCGACGACCGGACCCACGCCAAACACATGTGGCCGACGCTCGGGCGACCCGGTGGCGTCCTGGTCGACAGCGAGGTGGTCGGCGCATGGCGTCCGCGGAAGGCCGGCCGGAAGCTCCGGGTGCATGTCGAGCTGTGGACCGACGCGTCCCGAGCGGTCCGGACGTCGATCGAGGAACAGGCTCAGCGTCTGGCCGACCACCGCCACGCGGCACTGTCCGGGGTGGAGTACGCCGACTGAGCGGTGGGTCCGGGACCTGCAGGAACACCGGAGCCCTCCTCCACGCGCGGGTCACCGAACAGGTGATCGGCGACGTCGAGGGCCGCCGGGCAGGGCATCCAGGAACCTCTCCACGTGGGCCGCGACCAGCGCCGGATGCTGCCAGTGCGGGCTGTGGCCCGCCCCTGGCACGACCGACAACGTCGCTTGCGGCAGATGTGCGCACAGTGACCGCTGCTCGGCCGGACCGACGAGCGGGTCGGCGTCACCCCACACGAGCAGCACAGGGCAGGTGACGCGGTCAAGTCCGGCGACGCCGTCGTGGGCGAGCAACCCCGCGAAGGTCTGCTGCCAGACCCGGGCCGGGACCAGCCGGCTCTCTCGCGCGAGCATCTCGGCGAACGCGTCCGGCAGCTGGCCGCCCACCGTCATGACCCCGAGCTGGTCGAGGAACTCGTCCGAGACCGGGTCCTCGAGACCGGCCAGCACGGTGTCGGCGAACTGACGGGCTTCCGGGCTGCCGGACAGTGTCAGCGGCGCGCCGATCATCACCAGGCCGGCCACCCGCGCCGGCAGGCTCGCCGCCAGCTGACGCTCCGGGAGGGTGCTGGACGAGTGGCCGACCAGCACCGCCCGCCGGATCTGGACGACATCCAGGAACGCAAGGAGGTCAGCCGCGTAGTCGCCGACACTGAAGCCGGTCGACGGGTGGTCGGACCCGCCATGGCCGCGTGGCGACAACGCTAACCAGTGGACCCGGGGCGTCAGGCACTCCAGCACCGGCCAGAAGGAACGCCACGAGTCGCCCATCCCGGGCATGAGAACCACGGGCGGCCGGTCAGCGGGCCCGCCCTCGGCGTACTGCAGCCGGAGCCCCGTAGGAAGCATCGCCGTACGAGGAGCCGGCCCCGGAGGGAGCACCCAGCCAGTATGGCCAACCTGGCTGCCGGCGGCTCAGCACCGCGGCATCGCGTCCCACGGTCGCTGAACCGTGTCCGGACATCCAGTCCGGACACGGGGTCCGGACACCGGGTCCGGGGTCCATTGGCGAGGTCAGTGCCGCGCCAGGCCGAACCTGTGCCGGAACAGGTCAGGCTGGTTGCGCAGCAGGAAGACCGCGTTCGACGTGCGCCACGAGCCAGGGCTCTCCGAACCGTCACCGTCCCAGTCACCGGCCACCGGGAGGCCACCGCGCCCGAAGCTCGCGGTCCGGACCTGCCCCGTCCTCAGCCGCAACGTCCACGAGCTGGTGGCCTTGTCGTAGACGCCGACGTCGGTCCGGCCGTCGCCGTCCCAGTCGCCGGTGACCGGGATGGAGCCGACGCGGCCGAACTTGATCCTGGTGGTGGAGCCGTCGGCGGCACGCAGCAGGAAGCTCTGCCGGCGGGGGCTGAAGACCCCCACGTCGGTCCGGCCGTTGCCGTTCCAGTCCCCGGTCACCGGCACGTCGCGGATCTTGCCCAGCGAGATGGTCCGGATGCCTCCACCGTCCGCGCGCAGCGAGAAGGTGCGGGTCGTCCGGTTCCACACGCCGACGCCGGTACGGCCGTCGCCGTCCCAGTCGCCGACGACGGGCAGGTCACCGGACGCGCCGAACCTGATCACGTCGGCCGTCCCGCGCCCCTTGCGGAGCCGGAAGGCGTTGGTGTCCTTCAGCGGCCGGAAGACGCCGACCTCGGTACGGCGGTCGCCGCGCCAGTTCCCGGCGATCGGTGCGTCGCCACAGTTGTGCGACCTGATCGTGGTGTTGTAGACGAGCTGGCTGCCGTGGAAGACGGCCGGCACCACCGCTGTGTCGCGCCGCTCCTCGAAGTGCAGGTGGGGCCCGGTGGAGCCGCCGCTGGAGCCGAGCAGGCCGATCATCGCCCCTTGGTCAACCCGCTGACCCACCACCACGAACTGGGCGTCCAGATGTGCGTAGACGCTCTCCCAGCCCCGGCTGTGAGACACGCGGATGTACTTGCCGTACGACGTCGAGCCCGTGTCGCCCACCGTCGTGACCACGCCCGGCGCACTTGCTCGGACCGACGCCCGGTAGTCGTCGTCTCGGTTGAAGTCCACTGAGTACACGCTGGGGCTGTGGCCCGAGCGGGTCTCGGCCCGCCAGTCCTGGCCGCAGCGGAACGGTGCCTCGAAGTCGGGTGGCTGCACGGCCGCCGCCGCGCTCATGGGGAGAAGGCCGAGCAGGAGCGCCCCTCCTGACAGCGCGACCGCGCAGCAGATACCGGAGCAGCGAGCAGGCATGAGTGGCCTTCCCAGGGAGAATGCAGCCGGAGATGCCGGTACAGAAGGCGACCAGCTCGGCTATGACCACTCATTGTAATCGAATGACTGCGGATAGTAGTAATCGCGCCTGTCAGCGGCTATCCGGAGCGCTGTCCGTCGTACGCATTCGGATGAGTCCTTCCTGCGCCACGGAGGCGACGAGAGTGCCGTCGGCAGTGAAGATCCGCGCCTGGGTGTAGCCACGGCCGCCTGTCGCAGTCGGTGAGACCTGGTCGTAGAGCAGCCACCGGTCGGCCCGCACCGGCCGGTGGAACCACACCGCGTGGTCCAGGGACGCCGCCTGCAGCCCCGGCTGGCCGATCATCACGCCGTGCGGCACCAGCGACGATCCGAGCAGGGTGAGGTCGCTGGCGTACGTCAGCACGCAGGTGTTCAGGGCCGGGTCGTCGGGGAGCTCGGCGGCGGCCCGGAACCAGACCCGCGCCCTGGCCGGCCGGCCGTGCGCCTCCAGCCCGCCGCCGGGACGGGTGTCGCCGGCATAGTGGACGTCCAGGGCCGACCACTCCTGGCGCCAGCTGCTCTCGGCGCGGGTGCTGACCCGGCCGAGCAGCTCGGCCAGGTCGGGACACTCATCGGCCGGTGCCACCTTCGGCATCGCGTCCTGGTGCTCGAAGCCGTGCTCGGGACGCTGGAAGGACGCGGTCAGATAGAAGATGGCGCGCCCGTGCTGGCGCGCCGAGACCCGTCGGGTACTGAACGACGAACCGTCGCGGATCCGCTCGACGTCGTAGACGATCGGCACGCCGGTGTCTCCGCCGCGCAGGAAGTACGAGTGCAGCGAGTGGGGGGTGCGGTCGGCGTCGACGGTCTGGCACGCGGCCATCAGCGCCTGGGCGGCCACCTGCCCACCGAAGACCCGCTGCAACGTCGACTTCGGTGGTTGCGCTCCGCGGTAGAGGTCGACCTCGAGACGCTCGAGATCGAGGATGTCGACGAGCTCGGACACCGAAATCGGCACGCCGCATCCTCGCAGATGCCGCCGCGCCCCCAGGGCGCGGTCAGTCGGTGCCGGCAGCGCCGACCACGGGTCAGTCCCGACCCTCGCGGTGGTCCAGCCCGGCCAGGAACTGCTCGAACTGCTGGCCGAGCTCGTCGGCCGACGGAAGCTCGTCGTCGCGAGCCAGCATGGACTGTCCGGCGCCGCGCGAGAAGGCGTCGTACTGCTGCTCCAGCGCGCTCAGCACCTCCTCGCCCTCCTGCTCGACGACCTGGCGGTCGACCTCACCGAGCGTGACCGACGCGGCCTCGGCCAGAGCGTCCAGGTCGAAGGTCAGTCCGGCTGCCGCACCCGCGGCCTCGAGCAGGGTGACCGCGGCGGGCGCGAACTCGACCTGCGACACGTAGTGCGGCACGTGGGCGACGTAGCCCATCGCGTCCTGGCCCCACTCCCCCAGGCGCAGCTCCAGCAGCGCCTGCGCGCTGGCGGGTACCACCAACCGGCCCGACCACAGGTTGGGCCGGTCCACCAGCTCGGGGCGGGTGGCGTGTGCAGTGACCACGATGGGCCGGGTGTGTGGCACAGCCATCGGCACGGCCCCTATCCCCACCACCAGGCGCACGCCGAAGGTCTCGACGATCCGGCGGACGGCGTCGGCGAAGCCCTCCCAGCCGTAGTCGGGCTCGGGGCCGGCCAGCAGCAGGTACGGGGTGCCGGCGGCATCGACGAGGCGGCGGACGTCCAGTCGCGGCGCCTCGTAGGCGCTGTAGTGATCCTGGTCGAAGGCCAGCGGTGGCCGTCGGGCCCGGTAGTCGAACAACCGGTCGACGTCCAGCGCGGCGACGACCTCGCCGCCCACCGGGCCGCCCGCCCGGTCATCCGGCAGGTCGTCCACCTGGCCGTCCACCTGCTCGTCCGGCCGCCCGACAGTGGCGTCGGCGCCGAGCAGGTGGTCGGCAGCAAGCCGTCCCGCCTGCCCGGCGGACAGGAAGCCGTCCAGGGCGTGCAGGAGCACCGGCCCGCCGTCGGGCGTCTGCAGACTGCCGGCCCTCGGGGCCGACAGCCGCAGGAGATCGCTGCCGGCGGTGATGGTGGCGTAATCGCGGCCCGACCACCATCTACGGGTTCGTGGTTTGGATGTCCCAGTCATGACGTCGCTCCCAACACACAGCCGGTACCCAGCATTCCGCACGGCAGCGGAGGGGCGACAGTCGACCGGGCTACCGCACGGCGGTGCGCTGAGCATCGCCCTCCGCGCCGGCGCGCATCCGGCTGTGCCTGAAGCCGTACAAGGCGTAGACCACCAGGCCGAGCGCCATCCAGATCCCGAACCGCACCCATGTCTCAGCGATGAGGTTGAGCATCAACCACAGGCAGGCCAACACGGACAGGGTGACCACGAGGGGAGCAGCCGGCACTCGGAAGGACCGATGCAGATCGGGCTGAGTACGTCGCAGGATGAGAACGCCGACACTGACGAGGATGAACGCGAACAGTGTTCCGATGTTGACGAGGTCGGCGAGCGCGCTGAGTCCGACGAAGCCGGCGATCACCGCCACGCCGACGCCCACGATCGCGGTGAGCACATGCGGCGTCCCGAACGTCGGGTGTACCTTCGCCAGCCCGGTGGGTAGCAGTCCGTCACGCGCCATGGCGAAGCCGACCCTGGTCTGGCCCAGCATGAGGATCATCACGACCACGGTGAGACCGATGCACGCCCCGAACGAGATGACATTCGCCATCCAGCCGATCCCGACCGCGTCGAACGCGTCCGCGAGCGGAGAGGCGCTGTTGGGATCGATCTGGCGATAGTCCTGCATGCCCGATACGACCAGGCTGACCGCGACGTACAGCACCGTCACGATGGCCAGTGACGCGATGATGCCGATGGGCAGATTGCGTTGCGGGTTCCTGCACTCCTCCGCGGTGGTGGCGACCACGTCGAAGCCGATGAAGGCGAAGAACACGATGGCCGCGCCGGCGAACACTCCTCCGATACCGAAGACCGCCGGCTCCAGGCCGAGTAGCAGGGTCACCAGAGGCTGCTTCAGCCCGGCACCCGCCTCCCCCGCCTCGGTCGACGGCGGGATGAACGGCGTCAGGTTGCTCATCTCGACGTACGCGATGCCGACCACGATCACGATGGCGATGACCGTCAGCTTGATGGCTACAACGACCTGGTTGACCCGGCTGGACAGCTTGATGCCGCCGATCAGCACCACGGTCACCAGCAGCGCGATCACGACGGCCGGCAGGTTGACGACGCCCGTCTCCGCGGTCGCGACCGATGCGGGAATCTCCAGCGGGGTGCCGTCGAGCAGTGTGGCCAGGTAGCCGGAGAAGCCGACCGAGAGCGCCGCCGCGCCGAGTGTGAATTCGAGGATGAGATCCCAACCGATGATCCAGGCGATCGCCTCGCCCAGGGTGGCGAATGAGAAGGTGTACGCGCTGCCGGCCACTGGCACCGTCGAGGCGAACTCCGCGTAGCACACCGCGGCGAGCGCACAGGCGATGCCGGCCACCACGAAGGACAGGGCCACTGCCGGCCCGGCGTTGGTTGCGGCGACCTGGCCGGTGAGCACGAAGATCCCGGCCCCGATGCACACCCCGATGCCGAACACCGTGAGATCGAGCGAGCCGAGGTTCTTCTTCAGCTTGTGACCCGGCTCGTCGGTGTCGCGCATGGACTGCTCGACGGTCTTCTTGCGCAGAACGGCGCTCGTGATACTCACGGGCGAGAAGGTAGACCTTCGCGCCACTTTTGCCTAGATCTTCCGGAACCTGACTAGCTGCTATTGGGCCTGGCTGCCTTCGCGCCCGCTGCTCTGCTGCCTGCGGGTGGGTGCAGGAGGGCGTGCACGGCCGCTGCCACCGCCGGCGGGGTGAGGCCCGAGCGCGCCAGCAGCACGTCGCGCTTGCAGTGCACGGGGAACTCCTGCGGGATCGCGTGCACCTGGACGGGTGTGGCCACCCCGGCATCAGCCATCGCGCCCCGCACGGCGGCGCCGAAACCGCCCGAGCGACCGCTGTCCTCGACGGTGGCGACCAGCGCGTGGTCGCGGGCGAGCCCGACAATCTCCGGGGCGACCGGCAACAGCCATCGTGGGTCGACGACCGTCACACCGACCCCTTGGTCCAGCAGATCGCGGGACGCCTCCACCGCCGTCGTGACCATTGCGCCGGCGGCGACCAGCAGCACGTCCGGGGCGCCGGCCCGGACCATGACGTCGACGCCGCCCTCGCGCGCCATCGGCTCGAGGTCGGGGGCGACAGGGCCCTTCGGCCAACGCAGCGCGGTCGGTGCGTCGTCGACGCCGACCGCCTCCCGCAGCAGCTCGCGAAGGCGCGTGCCGTCACGAGGGGCGGCGACCCGGAGGCCGGGCACGATCCCGAGCAGCGACAGGTCCCACATCCCGTTGTGCGAGGCTCCGTCCTCCCCCGTCACCCCGGCGCGGTCGAGCACGAAGGTCACCGCGCAGTTGTGCAGAGCCACGTCGAGCAGCACCTGGTCGAAGGCGCGGTTCAGGAAGGTCGAGTAGATGGCGACCACGGGATGCATGCCGCCCATGGCGAGTCCCGCCGCGCTGGTCACCGCGTGCTGCTCGGCGATGCCGACGTCGAAGACGCGGTCGGGGAACTTGTCGGCGAAGGCATCCAGCCCGGTGGGATGCAGCATGGCCGCGGTGATGCCCACGATGTCGTCGCGCTCGGCGGCCAGCACGGCGACCTCGTCGCGGAAGACGTGCATCCAGGTGGTCGGAGGTGCGACCAGCGCCTCACCGGTGTCCAGGTCGAAGGGGACGGCCTGGTGCATCTGGTCGAGCACGTCATCGACCGCACGGTCGTAGCCGTGTCCCTTCTCGGTTATCACGTGCACGACCACCGGGCCGCCGAATCCCTTGGCCTGCCTCAGTGCGGTCTCGACGGCGTCGAGGTCGTGGCCGTCGATGGGGCCGACGTGCTTGAGACCGAGGTCCTCGAACAGCCCCTGCGGCGCGAGGGCGTCCTTGAGCCCGCGTTTGACCGCGTGCAGCGCCTCGTAGGCGGTCGGCCCGACCACGGCGATGGCGTTGAGTCGTTCCTTGACGGTCTTGAGGGTCCGCTCGTAGCGCGGGTCCGTGCGCAGCCCGGACAGCCTCTCGGCCAGGCCGCCGACGGTAGGTGAGTAGGAGCGACCGTTGTCGTTGACCACGACGACCAACGGACGGTCCTTCCCGGCGGCGATGTTGTTGAGCGCCTCCCAGGCCATGCCGCCCGTGAGGGCACCGTCACCCACGACGGCGACGACATGCCTGTGATCGCCCTTCAGGGCGTACGCCTTGGCCAGGCCGTCGGCGTACGACAGGGCGGTGGACGCATGCGAGTTCTCGATCGTGTCGTGGTCGGACTCGGCGCGGCTCGGGTACCCGGACAGACCGCCCTCCTGCCGGAGCGAGTCGAAGTCGCCGGCACGCCCGGTGAGCATCTTGTGCACGTAGGCCTGGTGCCCGGTGTCGAACAGGATCCGGTCGTGCGGGGAGTCGAACACCCGGTGCAGGCCGAGGGTCAGCTCGACGACCCCCAGGTTGGGCCCGAGATGGCCGCCATGCGTGGCGACCGCCGCCACGACGGCGACCCGGATCTCCTCGGCCAGCGTGCCCAGCTGGGTCGCGTCGAGGGTGCCGAGGTCACGGGGCCCCTCGAGGTCGTCGAGCAGACCCATGCCGGCAGCCTCCGTCTCCGATGGCTGATAGCCACCGAGGCGAAAGTCTAGGCGGACCCGGGCATGTCCCCGACACTGACCGACATGACCCCGACCGCTGACTGCCTGTTCTGCGCGATCATCGCAGGGGACGAGCCAGCGACATGGGTGCTGTCGACACCGGCCGTGGTGGGGTTCCTCGACGTCAGACCGGTGTTCAAGGGTCACGTGCTGCTGATGCCCCGCCAGCACATCGACACGCTCACCGAGCTGCCCGACCAGCTCGTGCACCCCTTGTTCGCCGACGTCCGGCGTACGGCCGCGGCGGTCCGCGACGGGTTGGGCGCCCAGGGCACGTTCGTGGCCCTGAACAACACCGTGAGCCAGAGCGTGCCGCACCTGCACGTGCACGTGGTGCCGCGTACCCGGGGGGACGGTCTGCGCGGGTTCTTCTGGCCGAGGACACGGTACGCCGACGCCGCGGAGGCCGAGCACTATGCGACACGGGTGCGCACGGAGCTGGACTGCCAGCGCCGCGGCTGAGCCAGCGGGACGACCTCGGCCGGTCATGGCCGCCGACCACGTCACATGCGACAGTGAGCGGGGGATTCCGAACCCGAAGGGGCGTCATGAGAAGAGTCCGTGCGGTCGGCACCGCAGGGGGTGCTGCGCGGTGAACCCCATGTCCGGAGTCCTGGGCGAGGCCTGGCGCATCTACCGGGCCCACGCCGGACACCTGATCACGATCGCCTTCGCGATCTACGCGGTGGGGACACTGGTCGGGCTGCTCCTCACCGGCTCACTCGGGGTGCTGGGCGACCTGCTGGGCCTGCTCGTCCTGGTCATCTCGTCGGCGCTCGTCCAGGCGGCACTGGTGCACGCCGTCCACGACATCCGCCACGGGCGCGCCGACCTGACCGTGGGGGCAACGGTGCAAGCGGCGCGTCCGGTGGTCGGGCGGGTCGCGGTTGCATCGGTCCTCGCCGGCGTCGCCATCGGTGTCGGGCTTGTGCTGTTGATCGTTCCCGGCCTGATCCTGTTCACGCTCTGGGCCGTGATCGTCCCCGTGCTGGTCCTGGAGAGGGTAGGCGTCGGCGCCTGTTTCGGGCGGAGCATGGAACTGGTCCGCGGCCACGGCTGGCAGGTCTTCTGGCCGCTCATCACCGTGCACCTGGTGCTCTTCGCCAGCAGCATCGTCATCGAGCTCGCGCTGGACGCGTACCCGGACGTCGTGGCCAGCACGGTGGGGGGACTGGTCACGGGCACCGTGGTCTCCCCGTTCGTCGCGCTGGTGGTGACGCTGGCGTACTTCCGCCTGAGGGCCGCCAAGGGCATCGTCGCGGGCGACGTACCGCGCCAGGTGTGACCCCCGGACCACTGCACGTCCACCTACAGGCGAGCGACGAAACGACGGCCGCGCAGCGCCTCCTCGACCAGTCCGACCTCGCGGCGCAACCCGACCAGGCGGGCCTGCTCGACCTGCCAGGTCGCGATGGCCCGCTCGACGACGTCCGAATCGGCGACGTCCCGCAGCGCAGTACGACCCTCGGACACACCGCGCCTGGCGGCGGACTGCATGGCTTCGACGTGCAGCACGGCGAACCGGGCGAGCACCGCCACGTGGCGGCGCAGCCCCGAGTAGCCGCGGTACTCAGGAGGGCAGACGTCCAGCAGCCATCGGGCCGCGGACTCCTCCCAGCCCTCGACGCCCGGGGGAAGGACGGCCGCCGGCCAGCCTGCGGGGCGTACGGCGGTCACGAGCGGAATGCTGTCACGCGATCGCCTTCCCAGGACGTCCGTGCCGGCAGGACGTGCGCGTTCGCGATCAGGTCCGCAGGTAGCGGCCACGGCGGTGCGCCAGAGCCTCGGCGTCATCACCCAGCCCGACATGCTCGATCGTCAGCTCGAACAACAGCGACCACCCCACTGCCCGCGGCTTCTCGGGGACGACCCGGCAGCCGGCCCAGGCGGGGCAGTGATCGAGCACCGGGCCCCAGCCGGAGTCGGACCACGAGCCGGTACGGAAGGGCCCGCCCGGTGAGGGCCCGATGCCGGCGAAGACGTCGGCGACCGCCCGCTGCTCCCACCCGAGCACGCTGACGGCGACGGTGCCGGTGCCGGGCAGCGCCTCCGCGAGCGCCGACTCCTCGTCGACCAGGGCCAGCACCCGCGCCGGCTCCCCGTCGGCGACCAGCAGTGACGACACGGTGAGGCCGGCCCGGCCCGCCCCCGTACCGGTGGCCAGGACCGTGACGGGAGCCGGCATCCGGCCCCGGAAGCGACGTTCGGGGCGCCGCTCACCGTCCGGCACCTGGAACGGGTGGTCGGAGTGGATCGTCACACGGCCATCCTGCCCTGCCGCTGTCCTACCCCTGTGACTGCCACTGTTCGGCGACGCGACCGGGAGCCCGGCTTCACGGCTACCAGCCGAGCGCGTTGCGGACAAGCAGCACCGCGCCCGACGTGCCGCAGATCGCGAGCACCGCGGCGCGGGTGTGGCCGGCGTCGAGCCGCCGGCGCAGCGGACCCGCCACCGCGTGACCGAGCAGGAGGGCAGGCGCCAGCAGCAGCGCCGCCCACAGGTCGTGCAGCGTCATCTGGCCGCCCACGCCGAGACCGATCAGGCTGATGACTCCGCCGAGGCAGAAGTATGCGGCCATGCTGGCGCGGATCTGCGGTCCCGGGTGGTGCTGGTAGACGAGCGCGAGCGGTGGCCCTCCGATCGAGGTGGCCGTGCCGGTCACACCGCCGATGAAGCCGGCCGTGCCGATCGACCGCCGGTTGACCGGAACCCGCACGGCTCGCCAGGTCAGCAGCACCGCCGCCAGGACCATGACCCCGACGACGATGCCGAGCAAGCGGTCGGTCGCCCACACGACGATGAGCACACCCAGCACCGTGCCCGGCACCCGGCCGCCCACGGCCCACCCCACACCGCCCCAGTCGGCCTCCCGCCACTCCCGGGCCAGCGCGCCGATCGGGTAGCCGACCGCCCACAGCAGCGGCACGACCGGCATGAGCTGGGGCGCGACCAGCGCCACCACCGGCGCCGCCACCAGGTTCAGCCCGATCCCCACGATCCCCTGCAGCGTCGCGCCGAGGAAGGCACCGGCGGCGAGGGCAGCAACCACCCAACCGCCGAGGCCGAGAATCACCCGAGCAAGGAGCGCAGGACGTACTGCATGATCCCGCCGTGCCGGTAGTAGGTCGCCTCACCCGGCGTGTCGATGCGGAGGATCGCGTCGAACTCGACGCTCCCGTCGGGCTTCTCGGCCGTGACCTTGACGGTCTGTGGCGTGTCACCGTCGTTGAGGCTTGTCACCCCGCTGACAGAGAACGTCTCCTCGCCGTTCAGGCCGAGCGACTCGGCGTTCTCGCCCTCCGGGTACTGCAGCGGCAGGACACCCATGCCGAGGAGGTTCGAGCGGTGGATGCGCTCGTACGACTCGGCGATCACCGCACGCACGCCGAGCAGGGCAGTGCCCTTGGCGGCCCAGTCACGGGACGAGCCGGAGCCGTACTCCTTGCCGGCCAGTACCACCAGCGGGACGCCGTGCTCGGCGTACGACACCGACGCCTCGTAGATCGTCGTCACCGGCCCGTCGTCCTTGGTGAAGTCGCGGGTGAGGCCGCCCTCGGTGCCCGGCGCCAGCTGGTTGCGCAGCCGGATGTTGGCGAAGGTGCCGCGGATCATCACCTCGTGGTTGCCACGCCGCGACCCGTAGGAGTTGAACTCGCGGTGCTCGACGCCGTGCTCGGACAGGTACTTGCCGGCCGGTGAGTCCTTCTTGATCGCGCCCGCCGGCGAGATGTGGTCGGTCGTCACCGAGTCGCCGAGCTTGGCGAGCACGCGCGCCCCGTCGATGTCGGTGACCGGCGCGGGCTCGGCCTCCATCCCGTCGAAGTACGGCGGCCGGCGCACGTAGGTGGACTCGGGGTCCCAGGAGAAGGTGTCGCCCTCGGGGGTGGAGAGCGAGCGCCAGGTGTCGTCGCCGGCGAAGACGTCGGAGTAGTCGTCGGTGTACATCTGCGACTCGATCGACGACGCGACGACGTCCTCCACCTCCTTGGCGGACGGCCAGATGTCGGCGAGGAACACGTCGCCGCCGTCCGCGTCCGTGCCGAGCGGTTGCTCGTACAGGTCGAGGTCCATGGACCCTGCGAGCGCGTACGCGACGCACAACGGCGGTGAGGCCAGGTAGTTCATCTTGACGTCGGGGTTGATGCGCCCCTCGAAGTTGCGGTTGCCCGACAGCACCGACACGACCGCCAGGTCAGCATCGTTCACCGCCTGGCTGACCTCCGGGATCAGCGGCCCGGAGTTGCCGATGCAGGTGGTGCAGCCGTAGCCGACGAGGTTGAACCCCAGCTTCTCCAGGTACGGGATCAGCCCGGCGCGCTCGTAGTAGTTCATGACCACCTTCGACCCCGGCGCCAGCGTGGTCTTCACCCACGGCTTGCTGGCCAGGCCTCGTTCGACGGCCTTCTTGGCCACCAGCGCGGCGGCGATCATCACCGAGGGGTTGGAGGTGTTGGTGCAGGAGGTGATGGCGGCGATGACCACCGCGCCGTGGTCGACCTCGCACTCCGTGCCGTTCACCGTGATGGAGACCGGGTTGCTGGGACGCCCGCCGTCCGTGGCCCGGGCCGATGCCGGTCGCCGCGGCTTGTCGCTCTCGCCGCCGCCGTTGTTGGTGGGCGGGTCCGAGGCGGGGAACGACTCGTCGACCGACTCGTCGTACCCCTGCTTGTCGTCCGTCCCCTCGACATAGTCGGACAGCACCTCCCGGAACGCCGACTTCGCCTCCGTCAGTGACACCCGGTCCTGGGGCCGCTTCGGACCGGCGATCGACGGGACCACGTCGCCGAGGTCGAGCTCGAGGTACTCGGAGTAGCGCGGCTCACGGTCGGGGTCGTGCCACAGTCCCTGCTCCTTGCAGTACGCCTCGACGAGGTCCACCTGCTCCGCACTGCGCCCGGTCATGCGGAGGTACGACAGGGTCTCCTCGTCCACGGGGAACACCGCGATGGTGGAGCCGTACTCCGGGCTCATGTTCCCGATGGTGGCGCGGTTGGCGAGGGGCACGGCGGCGACGCCGGGCCCGTAGAACTCGACGAACTTCCCGACCACACCGTGCTCGCGCAGCATCTGCGTGATCGTCAGCACCAGGTCGGTGGCGGTCGTGCCCTGTGGCAGCTCACCGCTGAGCTTGAAGCCGACCACTCGCGGGATCAGCATGCTGATCGGCTGGCCCAGCATGGCCGCCTCTGCCTCGATGCCGCCGACGCCCCAACCGACGACCCCGAGCCCGTTGACCATCGTGGTGTGGCTGTCGGTGCCGACACACGTGTCGGGATAGGCGACGAGCGCGGGTCCGTCGGCTCCGTCCTGCTTCTCCCGGGTGAACGTGACCCGCGCCAGGTGCTCGATGTTGACCTGGTGCACGATGCCGGTACCCGGCGGCACCACCTTGAAGTCGTCGAAGGCGCCCTGACCCCAGCGCAGGAACTGGTAACGCTCCTTGTTGCGGCCGTACTCGATCTCGACGTTCCGCGAGAAGGACTCGCGGGTGCCGAAGACGTCGGCGACCACCGAGTGGTCGATGACCAGCTCAGCCGGTGCCAGCGGGTTGATCCGCGTCGCATCACCACCGAGCTCGGCCATCGCCTCGCGCATGGTGGCGAGGTCGACCACACAAGGAACGCCGGTGAAGTCCTGCATGATGACCCGCGCAGGCGTGTACTGGATCTCCTTGCTGGGTTCGACGTCGGCGTCCCACCCGGCGATCGCCCGGACGTCCTCGGCGGTGATGTTCTCGCCGTCCTCGGTCCGCAGCAGGTTCTCGAGCAGCACCTTGAGGCTGAACGGCAACGAGTCGACGGCACCGCTCTCGATGTCGTCGGCACCGGCGACAGCCGACAACCGATAGATCTCGTACGCGTGCTCCCCCACCTCGAGCGTGCTCTTGGCCCCGAAGCTGTCGACGCTGCTCATGATCTCTCCTCACCGTGCCGCGACACCGTGTCACCGACCATCCTGCCCAGCCACAGACCGGGCTGTCAGATCAGGTTGCCCTTTCCCTGTTCGCAGGGGACGAAATTACCTTGACGTCAAGATACACGATACCAAGAGGTAGGAAGCCGCCTCGCCCGACCGCCTGCCGTGGTCAGTCGTTCGCCGCAGGGGTCAGCAGCGCCACGCACTCCACGTGGGAGGTCATCGGGAACAGGGCGAACGCCTGCAGCTCGGCCAGGCGATAGCCCAGGCCGGCGAATGTCGCGACGTCGCGCGCGAGTGCCGCCGGGTCGCAGGCGACGTAGACGACGCGGCCCGGTCGCAGTGCTGCGATGCGCCGCACCACGGTGGCGCGGGCGCCGGTCCGCGGGGGGTCGAGCACGACCAGGTCGGCGCGCTCCCCGGCCCGGCCGGCTGCCAGGGCCCGCTCCACCGGCGCGTGCACGATCCCGACCTGGGGCAGGTCATGCACGTTGCGCCGCGCATCACGCACCGCGGCGGCCTCGCCCTCGACCAGCACGACCTGACCGACCGATCCGACCTGCTCACCGAGGAAGACCGAGAACAGCCCGACCCCGGCGTACAGGTCGACCGCGCGCTCGCCGGGCGCAGGTCGTCCCAGCTCCAGCACGGCCTCGACCAGCGTCTCTGCCGCGAGCGGGTGCACCTGCCAGAAGCCGGCACCGGACACCCGGAACTCCCGGTCCCGCACCCGCTCGACCAGCCGGGCCCTGCCCTCCACCCGCCGCCCGTCGGCCAGCAGCGAGCGGTCGCCCTCGGACGACACCACCGCGTCGAGTCGCTCGACGCCCGCCGGGGGGTGCGGCGGAACGGCGACAGCCGGATGAGCGATGTAGCAGCGCTCCACCGGCTCCACCGCGTGCGAGCGATGGCGGCGCAGTCCTACCCCGGCCGGACCCACCGTCCAGCCGACCCGGGTACGCCAGCCCAGGTCGTCGGGCGGCACCGCCCGCACGGTGACGTCGACCTCCAGACCGGCCAGCCGCTGCATCTGCTCGTGCACCACTGCGCCGAGCAGCTCGCGCTGGCGGGCAGGGGTCACGTGCTGGAAGTCGCACCCGCCGCAGCGGCCCGGACCGGCGTGCGGGCACGGAGGCTGAGTGCGCCCGGCGGCAGTCGAGAGGAGCTCGACGGCGTCCGCTCGGAGGAACCGGCTCGACTCGTCCCCCTCGGTGACACGCACGCGGACCTGCTCACCGGGCAGCGTGTGCCGCACGAAGACGACCCGGCCGTCCCACCGCGCCACGCAGTGACCCCCGTGCGCGACGCCGTCCACGTCGAGCACCGCCTCGCGACCCACCAGCGACACCGGGCCGCCGCTCATGGGCGGCCGCCCCGTCCCGGCCGGCCGCCCTGGCGGCGGCCCTCGCGGCGCACGTACCCGCGGCGCAGGTCGCCGGGGGCCGTGTGCGGCCGTTCCGCACGCCGCTGGGCGATCTCCGCCGACTGCAGCTGGTACGGGACGCTGGTCACCATCACACCGGGAGTGAACAGCAGCCGCGCCTTCAGCCTGAGCGCGGTCTGGTTGTGCAGCAACCGCTCCCACCAGTGCCCGACGACGTACTCGGGGATGTAGACCGTGACCACGTCGCGGGGGCTGTCGCGGCGGATGTTGCGGACGTACGCCACGATCGGCCCCAGGACCTCGCGGTACGGGGAGGACAGGATCTTGAGTGGCACCGTGATGTCGCGGGCGTCCCAATCGTCCAGCAGACGGCGGGTTCCGTCACTGTCGACGTCGACCGTGAGCGCCTCCACCACGTTGGGCCGGGACGCCCGGGCGTAGGACAGGGCACGCATCGCCGGCTTGTGCAGCTTCGACACCAGCACGATCGCGTGCACGCGGGAGGGGAGGCCGTGGTCGGACTCGTCCACCTCGAGCTCCACCGCGATCGCGTCGTAGTGCCTGCGGATGGTCCGCATCATGAGGTAGATGAGCGCCATGGCAAGAACCGCGATCCAGGCGCCGGCGAAGAACTTCGTCAGCAGCACCACGACCAGCACGGTCCCCGTGACGGTGAACCCGACCGCGTTGATCGCGCGGCTGCGGTGCATCCCGGCACGCACCCGCGGATCGTCGGCGGTGCGCAGCTCGCGGTTCCAGTGCCGGATCATGCCGCCCTGGCTGGCGGTGAAGGACACGAATACACCGACGATGTACAGCTGGATCAGCGCGGTGACCCGGGCGTCGAACGCCACGACGAGCACGATCGCGAACGCCGACAGGACGATGATGCCGTTGCTGAACGCCAGCCGGTCACCCCGCAGCTGCAGCTGGCGCGGCAGGAAGCCGTCGCGGGCCAGGATCGACCCCAGCACCGGGAAGCCGTTGTACGCGGTGTTCGCCGCCAGCAGCAGGATGACCGCGGTAGCGGCGATGACGAAGACGAAGCCGACCGGGAAGCCGTCGAAGACGCCGCCGGCGAGCTGGCCGATCACGGGCGCCTGGTGGTACTCGGGCCCGACGGGGGTGCCGGCGGCCGTGAGCAGGTCGGTGGCCGGGTCGTCGACCATGTGGACGTCCATGACGTTGGCCAGCGTGATGACCGCAAGGCTCATGCTGATGGCGATGGCACCGAGCAGGAGCAGCGTCGCGGCGGCGTTGCGACCCTTGGGCTTCCTGAAGGCCGGTACCCCGTTACTGATCGCCTCGACGCCCGTGAGCGCCGCGCAGCCGGAGGAGAAGGCGCGCAGGAGCAGGAACGCGAACGCGAAGCCGGTGAGCCCGTCGGTGAAGGGGTCCGCCGCCTCGACCGTGAGGCTCGCGCTCTCGGCGAGCGGAAGGTCCCCGGCCAGGTACCGCACCAGGCCCCACAGCGCCATGCCGTAGATCGCCATCATGAACAGGTAGGTGGGGACGGCGAAGGTCAGCGAGGACTCGCGCACGCCACGCAGGTTCGCGGCCATCAGGAACAGGATGGCCGCCACGGCAATGGGCGTCTGGTAGCCCTGCAATGGATCCACCGCGGTGGCGGCGTACTGCGCGGCCGACGAGATCGAGACCGCGACGGTGAGCACGTAGTCGACGAGCAGTGCGCTGCCCACGACCAGTCCGGCGGAGGGCCCCAGGTTGGTGCTCGTGACCTCGTAGTCACCGTCACCGCTGGGATACGCCTGCACGTTCTGCCGGTACGAGAGCACGACCGTCGCCATGACCAGCATGACGGCGATCGCAACCTTCCAGGAGAAGGCATACCCGGAGATCCCGGCCACGGAGAGCACCAGCAGGATCTCGTCGGGCGAGTACGCGACCGACGAGAGGGCATCGCTCGCGAAGACCGGCATCGCCACCCGCTTGGGCAGCAACGTCTCCCCGAGCTGGGTGCTGCGCAGCTTGCGGCCGAGCAGGATCCGTTTGCCGGTGTCGGCGACTCCCACGTGCGGGGACTCTAGTGCCGTGCGGCGACCGGCCGTCTGTAGCCCGCCGATGCGGCGCGGCGGCATCCGGCGCCATCGGGCGCCATCGGGCGCCATCGGGCGCACTGGACGCCATCGGGCACTGTGCCGGTGCGCCCCACCACGGCGCTGCGCCGTGTAGCGTCGTGCACCGTGCACGTCGTGATCATGGGCTGCGGCCGAGTCGGCTCCACGCTGGCGCACAGCCTCGAGGACCGCGACCACACCGTGGCCGTCATCGACCAGAACCCCGACGCGTTCCGCCGGCTCGGCCCCGCCTTCGCCGGCACGACAGTCACCGGCGTCGGTTTCGACCGGGAGGTGCTCGAGGCAGCGGGGATAGCCAGGGCAGCCGGGTTCGCCTCGGTCTCGAGCGGCGACAACTCGAACATCATCTCGGCGCGGGTGGCCCGGGAGCAGTTCGGCATCACCAACGTGGTGGCGCGCATCTACGACCCCGGGCGGGCCGAGGTCTACGAGCGGCTCGGGATCCCCACGGTGGCCACCGTGACGTGGGCCGCCGACCGGGTGCTGCGCCGGCTGCTCCCCGAGGCCGAGGAGCCGCTGTGGCGCGATCCGTCGGGCAGCGTGCGGGTCGACGAGATCCCGGCGCCCGATGGTTGGGTGGGCCGCACCGTGCTGGAGATGCAGGACGCCACCGGGGCACGGGTGGCGTTCCTGACCAGGCTCGGCTCCGGCCTGATCCCGACGCGGACCACCGTCATCCAGGAAGGCGACCTGCTCAACCTGTTCATGCTGCAGGCGCACTCCGAAGCGGTGCACGAGGTGCTGGCGAACGGGCCGGAGGAGCACTGATGCGCGTCGCGATCGCGGGCGCTGGCGCCGTGGGCCGGTCGGTGGCGCGCGAGCTGCTGCAGAACAACCACGAGGTGCTGCTGATCGACAAGGACCCACGGGCGATCCGGGCGCAGTCGGTCCCGGAGGCCGAGTGGCTCTTGGCCGACGCCTGCGAGCTGTCGTCCCTGGAGGAAGCGGCGCTGAGCCGATGCCAGGTCATGGTCGCCGCCACCGGCGACGACAAGGCCAACCTCGTGGTGTCGCTGCTGGCCAAGACCGAGTTCGCCGTGCCGCGCACGGTGGCGCGCGTCAACCACCCGGCGAACGAGTGGCTGTTCACCGACTCCTGGGGGGTGGACGTGCTGGTGTCCACGCCCCGGCTGCTCTCCGCACTGGTCGAGGAGGCGGTCAGCGTCGGCGACCTGGTCCGGCTGTTCACCCTGCGGCGGGGTGGGGCCAACCTGGTGGAGCTGACGCTGCCCGAGGACTCGCCCTACGTGGGCGGGCTGGTCCGCGACGTGCAGTGGCCGGTCGACGTTGCTCTGGTGGCCATCCTTCGCGACGGCGGCATCCACCTGCCGGAGGCTGATCGCTCACTGGAGGCCGGCGACGAGCTGCTGCTGGTGGCGGCCGAGGCCCGCGAGGACGAGATCGGGCGGTTGCTGGCCCCGATCGAGCACCCGTCCTAGCTCAGTACGCCGAGGCCGGTACTTCTAGGTGGCGCCGAGCGCTGGTCCACGCCCGGCGAGCGGGGTCTGGTTGCGGCCGAGCAACCACACCATGCCCGCCAGAGCGGCGACCTGGAGCGGCCAGCCGAGCACGAGCTTGGCGGTTCCCAGCCAGGCGACCATGTCCTCGCCGCCGAGCCACAGCGGGTACTGCACCACCACCCGGAGCACGCACGGGAGCGCCAGCAGCAGAGTCAGCCGGTTGCACAGCCCGACCAGTCCCTTGTCGGCGTGCCACGCCGTGGGGTCCCCGGTGACGCTGCCGATGAGGAACCCGACCACCGGCCACCGGACCAGCACACTGCCGACGAGGACGACGGCGTAGACCGCGTTGTAGATGATCCCCGGCAGGAACGCGTCCTGCGCCTCGCCGCTCCGGAGCGCGAAGACAGCGGCGATCCCGATCCCGATGAGGCTGTTCAGCACGAACTTCACCGGCTGGCGCTGCAGCAGCCGGACGACGAGCAGCAGCACCGCCAACCCCGCACCCAGGCCGAGAGCGAGCCGCAGGTCATGGGTGGCGATCCAGCACACGGTGAACGCAGCGGTCGGCACCGCTCCCTCGGCGATCCCGCGTCGGCCGCCGAGTGCGGTGGACAGCTGGCCGCGGATGAGCTGCTCGACGGTGTCGTACCCGGGGACCTGCTGCCGTGGGGGCGAGCCCTCGCTCACGCGGACAGCTCGTAGCGAGGGTTGAACAGGACCTTGCGGCCGTCACTGCATCCCAGGCGACCGTGCACGGTGAGCTGGCGTCCGGGACCTATCCCGGAGATCTGCCGCCGGCCCAGCCACACCAGGGTCACCGTGCCGCTGCCGTCGTAGAGCTCTGCCTCGAGTGCCAGCACGCCGCCGCGAGGCCGCAGGGTCACGGTCGTGAGCGAGCCGTGCACTGTCACCAGGTCACGGTCACCGTGACTGGCGATCGAGGCACAGCCGGCCCTCTCGGCGTCGCGCTGCAGATCCTCGGCCTCCTGCGAGTCGGTCGAGCTGGAGAGCCCGCGAAGCATCCGGCCGAACAGCCCGCGGCGCTCGGTGTCCTGAACCTGCATGCTGGCAGCCTACGCGGGCGGCTCGTCCCCTGGCTCGGGAGCGGGTGTCTTGACGTCGTGGGGCAGGCGCAGAGGCAGGGCCTCACGCGGTGCCATGGCAAGCCGGCCCCTGACGACGACCACCTCGCGGAAGGCCTGCTCGAGGGGCCCCTCCGGGTCGGACTCGGTGGCCGCCAGACCGAGGAACGTCCCGCGCAGGAACCAGCGCGGCCCCTCCACCCCGACGATCCGCGAGATCTGCAGGGCGTTCCGGCCGTCGGGGGTGCGTACCGGGACCTGCAGCCTCAGCTCTGGGCCGTGCGTCCCGTCGGTCTCGGTGGCGGTCCCCCCCTGCCGGGTGGCCTCGGCCGCGATCTCGCGTCGGACCTCGTCCCACAACCCCCCGGACTTGGGGGCGGCGAAGGGGCGCAGCTCGAGCGCGGCCTGCCCGGTCGCCATCAGCACCGACGACACCGCGCCGGTGGCCTGGTCGGCCTGAAGCCGCAGCTCGACGCCGTCACGTGGGACGACGAGCAGGCCGCCGAGGTCGATCCGGGTGACGCCGTCGTCCTCCCGCACCAGGGAGGCGTCGTGGGGGCCCGGGCCCAGCTCCTCGATGTCCTGGCCGGCTGAAGGGTCCGGAGCGCCGGCCACGTCCGACGAGCGCTTGCGGCCGAATCTCACAATTGCTCCCGTCCTTGCTCCTGGCGGGGCCCGGCGGCGAAACCCCCCGTCGAACCGTAGCCTCCTGCGCCGCGCGCCGAGTCAGGCAGTCGGTCGGTCTCCACGAACCGAGCCGTCTCCACCCGCTGCACCACCAGCTGGGCCACCCGGTCCCCCCGCTGCAGGTGGATGGGGGCGTCGACGTCGAGGTTGACGAGGCACACCTTGATCTCGCCGCGGTAGCCGGCGTCGATCGTCCCCGGCGCGTTGACGATCGACAGGCCGTGCCGGGCAGCGAGACCGGACCGCGGATGCACGAACGCCGCGTACCCCTCCGGCAGCGCGATCGCCAGGCCGGTCGGCACCAGCGTGCGCTGACCGGGCGCCAGCGTGACGTCGACCGCGGTCACGAGGTCCGCTCCGGCATCGAGAGGATGCGCGTACGAGGGCAGCGGGACATCGGCGTCGAGCCGCGTCACGGCCACGTCGACCTCGCCCCGGCCGGCGTTGGTCACCCCGGCATGGTGCTCGCCCGGGCCTGCCGTCTGCGTCACCCCGCGACCATAGTCCGTCCGTAGGCTTGCCCGGTGGAGACTCTGTGGGCGCCGCCGTCGTGGTGGGCCGGGGGTGTGCTCGTCGTGGCTGCGGTGTGGCTCGTGCTCGCCGCCGCGACGCCGGCGGGGGTCGCCCTGGCGGTCGCACTCGCGACCACCGCGCTGGTCGCGGGCGGGCTGGTCGCCGCCGGCCGGGTGCGCGTCGGCGTCCACGCCGGCGAGATCGTGGCCGGAGCCGCCCACATTCCGCTGCACTGGTGCGGTCAGGTGATACCGCTCGACGCCGACGAGGCTCGCCGGGTGCGCGGTCCCGAGGCGGATGCGAACGCCTTTCTCTTGTTGCGGCCCTGGGTGGCCACCGCGGTGCGGGTGGACATCATCGACCCGGCCGACCCCACGCCGTACTGGCTGCTGTCGACCCGGCAGCCGGAGCGCTTCGCGGCCGCCGTCAGCATCGCTCGAGGGGATGCGGCACGATGGGCCGGTGGCGCGACGGACGAAGAGGACGCTGATCGAGAGCTCTGATGATCCGCTGCGGACGGCGCAGGCCGTCGGCGCGAGCCGGACGAGCAAGAGGAGCAGCAAGCGGCTCTGGAAGGTCTACAGCAAGGGTTCCACCGTGCTCGCGGGCGTCGTCGCCCTGCGGCTGACCGAGACGACCTGGCGACTGGCCACCTCACGAAAGGCTCCCAATGACCCGGAGCACCCGGAGGTGCTGGCGCGGGAGGCCATCGCCTGGGCGCTGCTGTCGGGCGTCACGACAGAGCTCACCAAGATCCTGATCAGCCGAAAGACCGCTCAGTACTGGGTGCGGTCCACCGGCAACCTGCCTCCCGGCATGGACCCGCTCAGCCGAGGCAAGGACTGACTCCCTCTCAGGCGGCGCAGTCCCGGCAGATGGGGCCGCTCTTGCGCTGCTCGGCCAGCTGGCTGCGGTGGTGCACCAGGAAGCAGGACGAGCAGGTGAACTCGTCGGACTGGCGGGGCAGCACCTGCACCGCCAGCTCCTCGTGGGACAGGTCGGCGCCGGGAAGCTCGAACGCCTCGGCGGCCTCGACCTCGTCCTCGTCGACCTTGCCGGAGTTCTTGTCGTGACGGCGTGACTTCAGCTCTTCGATGCTGTCCTCGGCGCTGTCGTCGTCGGTCTTGCGTGGTGCGTCGTAGTCGGTGGCCATGTCTGAACTGATTCCTCGCAGTCGCTGCAGGTAGGGCGGGTGCGATGCCGCCCTGCGCGTGAACACCCGGGGGCGCCGATTGTGCCCCACAACCCGGCATAACACACGCGTCGATCGAATCCGCCGAGGTGGCCTCGGTCACACCGTTCCCCGGAGGTCTTCGCGGGTCCCCCGAGGGATCCCCGGAGTCCGTGACCGGCCTCGTGCCCGACGTAACCTCGGGCCGGCGGTGGCTATTCCCCGGCACGCCCGGAGCAACTCGCCGTGCACGGCGACCGGCGGCGGTGCCGCACCGTCCGCGTCCGCGATCGCGCGTGCTCAGAAGCCGCAGTCCACCGCGGTCCGGCGGAGCGGCTCGAGCAGGCCCGGTGCCGCGGCCATCGTCATCCGCTTGCTGGGCCGCCGGCCCTCCAGGTCGACGACTTCGGCCCCGGCCTCCTCGGCCACCAGTCCGCCGGCCGCGCGGTCCCACTCGTTGAGGCCCTGCTCCAGGTAGGCATCAACCTGCCCGGAGGCGACCATGCACAGGTCCAGCGACGCTGCTCCGACCCGGCGGATGTCGCGGATCTGTCCGAGCAGGGCCGCCACCGCCGTCGCCTGCGAGGAGCGGATCGCGGCGTCGTAGTTGAACCCCGTGGACACCAGCGCCTGGTCGAGCGTCGGTGGGTCCGGGACGCGCAGCGTCCGCTCCGACCCGCCACCGGCGGGGTGCAGCAGGGCTCCCCCGCCACGCACCGCCGAGTACGCGGTGGCGGAGCCGATGTCGACCACCGCACCGGCCACCGATGTGCCGTCGACCTGCGCGGCCACCGACACCGCGTAGCCGGGATGGTCGTACACGAAGTTCACGGTGCCGTCGATCGGGTCGACCACCCAGGTCACCCCGGACCGGCTCTCGACGCTGGCTCCCTCCTCGCCGAGGATGCCGTCGTCCGGCCGGGCGCCGAGCAGCCGCAGCCGCAGCAGCCGCTCCGCTCCGGTGTCGAAGTCCGTGACGACGTCGGTGGGCCCCGACTTGGTGGAGGTCACGCCCACCCGGCCGGGCGCACGGTTGTCGGCCACCCAGGCGGCCGCCTCGCGCGCCGCCGACAAAGCCAGGTCACGGAGCTCCGGGAGCCCGATGGGGTCCTGGGCGGTCACCGGACCGCCCCGGCCGGGTCGGGGGCGTCTGCGCCGCACAGTGCCGGCCGGGGCGCGCGAGGGTTGGCGCAGCAGCCGGTCGGGCAGACGTCCCAGCTGGGGCCGAGCCCGCCCACGCCGGGGCGGACCGGCTTCGCCCCGCGCTCGGCAGCCGCCCGCTCGACCAGCAGCTCGCGGACCATCGCCACGAACCGGGGGTCGGCGCCAGGGGTGGGCGCCCGCTCGACACCGAGCCCCAGGCGCTCGGCAGTGGCGCGAGCCTCGGTGTCGAGGTCGAAGACCACCTCCATGTGGTCCGAGATGAACCCGATAGGGATCAGGACCACCGCGGGCACCCCGTCGGCGGCCAGCGCCTCGAGGTGGTCGTTGACGTCGGGTTCCAGCCACGGCACCTGCGGTGGCCCGGACCGCGAGCAGTAGACCAGGTCGTACGAGTGTGCGGTCCCGGTGCGCTCGGCCACGGCGGTGGCGACGGTTCCTGCCACGTCCGTGTGCTGGCGGACGTAGGCGCCACCGACCGGGTCGTCGGGGTGCCGGCCGCTCGCCGCGGCCATCGCCGCGGGGATGGAATGGGTGACGAACACGAGCCGGGCAGCGTCGGCCCCGGTGCCCAACCGGCCGAGTGCGGCGACCACGCCGTCCACCACCGGGCCGACGAAGCCGGGGTGGTTGAAGTAGTGCCGGAGCTTGTCCAGGCGGGGCGTGGTCGCTCCAGCGGCCTCCACCGCGGCCGTCGCGTCGAAGAGGTTCTCGCGGTACTGCCGGCAACCTGAGTACGACGAGTAGGCGCTGGTCACGAAGCAGGCCGCCCGCTGCACACCGTCGGCAGCCATCTGCGCCATCGTGTCGGCCAGGAACGGGTCCCAGTTGCGGTTCCCCCAGTAGACGGGCAGGTCGGCGCCGTGCGCGGCGAGGTCGTCCCGTACGGCGGCCACCAGGGTCCTGCACTGGTCGTTGATCGGACTGCGTCCGCCGAAAAGGTGGTAGTGCTCGGCGACGCTGGCGAGCCGGTCGTCGGGGACCCCCCGGCCGGCGGTGACGTTGCGCAGGAACGGCATGACGTCGTCGGGTCCCTCCGGGCCGCCGAACGACACCAGCAGCAGGGCGTCATAGGGCGCTGTGCGGGGCGGGGGTTGTGAGCCGACCATGGCACGAGCCTGACACGTACGCTGAACCGGCGCTGCGTCGCGGCATGGCCAGCACGCAGCTCCGGGAAACGAAGGTTCGGAAGAAGTTCGGGAAGTCAGTCGTGCTCCAGACCTACCGTCGCGTGCTGTCCGTACCGGGTGCGGCCGCCTTCAGCGGCGCCGGGCTGCTGGCCCGGCTGCCGTTCTCGATGACCGGTCTCGGCATCGTGCTGCTGGTCTCGGACCGCACGGGGTCGTACGGCACGGCAGGCGCGCTGGCGGCGGCGTACGTGGTCGCGGAGGCGTGCGGCCAGCCGGTGGTGGGGCGGCTGGTGGACCGGCACGGTCAGGCACGGGTGGTGCTGCCGGTCCTCGTCGTGTTCGCCGCTGGGACCACGCTGCTCTGCGTCGGCGTGGAGCTCGGCTGGTCGAGACCCTGGTGGTTCGCCGGCGCGACGCTGGCCGGCGCCTCGTATCCCCCGTGGGGGTCACTGGTGCGAGCCCGCTGGGTGCACGCGCTGCTCCGGCGACGGTCGCTGCTGCCGACGGCCTTCGCCATCGAGGCCGTGGTGGACGAGGCAGTGTTCGTGATCGGGCCGGTGTTGGTCACCGCTCTGGTCACGGCCGTGCACCCGAGTGCCGGTGTGGTGGCAGCCGCCGTCCTCGGCACGGTCGGCGGGGTACTGCTGGTCGCTCAGGTGCGTACCGCCCCGCCGGTCAGGCCGCGGCGGTCGCCGGGCGACGTCGCACCGGCGATGGGCTGGGCCACCCTGGCACCGCTGGCCGTGGCCTCGGCGGGGCTCGGCATCTTCTTCGGTGGCGCGGAGGTCGCGACCGTCGCCTTCGCCGAGGCGGCGGGGAGCCGGGGCGATGCCGGGTGGATGCTCGCGCTGTGGGCGACCGGCAGCCTGCTCGCCGGGATCGCCGTGGGTGCCCTGCCCGCGGTCGACCCGCTGCTGCAGTTCCGGGTAGGTGCCCTGGCCCTGACAGCGACGATGGCGACGGCGATGCTGGCCGGGTCGTCGGGGGGCCTCGCGCTGTGCCTGTTCGCCTCCGGGCTGGCAGTGTCCCCGACTCTGATCGCGGCGATGGCCCTGGTGGAGCAGACGGTGCCGTCGTCGCGACTGACCGAGGGGATGACCTGGGCGACGACCGGCCTGGCGATCGGCGTCGCACCCGGTGCGGCTGGCGCCGGTGCCACCATCGACGCCGCGGGGGCGACGCTGGCGTTCCTGGTCCCGGTCGCCGGAGGCGGTCTGGCCGCTCTGCTCGCGTGGACTATCCGCCCGACACCGGCGCGGCGGATTGGATCGGACGGGGCCGGGGACCACACTGTCGACAAGTCGTCCGCACCGGTGCGTGCGGACCCCAGGAGGCAACCCGATGCGTGACCTCGGTCTCGACGGACTGAGCGAGGATCAGCGCTTCGTCCTGCTCAGCGACGAGACCGGCACGCAGTACCGCGTTCCTCTCGACGATCGGCTACGTGCGGCATCCCGGGGCGACCGCGCCCGGCTCGGACAGGTGGAGATCAGCATGGACAGTGCCCTGCGGCCCCGCGACATCCAGTCCCGCATCCGCGCCGGCGAGTCGCCCGAGGCGGTCGCCGCCGTCGCGCAGATGTCGATGGACCGGATCATGGCCTACGCCGGCCCGGTGCTGGCCGAACGCGAGCACATCTGCCTGCAGGCTCGCCGCAGCGGCCTCCGCCGCAAGCACGCGTCGGGCCCCGGGCGGCTGCTGGGCGATGCCGTGGACGAGCACCTGCGGAGCCGGGGGATGGACCCCGCCGATGCCGGCTGGGACTCGTGGCGGCGCAACGACGGCCGCTGGGCGGTGACGGTGGCCGCCTCGCGCAGCGGGGAGCCCGCGACGTTCCTGTTCGATGTGCCGGGCCGTTACGTCGTGGCCCACGACGACGCAGCCCGTCGACTGGTCGGCGACGAGCCGCCCCTTTCGGTCGAGCCCGAGCCGGACGAGCCCCACATCCGCGTCTCGGCAGGGCGGCCGGTCCCGGGCGGCGCCGATCCACAGGGCGACGACGGCAGCGAGCCCGTCACCTCGATCGGATCCGCCCGCGCCGCGGCTCTCGGCGAGCAGCTGGCGTTCGACCCGACGCCCGAACCGATGACAGACGTTCCCGCTCCAGCCGACCTCCAGGCCGGCTCGGACGACGTCGACGCGTTGGCCCGCGCCGTCGGCGACGAGCTCGAGCCCGCGCTCCGCGACGACGTCGACGGTCCGGACGAGAGCGACACCGGCCGCCAGCGACGGCGCAAGGACCGCCGCCGTGCGTCGGTGCCGAGCTGGGACGAGATCATGTTCGGCTCGAAGCCGCAGAGCTGACGCCCGCCACAGCTGGCCGTTGCGGGTCTCAGGGTCCGGTCGCGACGGGACGTCCCGTATCCGCGGTCCACTCGCTCCAGGAGCCGGGCCACAGCGCGGCGTCTACGCCAGCCAGCTGGAGTGCCAGGATCTCGTGCGCGGCAGTCACGCCGGAGCCGCAGTAGACGCCCACCGGGCGCGTCCCGTCGACGCCCAGGGCGGCGAAGCGCCGCCGCAGCTGATGGGCCGGGAGGAACCGGCCCGCGGCGTCCACGTTGTCCTGCGCCGGCGCGCTCACCGCGCCCGGCACGTGCCCGGCCACAGGGTCCACCGGTTCCACCTCGCCGCGGAACCGCTCGCCTGCCCGTGCGTCCAGCAGCACGCCCGCTGTGGCCAGGGCGGCTGCCTCGTCCGCACTCAGCCGGGGCAGGTGCCCAGGGGCGCCCACGACGTCGCCAGGCTCGGGCCGGCGCCCGGGACCGGTCTCGACCTCCCCGCCCGCCGCCACCCACCCGTCGTAGCCCCCGTCGAGGACACGCGCGCCGTCGAGCCCGAGATCGCGCAGCTGCCACCAGGCCCGCGCCGCTGCCGTGGCGTCCCGCTGGTCGTAGCACACGACGATCCGGTCCCGGCGCACGCCCGCGCGCCGCAGCGCGGCCAGCAGGGCGTCCGGATCGGGCAGCGGGTGCCGACCCGCGCTCCCCGGTGACGCCGCCAGCTCGGAGTCGAGGTCGATGAAGACCGCACCCGGCAGGTGGCCGGCTTCGTACGCCTGGCGACCCGGCGGCCCGGTGAGCGACCAGCGCACGTCCAGCAGCGTCACCGGCTGGTCCGTGGCCGCCAGCTCTCGCGCCGTCACCAGGGGTGGCGGCGGCTGCGCGGCGCCGGGAGCCGGTCGCTCGGCCACGGTCAGGCCGGCACCACGTCGACCAGCAGGGGGACGAACATCTCGGCCGGGGTGAGTGAGCCGTGGAACCCACGCATCCGCGTCTCCACGGGGAAGGCCCGGGAGGCCAGTACCGCGAACGTGCCGCGCGAGGCGACGAGTACCTCCCCGATGCGGGGTCGGACACTGTCGGCGACGTCACCGAACCAGCCCGCGCACTCGGCCTCCTCACGGGTGAGAACCCACGCACGGTCGCCGCAGCGCTCGCGCCAGCAGGCCGCCACGTCCTCGGTGGCGCCGGCCGAGGTCCACAGCTGACGGAAGCGGGCCTCGCCACCGAGCAGCACCACCCCCTCGCGCAGCACGGGGTCGTCGTCGGCGTCCAGCCGGTCGTCGTCGGGGACGTCGACCATGCCGTGGTCGCCCGTGATCACCAGGGCGGTGCCGGCCGGCAGCGCGTTCCGGAGCGCCAGAGTGTCCCTGTCGACGGCGCGCAGGACCTCTCGCCAGGCTGCGCTCCCGCAGCCCTCCTCGTGACCGACGTGGTCGAGCTGCGACTCGTAGGTGTAGGTCACCGATCTGCGGCCCTCCCGGGCCGCGGCCTCCGTGACGTCGCTCACGTCGTAGACGCGGTCCCGGGGCGTGTCCGAGGCGATGTACGTAGCACCTCGCTGGCTCACCTGGGTCAGCCCCGAGCCCTGGAAGGAGCCCCGGCTGGCCACGCTCGCCTCCACGCCGGCTGCCGCGATCCGCGCGAACATGCTCGGGTGAGGCTGCCAGCTCACCGGATCGACGGACCCGTCCCAGGTGAGGGCGTTCAGCAGCCGCATCGTCCCGGGGATCCGGCTGGTGTAGCCGACGATGCCGTGCCTACCGGGAGCCAGCCCGGTGCCCAGGCTGGTGATGGACGTGACGGTGGTCGAGGGGACGCCGACGGTGAGTGGTGGCGCGCCGGTCCGCAGCGACGCCAGATAGGGCGCCTCGTCCGCGTTCTCGGCCAGCAGCCGGTCGCCCAGGCCGTCGATCAGGAGCACCACCCAGCGGTCGGCCGCAGGCAGCCCGAAGGAGTCGTGGCACCCGGCGACCCCTACCCGTGCGGCGACGGAGGGGAGCAGGTCAGCCAGGGAGTTGTCGCCGTACCGCGGGAGGACCGGCTCCACGTCGTCGACGGGGGGCGCGGCGGTCATGCGCGGGCAGCGACGCGCACCGTCGCCTGGGACAGCGCGCGGGCGAAGGCCAGGACCCGCTCGACCGCGTCGGCCCCGTCGGCGGCGGCGCTCACCCGCAGCGAGAAGTCGTCGGTGGTCACGGTGCCGGTGTAGCCATGGTCGGCCTCGCACTCCGGATCGGCACATGCGGCCGGCTCGAGGTCGACGTGCCGGATCGACCCCCACGCCACCGTGAGCACGGCCTCGCGGGGTCTCGAGCCGCTGGTGCGGGCGGAGGGCGCCTGCTGGGCGGCCATGCGGTTGACCACGACGGACCGCACCGCGTCCAGGCCGACCGACTCGCTGGTGGTGGAGGTGTACGGCTCCGGGAGCAGGTCGTCAGGTGGGTGCTCGTCGGTGTGTCCGACCACGAGCCGGGTCGGGGTCAGCACGACCACGGTCACGTGCCGCCTGACCTCGTCCTGGTCGAACGTCGGCTCGTGGTGCACGAGGAAGTCGACCACCGGCTCGTCGACCACCGCGGCCGCGACCCCGTCCGAGACCGCCTCCGGGTGATATCCGGCCGACTCGATGTGGGAGTACAGCTCGGAGGTGCGGTCGGCCATGCCCGTCAGTCTGGCACGGCGTCAGGATCGGTCAGCAGTCTCTCCCGGTGTCGCGGTCCAGACCCGGCATGGCAACTCCCTCGGCGGACACCGCCTCGTACGCGGCCGGCGTCCCCAGTCGGTGAAGCCCTCCAGGCGCCTGTTCAGCCGGGGACGGTGTCGCCCGGCATCCGGGCCAGGCGTCGGGCGAAGAGGTCGTTCCGGCTGGCACCGGTGGGCGCCACCCTGGCGCCTGCGTCGAGCACGGTGGCCCCCGACGCGTTGACCAGGACCAGGGCGAGCTCGATCCAGGCCAGGTGCGGCAGGTCGTTCTTGAGACGGGCGATCCGCTGCACGAGATCCTCGAGCGCGGTCAGATCGACCGGCTCGGCGCCGCGGTAGCCCATCAACACCGGGGCGGAGCGGATCTCACGCACCATGGCCGCGGCGTCGGAGTCGGTCATCGGCGGTATCCGCCACGAGCGGTCGTGCAACAGCTCGCTGGGGGCGCCGCTGAGCCCGAACGACACCAGTGGCCCGAACAACGGGTCCTCCAACCCCTCGATCGTCACCGGCACGCCCGAGCCGGCCTGGCGCTGGACCACGAAGCGGCCCTCCCGCGGGTCGGCCAGGCCGCGGGTCAGCTCCTGCCACGCTTGGCGCATCTCCTCGGCGCCGTCGATGTTGCGCCACACGTAGAACATGTCGGGCCGCGTCCGCAGATGCTCGGCGTGGGCCTTCAACACCACGTCCCAGCCCAGCTGCTCACCGGCGGCGATGGCCGACGAGACCGAGTCGACGTCCACCTGCTCCCACAGGTCGATGCCGTAGGCAGCCAGCACGTCGTGGACTTGGACCGCGGACAGACTGTCCCCGGTCGGCGAGGCGACCAGGGTGCCCTCCACCACCCGTCGGGCGGTCGGCGTGTCGATCTCCTCGAAGGCCGGCACGTCGCCGTCCGACCGGGCCAGCCACTGCGTGTACTCGACCACCTTGGCCAGGGCACGCACGGCGGTGTTCGGTGCGGGGTACGACGGGACCGACCCACGCCCGGGCATCCCCTCGACGTCGGGCACCCGCAGCATCTCGGGCACACCCTCGCGACCGAGGAAGGTCGAGACGATCGGCTTGTCGGACTGCTCGCCCACGGTGGCGAGGACCAGTGCGACGTCCGCGCCGGTCGACTCCAGCGGCGGGATGTAGACGGCCACCACGGCGTCCACCCCTGGATCGTCGATCGCCTCGTCGAGGGCCCGCTCGAAGTCCTCGGCGCTGGCATCCGAGCCCAGCGCCACCGGCTCGCGCACGTCCAGGCCGACGGCCGAGGCCGTGTCGGCGGCCAGCAGCCCGAGAGCGTCGGAGTTGCCGACCACGGCCACCCTCCGCCCCCGCGGCAGCGGTTGGTAGGCCAGCAGCTGGGCCACGTCGAACATCTCGTCGAGCGTGTCGACCTGGATGACACCCGCCTGGTGGAACATCGAGTCGACGGCCGCCTGCGGCGCACTGGTGTGGCGGACGGCGTGGCCGACGGGAACGCCTTGGGTGGTGCGCCCCGACTTCACCGCGACGATCGGCTTGTGCCGCGACACCCGCCGCGCGATCCGGGAGAACTTGCGGGGGTTGCCGATGGACTCGAGGTAGAGCAGCACCACGTCGGTGGCGTCGTCCTCCTCCCAGTACTGCAGCAGGTCGTTGCCCGACACGTCGGCGCGGTTGCCCGCGGACACGAAGGTGGACAGTCCCAGGCCGCGCCGGTCGACGTTCTCCAGGATCGCGACCCCCAGGGCACCGGACTGGCAGAAGAAGCCGACCCGCCCGGCAGGGGGCATCAGCGGTGACAGGGACGCGTTGATGCGCACATCGGAGGCGGTGTTGATGACGCCGAGGCAGTTGGGGCCGACCAGCCGGAGCCCATAGCTGCGGGTCAGGGCCAGCAACCGGCGCTGCCGTTCGCGGCCCTCGCGGCCCGTCTCGGCGAAGCCCGACGAGATCACGACCAAGCCGTGCACGCCCTTCGCCGCGCAGTCGAGCACCACGTCGGCGACGGCGTCCGCGGGGACGGCGACGATCGCCAGGTCGACCTCGCCGGGGATGTCCTGCACCGACGCATACGCCGGCAGCCCGGAGATGGCCTCGGACTGCGGGTTGACCGCGTACACGACACCGGTGAAGTCCCCGAGAACCAGGTTCCGCACGAGCGTCTGCCCGATGGTGTCCTGCCGCCGACTGGCGCCCACCACCGCGACACTGTGGACGTCGAACAGGCGCTTCATCGAGGCGGCCTCGGCCCGGTGCTCGCGTGCCTGGACCACCCCGATCGACGTGTCGGTCGGCCTGATCGGGAACTCGAGCCGCATGACGCCGTCCGTGATGCCGCCGGCGACCCGGTACCCCTGTTCGCGGAACACCCTGATCATGCGCACGTTGTCGGGCAGCACCTCCGCCTCGAACTTGCTGTAGCCCCGCTCGCGCCCCGCCTCGGCGAGGTGCTCGAGGAGCAGCTGGGCCAGCCCGCGGCCCTGGTGCGCGTCCTCGATGAGGAACGCGACCTCGGCCCGCTCGTCGTCGATCCGGTCGAAGCGGCCGACGCCGATGATGTCGTCGCCGAGCGTGACGACCAACGCGACGCGGTCGTGATGGTCGACGGAGGTGAAGTGCCGGACGTCACGGTCGGACAGCGTCGGGTACGGCGCGAAGAAGCGGAAGTACTTGGACTGGTCCGACACCCGGGAGTAGAAGTCGGTGAACCGTTGGGCGTCCTCGGGACGGATCGGGCGCAGCTGCGCCGCCCTGCCGTCGCGGAGCACCACGTCGGCCTCCCAGGAGGAGGGATAGCCCGCCGACGGCTGATCGGGCTCGGCGGTCGCGGCGCTCACGCGGCAAATCTATCGAGTGGGCCGGACCGGCGAGCGGTCATGGCGGACCGCCGGACTGGTGGACCGCGTCGGCAGCTGCCCGGCATCCGGTCAGCGCCCCCGTCCGGCACACGCAGCGGTTGTCCACGGCTGCTCGCCCGGTCCAGACTCTGCGCCCATGACCTCTCGTCCGCCGTCTGCGCCCGCTGACCTCGGCCCCACCCGGGCGTTCCGCGGCGTCCGCGACTTCCTGCTGGCGCACCGGGAGGACGCCGAGAGCGCTTGCCTCGGCTTCCACCCCCCGTCGATGGAGACGTTCAACTGGGCCGCCGACTGGTTCGACGCGCTCGCCACCGAGCAGGGAGCCAGGACCGCCCTGCACCTGGTCGAGCCGGTCGGTGCGGACGGTCTGCGCGACACGGTGATCACCTACGCACAGCTCGGCGAGCGGTCCCAGCAGGTGGCGGGCTGGCTGTGGACCCGCGGCGTGCGCCCCGGGGACAGGGTGCTGCTGGTACTGGGGAACGTGGTCCCGCTGTGGGAGCTGATGCTCGCCTGCATCCGGCTGGGTGCCGTCATGATCCCGGCCACCACCTTGCTGTCGCGTGCCGACCTCGCCGACCGCGTGCACCGGGGCGGTGCCGGCGTGGTCGTGTCGGCCACCGTCGACACACCCCGGTTCGGCGACATCGCCGACGACTGCCTCAAGGTCGCGGTCGACCTGGGCGACGGGCACGGCGAGGCGCCCGGGTGGGAGCCGTACGCACTGACCCACGACCACCCCCGGCTTGCCGAGGTGGTGGCGGCCGACGGCGAGGACGTCCCGGTCACCCGCCCGGACGACCTCCTGCTGCTCTACTTCACCTCGGGCACGACGGCACAGCCCAAGCTGGTCGAGCACACGCACGCGTCCTACCCGGTGGGCCACCTGTCCACGATGTACTGGATCGGCCTGCAGCCGGGTGACGTGCATATGAACATCTCGTCATCGGGCTGGGCCAAGCACGCGTGGTCGTGTTTCTTCGCGCCGTTCAACGCCGGCGCCACCGCGCTCGTGCTCGCCGCTCCTCGGTTCGACGCCAGGACGCTGCTGCGCGTGCTGACCGAGCGGGACGTGACGACGTTCTGTGCTCCCCCCACGGTGTGGCGGATGCTGGTGCAGGAGGACCTGTCCGCATGGAGCCCGGTCGTACGCGAGCTGGTGGCGGCCGGCGAGCCGCTCAACGCCGAGGTGATCGAGCAGGTCCGCGACGCCTGGGGCATCACCGTGCGGGACGGGTTCGGCCAGACCGAGACCACCGCTCTGGTGGGCAACGCGCCCGGCCAGCCGGTCAAGCCGGGCGCGATGGGGCGCCCGCTACCGGGCTATTCGGTTGTCCTGCTCGACCCTGTCAGCGGAGAGGTGGGCGACGACGGCGAGATCTGCGTCGAGCTGGCGCCGCGGCCGGTCGGGGTCACGACCGGCTACTCCGGCGACGAGCAGCTCACTGCCCGGGCGATGGGCCTCGGCCTCTACCACACCGGTGATGTGGCCAGCCGCGACGCCGACGGCTACCTGACGTATGTCGGGCGCGGGGACGACGTGTTCAAGGCCAGCGACTACCGGATCAGCCCCTTCGAGCTCGAGTCGGTGCTCATGGAGCACCCCGCGGTCGCCGAGGCAGCCGTCGTGCCCTCGCCCGACCCCGTCCGGCTGTCCGTGCCGAAGGCCTTCGTGACGCTGGCCGCCGGCCACGAGCCGTCCCGTGAGACGGCTCTGGACATCCTGGGCCACGCGAGGGACCAGCTGTCGCCGTACAAGCGGGTGCGGCTGCTCGAGTTCGTCCCTCCCGATGTCGGCCTGCCCAAGACGGTCTCCGGGAAGATCCGCCGGGTGGAGCTACGAGCGGCCCAGCGCGACCGTACGACGACCGGGCGGGTCGAGTTCGACGTGGCGGACTTCCCCGAGCTCCGGTCCTGAGCCGGCCCGTGCCGACCAACGACGCACCGACCGCGTGCCGCGGGAGGTGCCGTCGGCGCGGACAGTGACAATGTCTGCATGGCCCGCCGCCCTGCTCCGCCCGTGCCGGACGACTTCGACGAGAAGGTCGTCGACATCGACGTCGGCGAAGAGATGAAAGCCAGCTTCCTCGAGTACGCCTACTCGGTCATCTACTCGCGGGCCCTGCCGGACGCACGCGACGGTCTCAAGCCGGTGCAGCGCCGCATCCTCTACACGATGGCGGACCTCAACCTGCGGCCTGACCGTGGTCATGTGAAGAGCGCTCGCGTCGTCGGTGAGGTGATGGGCCGCCTGCACCCGCACGGCGACGGCGCGATCTATGACGCCCTGGTCCGCCAGGTGCAGCCGTGGACCATGCGACTGCCGCTGATCGACGGCCACGGCAACTTCGGCAGCCTCGACGACGGCCCCGCTGCGATGCGCTACACCGAGTGCCGCATGGCCGCGCCGGCGATGGCCATGACGGCATCGATCGACGAGGACACGGTTGACTTCCGCCCCAACTACGACAGCCGTGAGAGTGAGCCGTGGGTACTGCCCGCGGCCATCCCCAACCTGCTCGTCAACGGAGCCTCCGGCATCGCCGTCGGCATGGCCACCAACATGGCACCGCACAACCTGATCGAGGTGGTCGCCGCCCTGCGACACCTCATCGCGCACCCCGAGGCCTCGCTCGATGAGCTGATGCGCTTCGTGCCAGGCCCCGACCTGCCCAGCGGTGCGAAGATCGTCGGGCTCGACGGTATCCGGGACGCGTACGCCACCGGCCGCGGGTCGTTCCGCATGCGGGCCACTGCCCGCATCGAGTCGGTGAGCGCACGCCGCCAGGGCATCGTCGTGACCGAGCTGCCCTACGGGATCGGTCCCGAGAAGGTCATCGAGAAGATCAAGACCCTGGTCCAGGCCAAGAAGCTGCAAGGGATCGCGGCCGTCAACGACTTCTCCGACCGGGACAACGCCCTGCGCCTGGTCATCGAGGTCAAGAACGGGTTCCGTGCCGATGTCCTGCTGGAGCAGCTGTACAAGCGCACGCCGCTGGAGGACTCCTTCGGCATCAATGCGGTGGCACTCGTCGACGGGCAGCCGCGCACGCTGGGGCTCAAGGAGCTGCTGGAGGTCTACCTCGGCCACCGTCGCGACGTCGTCCGGCGCCGTACGACGTATCGACGTGGCCGCGCCGCCGACCGCCTGCACCTGGTCGACGGGCTGCTGGTCGCGATGCTCGACCTCGACGAGGTCATCCAGCTGATCCGGACCAGCGACGACGCGGCGGTCGCCCGTGAGCGGCTCATGCAGGTGTTCGACCTCTCCGAGGTCCAGGCGACCCACATCCTCGACCTGCCGCTTCGCCGGCTGACCCGGTTCTCCCGCATCGAGCTGGAGCGGGAGCGGGACGAGCTGCAGCGCACCCTCGAGGAGCTGGACGCGATTCTCGCCGACCCGGTGCTCCTGGACCGCACGGTCGCCGACGAGCTGGGCCAGATGGTGGAGGCGTACGGCACCTCCCGGCGCACCGTGCTGCTCGAGTCGGCGGGGCAGCAGGTCGCCGCGCTCACGCCGCTGGAGGTGGCCGACGACCCCTGCCTGGTACTGCTCGGCGCCACGGGTCTGCTCGCCCGCACGAGCACGCCCGACCTGGCGGGTCCGGCGCCGGCACCGTTGCGGCGCACCCGCCACGACGCCGTGGTCTCGGCCGTGCACTCGACGGCACGAGGCGAGGTCGGAGTGGTGACCAGCCACGGCAGGGTGCACCGGCTGGGCGTGCTCGACCTTCCGGTGCTGCCGGACACAGCGCACGCTCCGCACCTGCAGGGTGGCGCCCCGGTGGCTGAGTTCCTCGGGCTCGCTCCCGGCGAGCGGGTGCTGTGCCTGACCAGCCTCGCTCCCGGCGGCGGAGGGGCTGCCCGAGGCCTCGCGCTCGGCACCGCCAGAGGCGTGGTCAAGCGCGTCCAGCCCGACGCCCCCAGCAACAAGGACGCATGGGACGTGATCCGACTCGACGACGGTGACCACCTGGTCGGCGCCGTCCCCCTGCCCGACGCGACGGCCGAGCACGCCGAGCTGGTCTTCGTGACCTCCGACGCTCAGCTGCTGCACTTTCCTGCCGGCTCGGTGCGCCCGCAGGGCCGGTCCGCGGGCGGCGTGGCGGGTATCAAGCTCGCGGCCGGAGCCGAGGTGGTGGCCTTCGGTGCGGTCACCGCTCCTGGGACCGCGGTCGTCGTGACCGTGGCAGGCGTGGGCACGGCGCTGCCCGGGACCGAGGCGGGCACCGTCAAGGTGACCCCGTTCCTGGAGTACCCCGGCAAGGGGCGGGCCACGGGGGGCGTGCGGGCGCACCGGTTCCTGAAAGGCGAGCAGAGGCTGCTGCTCGCGTGGGTCGGAAGCGGTCCGGCGATGGCGACGGCCGCCAGCGGCGCGCCGATCGACCTGCCGCCGACCGACGGCCGCCGGGACGGGTCGGGCGTACCTGCCGCCCAGCCGGTCGCCGCCGTCACGGGGCCTGTCGCCGGCCTCGTGGGAGTCTGAGGCAGTGCTGGCTCCGCGTGCTCGCGCCCTGTCGACCGGGATCGCCGGGGCCGCTGCCGTCCTCGCCGTGGCTGCCTGCACCGGCGACAGCGGCGGCGACAGCACGGATGACCTGGACACCCGGATGGAGGCAGCGCGCGACACGCTCGACGAGGCGGCCAGCATCGACCTGCAGCTGAGCACGGACGAGCTCCCCGACGGCGTCGAGGGTCTGTTGACGGCGGTCGGCGTCGGCAACCACGAGCCCGCGTTCGACGGGGTGATCACCGTGAAGAGCAACGCGTTCGGGACCTTTGACGCCGCGGTCGTGGCACTGGACGGTGACGTCTACGCGGAGCTGCCGTTCAGTGCCGGCTACGCCCCGGTCGACCCCGACCGGTTCGGTGCTCCCGATCCGGCAGAGCTGCTGGCGGCTGACGGCGGGGTCTCGGAGTGGCTGACCAGTGCCACGGACCTGAGCGACGGTGGCGAGACCCGCGACGGCGAGCAGGTGCTGCGCACGGTCACCGGCACCCTGCCCGGCGAGTCCGTGGCTCGGCTGATCCCGTCCGCCGACGCCTCCGCTGACTTCGAGGCGGAGTTCCGGCTCGACGACGACGACCAGCTGCACGGGGCAAGCATCACTGGCCCCTTCTACCCCGAGGGCGACGACGTGACCTACGACCTGTCCGCGGAACCGTCCGACGATGACGTGGAGATCACCGCTCCGTGACCTCGGCAGGTCCGGACGAGCCACCCTCCGCCGCCGCGGACGGCATCGAGCCGGCGGCGCGGCTGCTGCTGGCCCTGGCGGCCACCGCGGTGGCCTTCGCGGCGGCTGACACCTACGTCGTCGTGGTGGCGCTGCCCGACATGATGGCAGCCGCCGGACTGTCTGCCGACGAGCTCCAACGAGCGGCACCGCTGGTGTCCGGCTTCCTCCTCGGGTACGTCGCCATGCTGCCCCTGGTCGGCCGGATCGCGGACCTGCGCGGACGCACGCCCGTGCTGGTCGGATCGCTCGTGGTGTTCGCGGTCGGTTCGCTGCTGACCGCCTCGGCCTACGACCTGACGACGATGGTCGTCGGGCGGTTCCTGCAGGGGGTCGGCGGCGGCGGGCTGGTGCCGGCCACGCTGGCCCTGGTCGCGGACATGTGGCCGCCGTCCCGGCGAGGACTTCCGCTGGGGGTCGTCGGCGCCGTCCAGGAGCTCGGCGCTGTGGTGGGCCCGCTGTACGGCGCCGTGGTGCTCGCCGTGGCCGACTGGCGGGCGATCTTCTGGGTCAACCTCGCCGTCGGGCTGGTGCTCGGCGCCGCGATCGTCGCGAGCCGGCCGGAGACCCGGCGACCCGATGCCGGCGCTGCGGCCCCGGACGTCGCCGGCGCGGTCCTGGCCGTCGGCGCCCTCGCCTGCGTCGCCGTGCTGATGCGCGAGCCTGACGGGCTCGTCACCGACGTCGAGTGGGGCCGGGCCTTCCTGCCGGTCGTGGGTGAGAGCCGCTGGTCCAGCCCGCTGGCGCTCGCCGCGTACGGGCTGCTGGCGCTGTTCCTGGTGCGCCAGGGCACCGCTCGTCGTCCCCTCCTCACGTGGCGGACCTGGCGAGCCGTGCTGGCCGCGGTGGACGTCATCGGTGCGGTCCTGCTCGCCGTGGCGCTCGGCGGCGTGATCGCCGCATTCGCCTCGGCCGATCCCGAGACGGCCGTACTGGACGGGCAGGGGGTGGTGTGGCTGGCGGCAGCCGCGGTTGCGGCCATGCTGTTCGGCTGGCGGCAACGGGCCAGCCCCACTCCCCTCGTGCCGCGCGGAGCCCTGCGACCGCGGGCGGCATGGGGCGCGGTGTCGGTGTCGTTCTTCGTCGGCGCGGCGCTGATCGCCGCCTTGGTGGACATCCCGTTCTTCGCTCGGCTCACCGTCTACCCCGACTCGCAGCTCGACGCCGCTCTGGTGCTGGTGCGGTTCCTGGTGGCGCTTCCGGTCGGCGCGCTCGTCGGCGGCTGGCTGCTCCGACGAGTCGCCCCTGGCCTGCTCGCAGCCACCGGCATGGTGCTGGCCGCAGCGGCGTTCGTGCTGATGACCGGCTGGGATGCCGAGAGCCTGCGGTCAGCCGCCGCGACAGTGCCGCTGGTGCTCGGCGGGTTCGGATTCGGCCTTGCCGTGGCTCCGGTCAACGCCGCGCTGCTGGCCGTCACCGACCACTCCGTGCATGGCGTGAGCAGCGCGCTGCTGGTCGTCTCCCGGATGGTGGGCATGCTGGTCGGGATCTCCGCTCTGACCACGATCGGTCTGCGCCGGTTCTACGCGGTCTCCGCTGACGTTCCGCCCGTCCAGGAGCTCTGTCCGCAGACGCCCACCGACTGCCCCGAGTACGGTGACCGGCTGCTCGCGGCCGGGCTGGCCCAGCTCGATGCGGTGTTCCTCGGGGCTGCGGTGTGCGCACTCGTCGCCGCCGGACTCGCCGTCCTGACGCTGCGCGGCTCCCACGTCGCCGGGCTGCGAGGACCTTCCCGCTGACGCCACGCAGCCGCCATGGGTACGACAGCTCGCCGCCACCGAGGTGCTGGCACTCCCGCTGTACGAGGCGTCGGTCGAGGCCAGGCAGGGCGACCCGGTCGACGACCCCGCCGACGTGGCGCAGCCCGTCTTGGCGGGGGTGCTGCGGGTGCGTACAGCGGTCGACACCCCGCTGACCAGTGCCGACTGCCCCGCCGACGTCCCCGTGCCCGACGACGTGCGGGCGTGCCTTCAGGCGTCGATGCGGTCGGCGTCGAGCTCGTAGGCGCCCTGGACGAGGAAGTCCTTGCGCGGGGCCACGTCATTGCCCATCAGCAGCTCGATCACCGTGGCTGACTCGGCGGCGTTGCCGGCGGTGATGCGACGCAAGGTGCGGTGCCGCGGGTCCATCGTGGTCTCGGCGAGCTGTTGTGCGTCCATCTCACCTAGGCCCTTGTAGCGCTGGATCGGGTCCTTCCAGCCGATGTTCTTCTTCGACAGCTCGGCCAGCCGCCGCTGGAGCTCGGCGTCGGAGTAGGTGTAGACGTACCTGGCCTGACCCTTCTTCGGGCGGGCCAGCTCGATGCGGTGCAGCGGTGGTACCGCCGAGAAGACCCGGCCCTGCTCCACGAGCGGCTTCATGTGACCGAAGAACAAGGTGGTGAGCAGGCAGCGGATGTGCGCACCGTCGGCGTCGGCGTCGGCCATGAAGATCACCCGCCCGTAGCGCACCTGCTCGATGTCGAAGGTGCGGCCGCTCCCTGCTCCCACCACCTGGATGATCGATGCGCACTCGGTGTTCTTGAGCACGTCCCCGGCAGAGGCCCGCTGGACGTTGAGGATCTTGCCGCGGATCGGCAGCAGGGCCTGGTAGGCCGCGTCGCGGGCCACCTTGGCCGTTCCCAGCGCGGAGTCGCCCTCGACGATGAACAGCTCGGAGCGGTCGGTGTCGCCGCTGCGGCAGTCGGCCAGCTTCGCGGGCAGGGCGCTCGACTCCAGGGCGTTCTTGCGGCGCTGGTTGTCGCGCTGCTGGCGGGCCAGGAGCCGGGTGCGCGCCGCGGCCGCGACCTTGTCCAGAACGGTGCGGGCGGCCTGCTTGTCCGCCCGCCGGGTGGACGTCAGATGGGCCTTCAGCTCACGGCCCACGACGGACGCCACGATCCTGGTGACCCCTGGCGTGCCGAGCACCTCCTTCGTCTGGCCCTCGAACTGAGGCTCGGCCAGACGTACGGTGACCACGGCCGTCAGGCCCTCGAGCACGTCGTCCTTCGACACGTCGGGCTCACCGGACTTCAGCACCCGCGCGCTCCGCAGCGCCTCGTTGAGCGTCCTCGTCAGCGCGCGCTCGAAGCCGTTGACGTGGGTACCCCCCTTGGGCGTGGCGATGATATTGACGAAGGAACGGACCTGGGTGTCGTACCCGTTGCCCCAGCGCAGGGCCACGTCCACGACGACCTCCCGGTCGACGTCCTGCGGGGTCATGTGACCGGCGTCGTCCAGCAGCGGCACGGTCTCGGTGAAGTGCTGGCTGCCCGTCAGCCGCAGCACCGGCACGACCGGCTCGTCGGACGCCAGGAACTCGCAGAACTCCGTGATGCCGCCCTCGTGCTTGAACTTCTCCTCGCGAGGAGTTCCCTCCACACCGGGCCGTTCGTCCCGGATCACGATCTCGAGGCCGGGAACGAGGAACGTCGTCTGGCGCGCCCGGCTGACCAGCTCGTCGTAGGAGTAGGCCGCCTCCTTGATGAACACCTGCCGGTCGGCCCAGAAGCGCACCCGGGACCCCGTGCGCGTCCGCTTCAGCCGTCCCCCCTTGCTGAGCCCGGAGCCGGGGGTGAACGTCGCTCGAGCCCCCTCGCCGTCGAACCGGCCCGGGGTGCCGCGCCGGAACGACATCGCCCAGGTGGCACCGCCCTTGTCGACCTCGACGTCGAGGCGAGACGACAGTGCGTTCACGACTGACGCGCCGACGCCGTGCAGCCCGCCGGTCGCGACGTACGAGCCGCCGCCGAACTTGCCTCCGGCGTGCAGCTTGGTGAAGACGACCTCCACCCCCGACAGTCCGGTCTTCGGTTCGGTGTCCACGGGGATGCCGCGGCCGTCGTCGCGCACCTCGGCCGATCCGTCGGCGTGCAGGATGACCTCGATGCGGGTGCAGACGCCGGCCAGCGCCTCGTCGACCGAGTTGTCGATGATCTCCCACAGACAGTGCATCAGCCCGCGCGTGTCGGTCGAGCCGATGTACATCCCGGGGCGCTTGCGAACCGCCTCGAGCCCCTCGAGGACCAGCAGATGGCGAGCCGTGTACGCCGTGTCGATGGTGGGACGCCTCCGGTCGTCAGCCGGCCGAGCAGCCGGGCAAGGGGTCGTTGGCAGCGTACCCAGCCCCACCCCCCGGAAGCCGGCAGCGCGCCGGATGGTCGGACCCAGGCCACCGGAAGGATGATTGCGGGCGCGTCCTGCGGGCGTGGGGCCGCTCGTGGGGTGACGATGAGTCAGAAGCCGATGGGATTCCCCATCACCACGTAAGATCGAAGAGCAGGCCGGCAGCGATGCCGGGACCGAGAGGTCGCAGGCGGGACGAGCGTCACACTCCGTGGGTGGTCGTCCGGGAAGTCTGTGGTGTGATCTGATGTTGTAGGACGGTGAAGGCCCACCGAGGGCCGGACCCGAACGAGACGGAATCGAGGACACGCGTGACGACTGCTGTTGCCCCGAGTGCCGCCCTCTCGGCTTTGGACCGCTGCGACCGTTGCGGCGCGCAGGCCTACGTCCGAGTCCAGCTCCCCACTGGCGGGGAACTGTTCTTCTGCGCCCACCACGGCCGCGAGCACGGCGACAAGCTGCGTGAGATGGCCGTAACAATCCATGACGAGACCGACCGGCTCGGTGGTACGCCGAACGCCACCGCCAGCAGCGACGGCTGATTGACGCGCGTCTACGACCAGCTGACGAAGCCCCGGGGAGAAGGTGCCCGGGGCTTCGTGCTGTGCACGCGCTTGACGACGCGACCCGTAGGTGGAGGGATCGACTGACAGCGTCCGCAGGCGTGCACACTGACCGGCATGGAGCCCTGGGGCGAGCTGCTGGTCGGACTCGCGATCGTCGTCGGCATCGCCGGCGTGATCGTCCCGATCCTGCCGGGTGTGCTGCTGGTGTGGGCGGCGGTCGTCACCTGGGGTGTCGTTGAGGGCGGAGCGCCGGGCTGGGGTCTCGCGGGGGTCGCCACGGTCATCGCCGCGGCCAGCCAGGTGGTCAAGTACGTGGTGCCCGGCAGGCGGCTACGCAGCGTGGGGGTGCCGGACCGGACGCTGCTGATCGGCGGGCTGACCGGCGTCGTGGGGTTCTTCGTGGTACCGGTGATCGGGTTGCTCATCGGTTTCGTGCTCGGCGTGTACACGTCGGAGTGGGTGCGGCTACGGGACGCAGCGGCCGCTCGCGCGGCGACCGGACACGCCGTGCGGGCTGCCGGCGTCTCGATACTTCTCGAGTTGGCGGCTGCGTTGTTGCTGGCGGGTGGCTGGCTGACCGCGCTGCTGCTGACGGCGTGACCGGAACGAGCGCCCAGCCGGCTGGAATCGTTGCGAAATACGCAACCTGAAGCGTCAGCTGCAACATTTCTGGCATAGGCCGGTGCGGCATGTCACCATCGCGGCTATGACTTTCCCGTCCGACCTCTCCATCGCCCAGAACGCCTCGCTCAAGCCACTGGGCGACCTCGCCGACGAGATGGGCATCGGCACACATCTGCTGGAGCCGCACGGCGACGACGTGGCCAAGATCCGGCTCGAGGCCATCGATGAGCTGGCCGACCGGCCGCGCGCCCGCTACGTGGTGGTCACGGCCATCACGCCCACCCCCCTCGGCGAGGGCAAGACCACCACCACGGTGGGCCTCGGGCAAGCCATGCGCCACGTCGGGCGCAAGGCGACGATTGCCGTTCGCCAGCCCTCGATGGGTCCGACGTTCGGGATCAAGGGTGGGGCCGCGGGCGGTGGCTACAGCCAGGTGGTGCCGATGGAGATTCTCAACCTGCATCTCACCGGGGACTTCCACGCCGTGACGGCGGCTCACAACCTGCTGTCCGCACTGGTCGACAACCACCTGTACCACGGCAACGCCTCGGGCCTCGACGTCAACTCGATCACCTGGCGGCGGGTGCTCGACGTCAACGACCGAGCGCTGCGCAACATCGTGGTCGGGCTCGGCCCGCCGGCCGACGGGATCACCCGGCAGAGCGGCTTCGACATCACCGCCGCCTCCGAGGTGATGGCGATCCTGGCCCTGGCCAAGTCGCTGCCGGAGATGCGTGAGCGGCTGGCCCGGGTGGTGGTGGGGTACACCGCCGAAGGCACCGCGGTCACCGCCGACGACATCGGCGGCGCCGGCGCGATGGCGGTGATGATGCGCGACGCGCTCAAGCCCAACCTGCTGCAGACCCTCGAGAACACACCCGTGCTCGTGCACGCCGGCCCCTTCGGCAACATCGCGCACGGCAACTCGTCGGTGGTCGCTGACCTGATCGGCATGCGCACGGGCGACGTCCTGGTCACCGAGGCGGGCTTCGGGGCGGACATGGGCGCCGAGCGCTTCTTCAACATCAAGTGCCGCGCGTCCGGGCTGACCCCCGACGCCGCGGTGGTGGTGACCACGGTGCGCGCGCTCAAGGCGCATTCGGGCAGGCACCGGATCGTGGCGGGCCGGCCCCTGCCCTATCCGTTGCTCGAGGAGAATCCCGACGAGGTACACATCGGCGGGGCGAACCTGCGCAAGCAGGTCGACAACGTCCGCATGCACGGCGTGACGCCGGTCATCGCCATCAACGCCTTCCCCGGGGACCACGTGTCCGAGCACGAGGCGGTCCGCGAGATCGCCGCCGAGCTGGGCGTACGGGTCGCGGTGTGCACGCACTTCGCCGACGGTGGCAGCGGTGCCACCGAGCTGGCGGAGGCGGTGCTGGAGGCAACCGACGAGCCGTCGGAGTTCCAGCTGCTGTACCGCGACGAGGCGCCGCTGCGCGAGAAGATCGAGACGGTTGCCGCGCGGGTGTACGGCGCGGACGGCGTCGACTACACCCCTGCCGCCTCCCGGCAGCTGGAGACCTACGACTACAACGGCTTCGGCCATCTGCCCGTGTGCATCGCCAAGACCCACCTGTCGATCTCGTCCGACCCCAAGCTGCTGGGCGCCCCCACCGGATGGCGGCTCCCGGTCCGCGAGGTCAGGGCGTCGGTCGGCGCGGGCTTCGTCTACCCCATCTGCGGCGAGATGCGTACCATGCCAGGGCTGGGCACGTCCCCGGCGGCGTTCCGGATCGACCTGGACGAGACCGGCGAGATCCAGGGCCTGTCCTGACCGCGTCGCCGTCCGACCGGCTCGCGGCGCTGCCGGTCGAGGACCTGCTGGCAGCCGTCGCCGCTCGCACGACGGCACCCGGCGGCGGGGCGTCGGCGGCGTTGACCGCGGCTCTCGCCGCCGCACTGACCACCATGGCGGCCCGCTTCACCGACGCTCCCGACCCGGCCGGCGCGGCCGCGGCGGAGCGCCTCTGCGACCGGGCGTCGGCGTTGGCGGACGCGGACGTGGCCGCCTATGGGCGCTACGTACAGGCACGCCGCCAGTACGGGCGGCTCAGCCCCGAGACGGTGGATGCCCTGGACACGGCAGTCGACGTGCCCCTGCAGGTCGCCGGGATCGCGGCGGAGGTGGCGGGGCTGGCGCGCTCGCTCGCCGACGACGGGAATCCGCGGCTGCGCGGGGACGCGTCGACCGGCTGCTGGCTCGCCGCCGCTGCTGCGTCATCCGCCGCGCTGCTGGTGACCGAGAACCTGGCCGGCTCTCCCGCCGACGCACGGGTCGCGCAGGCGCACCGGTACGCGAGCAGCGCTCGGGCTGCGGCTGCTGGTCTGGTGGGCTGACGCCGCCACGGCCCTTGTTTGCTGGGCAGCGGCGGCACGCGGATGCCGGGTGGGGGCGGAGTCCGGAGATCGCCGAAGCCTCGCGGCTACGAGCGCAGCGGCTCGCGAAGCTCCCATGCCTCGCCACACAGGTGTCTCCACGCGGACTGCACGAGCTCGCCCTGCAGCAGCCCTCGGCCTGCCCCGGCCCTCAGTCGCACCACGCCCGGTCGCGGCAGGTCGGTTCCCTGGCGCCACTCCCGGTCCGACATCGTGTCCTTGTACCGGGCGATCATCCCGTCGAAGGAGTACTTCTCTCCTCCGCGCCACCACGGATACGGCTGTTCCCGTAACCATGCGCACGCCTGGTCACCACTGGCGATCAGGTCGCCCTTGTCTGCCGGCATGAAGACCGCCTTGTGGTCGTACCGGCAGCACGACGCCAGGTCGCGCAGGAATGCGTCCTCGTCCCGGGAGTTGGTCATCTTGACAGACATCACCGAGCCAGCGCCGACGACGGTGACCAGCAGGACCGTGCCGAGCAGCGCGAACGCTATCCGCCGCAGCCACCTCATCTCCGCAGTATGCGGCCCTGCGGCGCCGAGCGAACCGGTTTCACCCGATATGCCGTCGTCTGACGGGTGCGGGCGAGGCTACCCCCACGAGGCCAACGCCGTTGCGCCCACGATCACGAGTGCAGCTGCGATCACCATGACAGCGACCACGCGCCCCCGGCTGCACAGCTGTCCGGTCCCCGCACCAGGCATCAGGCCGCGCCGTATCTCCCGGTCCACTGCGAGGGTCACGGCGCCGATCAGCACGCCGAGCGCGAGCAGAGCGATGCCGACGGCCGCCAGGGTGGTGCGCTCCTGGGTGTCGTACCACTGACCGGAATCGGCGCCACGCGAGCTCATCAGGTACAGCGCACCGAAGCCGACAAGCACGTAGGTCAGGCCGGCGAGAACCTGACTCCGGCGCCGCCACAGCTCGGTCCGGACGTCGTCGAGGATCTCCTGCAGCAAGCTGGGACTGGACATGAGGGTCACCTCCAAGTCACTGGCTCAGAGCATCCTCCTCGGTTGGCGGTGGTGACACCCCCTTTTCAGCGAAGCTCTTGCTGACCTCGCGGAGGCTACGGCGCCTCAGGACCGCACTCACGAGTCAGCCAGCATGACGACAACAGCCGCGCACTTCCGCCGACTGACCGGGACCATATCGCGTTATACCGTGACTTCCACCTAGCCAGCAATAAGCAGTTCTTGCTGCATTCCGAGAAAGTCCATCGAGCCACGCACTAACCACCAGCGTGACTGGCGGGTGCGCCGCATCGACCGAACGGACACAAGTGTTCGCGCTGCGTGCGTTAACGGTTGTTCGGAAGTCATGCTGTGGCTGGAAGCAACCGTCGCGTCAAGCGTCGATGCCGCAGGCGTCGAGGGGCTAGTAATTGCGCGGCAGGATGTGCGATTTGCTATCGAAAGGCTGGAAGTCGATGAACACGGTGGACACGGGCCCCTTCCGGAATTCCTTGGGCGGAAGAAGCAATACGGCCGCTCGCGCCGCCGCGGTGGTTGCAGTCGTTGCCATGGCCTCTGCCGCCGCTTTACTGGTGTTGCCGTCTCGGTCCGGGGCGGCGGTGGAGCCGGTCGTTGTCGGTGAGCTTCAGGGCGAGGCGATGAGGATGACATCTGGTTCCGGCACGGTCGTGACCGAGGGTGGCGTGACCGTGCTGAAGCTGCAGTCGGCCGGTGCCCGGGCGACGGGCACGATCACCGCGTCGGCAGCGGTCTCCGGCGTGCGGATCATCGCCAAGGGCACGCAGTGCGAGGGCGACCCCCGCATCCGGATCCGTGTTGACGGCGCCAAAGCGTTGGCGACCAGTGTCGCCAGCACCTCTCTCACCGCGTACAGCAGCAGCTTCGCCAGACCGGCCGGCACCTACACCGTCAGCGCAAAGCTGACGAACTACGCAAAGACGTGGAAGTGCGCTCGCACGGTCTCCCTTGACGCCGTTCTGCTGACGGGCACCGGCACGCCGACCACCACTACGACGCCCACCACCACGACGCCCACCACCACGACGCCCACCACCACGACCACAACGACCACACCGCCAGGGTCGGGGTCCTTCCCGGCGTTCGGCAGCGCCACCGTGACTGCCGACTACCTGGCGACCGGTGCGGGCAACAATGTGGACACCATCGCGTTCTGGGAGGCGCCGAATGCCTCGGACTCGCGGATGTATGTGACCTCGAAGAACCTGTCGCTGGTGGAGGTGTGGAAGCACCCGTATGCCTCCGCCGCCGACCAGCTGACACCACTGACGCACAGCTGCCTCAAGGCAGGATCCGGCAGCGCCACCAACGGCGTACTTGTCGACCAGGAGTCCGACCTGCTCTACGTCGCCTCGAACTTCAGCCCCAATGTCTGCGTGTTCTCGCTGCCGAACCTGAGCCACGTCAAGACCATCACCTCCGGCTCGGGCTACGGGCTCGAGCCGAACCTGGCGATGCTCACACTCCCCAGTGGACAGAAACGGCTCTACGTCTCCAACAACAGCATCGTCTACGTCCACAACCCGGCGACCGGGGCCAAGCTGAGCCAGTTCACGCCCACCAAGGGTCTGGAGACCATGTGGGGAGACAGCCACGACTCGGTCCTGTACATCCCCGACGAGAACACCCGCACCGGCGTGTACGCCTACCACCCCGACGGCACCCCCTACACCCGAAACGGCAAGACCTTCTTCGCCAACAGCTCGATCTTCGACTCCGACGGCGAGGGCATCCTCGAGTACACCTGCCCTGCCTCCGGCATCGGCGACAACGGCACCGGTCTCATCGTGGTCTCCGACCAGATCGACAGCCCCAGCACCGGCAACGACTACGAGGTCTTCGACCGGCGCAGCTGGGCCTACCTGGGCAAGATCAAGATGCGGCTGCCCAGCGGCGCCTTCGTCTACAACACCGACGGCATCGCGAGCACACAACAGTCCTCACCGCACTACCCGGGCGGCATCTTCGCCGCCATCCAGGACGACTCGAGCGTGGCCGGGGTGAGCTGGGACAAGCTGCTCCGCGCAATCTCGGCGCAGGCCGGCAAGAACTTCGGCTGCTGACACCGGCTGTACCGGACGGCGCTAGCGGTCGACGCCCCTTCTTGGACGTGTCGACCGACTTCCCCCACTCGGTCGCTGTGCGACGACGTCGCCAGCCGCCGCACCTGCCACTCGGAGCCCGGCCCGCCACTGCTTCCCCCTACCGCCGACACCCCCGTCTGTGGTTGCCAGGGACGCTCGGTCTGATGGAACGGCGACGACCGGTCGGCATCCGACAAGTCGGGTAACCCCATCCGCGATGGCTGGCCACACCTTCGGGCTCTGATCGGCACCGGCTGGGCACCGCGCGGCGACAGCTGTACTCCGATCGGACGAGCCGACGAACTGATCGGCCTTCGCCGCCTTCCCAGCCGGGGGTTTCCTACCACGTCGCTTCCCGCACGAGCCGTTGGTGTGCACACTCAGAGTAGTCATAACGCTACGCAGAGTTACCTATCGCTCGCAAGGAGTTCCCATGTATCGCCACATCACGACCGGAATCGCCGCCGCCGGAGTGCTCGGGCTGGTCACCGCGCTAGTGCCCGCAACGGGAGCCGCTGCCTTCGACGTCAGCGCCACCTTCCCTGACGGCACCTCGTACGAGGTGGACGTGCGGGTCAAGCTGGTCGTCGTCGAGAGCATCCAGTCGCGCCACACCATCGCTATCTCCGACACGGGCGAGCACACCTGGCTCAAGAAGCGCGACAACGGCACGCGCTCCGTGTGGAAGGCACTCGTCGAGAACCCCGGCGACCACGCCGTGAGTGTCACCGTCACGCGCACGACCGACGGGGCGCAGTCGACGACCGGTGCTGACTACACCGTCACTGCTCCTCCGGGCCCTGAGCCTGGCATCGTCGCCGAGCCGAGCGCGCCTGAGCCCGCAACAGCGACCGCTACGGACAGCGGCTACCAGGTGACCTGGACCCGTCCGAGTGACGACGGCAACGGCGTGATTCACCGCTACACGATCAGCCACAAGGGCTCGACAGACTACGTCGCGCTTGATGCGGAGAACCGGGAGACCGAGAACACTCTGCGCGAGTACGTCTGGACCAAGTCGACCGCGGGCGCGACTGACCCGCTCACCTTCCAGGTCCGGGCCATCAATGACGCCGGTCGCAGCGCGTGGGCCGAGGCTGTCGTCGACGGCGTGGCGCCGGAGCCTGAGCCGACCGAGCCGGTGCCGACCGACCCTGAGCCGACCGACCCTGAGCCGACCGACCCTGAGCCGACCGACCCTGAGCCCGAGCCGGGGCGTACGGACCTTCCCTACGGCGCCGACTCCTTCTTCCAGTCCAGCGTCGAGGGCGCTCCCGTGGACGCCGCCCGAACCAAGCAGTTCCACGAGTTCATGGCGACCCACCCCGAGCAGAAGGACACCCCGTTCCCGAAGATCAACGTGAACGAGGACTGGGCGATGTCCTACCACGTCGGCAAGGCGTCGGACCCGATCTGGACGTTGGCGGGTGGCAACACCTCGCACGAGAAGCTGGCTGTCACGCGCACGCAAGGTTTCCACATGGCTGACTCCGTCGCGAAGACGTTCCCGGACGGCGACCAGGACCGACCCGGCGTGATGATCGATTCCGTCTTCGGCTACACCGTCCAGTTCGCGGACGCTGTGCCGAACCTCGCAACGCGCACGATCACCGTCTCGAACGCTGCCGTCTTCTACCACGACTCGAACGGGCTCGACTACAGGAATCCGCGCTCGGACGACGAGCGCAACTTCTCCTCGCGTGGGCGCATCATCGACGCGATGGTGATCCGTCGCGACTTGCTGGACAAGGCGATCGCGACCGACACCGGGCTCGGGCACGTCCTGCATCTCTTCTTCGTGGAGACGAACACCGCTGACGGCGTCGTGCACCCGATGGTCGGCGCGGAGGGCGACAAAGCCGGCTTCGGCGCCGAGGGCGAGCGTATCCGCATCAAGCCGTCCGTCGACCTCGAAGCGCGTGGTCTCACCGGAGCTGCGCTTGCGGTCGCTCGAACCCTCCAGGAGAACGGCGCCTACATCGGCGACAACTCCGGCAGCGGGTCGCAGCTCAAGGCGTCGCAGCCGCACAACTACGTCGGTACCAACCTGACGACCGACGCTCTGAAGGGCCAGATCACCTGGAACGACTTCGAGGTCATCGAGAAGGGCTGGCAGTAAGGCACAACTCGATCGACGCAGGCACCCACGTCACGTGACCGTCGACGTCCCGGGCAGCGAGACCGCCGTCCGGGGCGTCGGCGTTCACGGCCAGCGACTGGCGCGTCCCAGTGAACCTCCCTGCCTGGCAGGAAGACCCTCCCGAGGGGGCAATGTGCATGTTCGGAGGCACTCAGCCATCGTGCGTCCCCATCTGTGATACCTGCCCGGTCTCACCGACCGTCGCACGGTGGCCCTTCACGTCGACAACGACACGACGCTCAGAGCCGAGAACTACACCGCCTCAAGGGACGCAACTCTGAATGTGCACGCACAGTGGGAGCGTGGCCATAAGGACCCGCACCAGGCAGCGTCTCTATCCCCGGGCCTTCGTGATAGCCCCGCTGGAACATGGCGGCTCCTCACATCATCTCTGGCACCAGGAGCGGACAAGTAGGCCCGAAGGCACGAAGCCAATCAGACCAAAGCCATCGGAGACGCCCCGATCTCCGCCATGATCGCCTGGCCATCCAAGCGCGCCTCGCCGCCGGCGAGGACCAAGCTGCGGGCCTGCTGGTAGCGGCAGCCGAGGGCCTCCAGGGTCGCGGCCGTGGTCACGATCCGCGGCAGATCTGCGGTATCGACGGCCGAGGCCCGCTCGACGATCGCCGCCGCGACCGGGTTCTCGCGCACCAGGTACCGCGCCCGGTCGAGACGGCTGCGACGGTCAGGCAGGCCACCCAGTACACCGGCCTCGGCCCACGCCGCGGTGTACCAGGGGCGCCACGCGCAGTCGTGCCAGGGCTTGAAGGACTCCGGGTCGCCCGACAGGTGCCCCAGCGCTTCCGCGGCCTCACCCCGGTGGAGCGCCACCATCGCGTCGAAGGTGGGGCTGTAGATCGTCTGCCTGCCGCGGACGCGCTCGGTCACCCGGCGCATCTCGGCGCCGACTTCGAGCCACTCGAGGCGGCCGTCCTCGTCGCCCCGGATGCCGCACGCCATGGCCGCCGCGGAGGGGGCGAAGCCGATGCCGCCGAGCGGAGGCCGGCCGGCTTCCAGCCATCCCCGGCGGAAGCGCTGGGCGAGCTTCGTCGCCTCCTCGAGGTCGCCTGCGATCGCCGCGGTGGCGAGCAGCCATTCGACGGCAAGGTGGTCAGACTCGCGGAAGATCGGTAGCTCACTGCGTTGCTGCGCGTACCGACGCGCTGCTTCGAGGGCTCCCGCGGCGAGGCACACCAAAGGCGCCATGTGCAGAGCGTCCGAGTGCTCCCATGCCATCTCCACGTCCTGGGTCCGCGGCGCGAGCAGCTCGAGGCGGCGACGGACGGTGGCGACGGCGCCGTCGTACTCGCCGCACACGAGGTGCACGGCCGTCACCTGGTCGAGCGCGTGGCTCTCCAACCGGGCGTCCCCGACCCGGTGCGCCAGCTCGACGGCGCGTTCTGCGAGGTCGCCGTACGTCGGGTCGAACTCGTCGGCCGCAGTGGTGACCGTGAGCACCGCCGCCTCGAAGTGAGGATCCCCGGCGGCCAGGACGCGCCCCTCTGCCAGCAGGGCCAGCTCCTCGCCGGGCGGCGCCAGCTCGGACATGATGCCGGGCGCGTTGGTGATCAGCTCGGCCGCGCTCACCAGCTCGAGAGCAGCCCGACGCGGCTGGCCGGCCCGGCGGGCCGCCTCGGCGGCGGCGCGGAGGAGCCGGATCGCCTCGTTGCCCGCATGCCGGCCCCATGCCACGGCGGCGGCGAGGTGAAGCGCCTCGGCGGCTTCGGACGCCTCGGCAGCCAGGGTTGCCGACTCCTCAAATCGCTCCTGCGCCTCGTTGAGCAACCCCCGCGAATAGGCGAGTCTGGCCAGATGCGCGGCGAGCTGGTGCGCGTGGGCCCGCAGCGCGGGCTGGCCGGCCGCCCAGCCGAGCCCGGCCCGCAGATCGTCGGCCACCTCGTCGAACCCGCCACCGGATTCGTCCTCGGCCTGCAACCGCTCCACCGTCGCCAGGCACCAAGCCAGGTGCCGGGTGCGTACGGCATGCTCCTCGCCGATCCGGTCCATCTGCTCAGCGCCGTACTGACGGATCGTCTCGAGGATCCGGTACCAGGTTCCGGACGGACGGCGGACCACCAGCACGAGGCTGTGGTCGGCGAGCGTCGCCAGGGCCTGGGCCACTTTCTCGCTGCTGAGGGGGTCGAACCCGGTGACCTCGGCGGCCGTCGAAGCCGTGAACGGACCGGCGAAAACCGCCGCCCGTCGCATCGCAGCCCGCTCATCGTCGTCGAGGAGGCCGACGCTCCAGTCGAGCGCCGACCGGACCGAGCGGTGTCGTTCGTCCAACCTGGGACCACCGGTCAGGAGCGTCAGCGGGTCCGCCAACCCGCGGACCAGCCCGTCGAGGCCGATGGTCGCCACCCGGGCGGCCGCCAGCTCGATCGCCAGCGCGACGCCATCCAGCCGGGCGCAGACCGCCGAGATCCGCCGGTGGTCGTCCTCGTACGGTGACGACCACCCTGTCATCGCGGCCCGCTGGCAGAACAGCGCCGTCGCGTCGCCACCGCCGGCTCCCGCGCCGGCGTCGACGTCGAGGGACAGCCCGGACAGCGGGAACACGTACTCGAAGGGGACCCGCAGCCGTGCCCGGCTGGTGGCGAGCACGGTGACCTGGGGACAGGAGGCAAGCAGCCTCTCGATCACGCCTGTGACGCCGTCGAGGAGGTGCTCACAGTTGTCCATCAGCACCAGCACCTCGGTGCCGGCCAGCTTGGCGATCACCGTCTCCGTGGGGGTCCTGCCCGGCTGCTCACCGAACCCGAATGCGGTGGCCAGCGCGGCCCCCACCATCGCCGGGTCGGTGACCGGGACGAGGTCGACGTACCTCGCTCGACCGGCGTAACGAGGTGCGACGTCCTCGGCCACGGCCGTCGCCAGCCGGGTCTTGCCTACGCCGCCAGGGCCGATGGCCGTGACGAGACGGTGGTGGGCGAGGGCCTCGGTGAGCGCGGCACGTTCGGTCGCCCTGCCCACGAACGAGGTCAGCGCGGTGGGCAGGGAGGGGTCACGACCCGGCGCACAGAGCTCGCCGGACAGATCGGCGAGCGCCCTCCGGTCGGGCACGCCGACCTTGTGCAGCAGCGACGAGACGTGGCTCTCGACCGTCCGCACCGAGATGAACAACCTGCCCGCGATCTGCGCGTTCGTCAGGTGGTCGCCGATCAGCGCAAGCACCTCGGCCTCGCGGTCCGAGACTCCCTTGTCGGCGATGGGCAGCGAAGCATCCATGTCAGGTCACCGCGTCGATCCCGACCCTGCGGTCGAGCCCGGGTACGGGATCACCGCCCGGGGCTGCCGAGGCGCGTGCCAAGAGCGCCTGGGCACAGCGCACCTCGCGTCCGGGACCGTCGAACGTGGCCAGCACACCGGGCAGCTCGGCGACTGCGCCCGCCCCCCGGTAGCCGAAGAGCACGGCACGCTCGGACCTCGCGGCCTCCATCACTGCGGCCACGTCTCCCAAGCGCTCGGAGGCGCCGACCCGCGTCAGCCCTTGCGACCCGGCCATCTCTTGATGGTCGGCCGTGGCCGTTCCGTGGTCAATCCGTACCGCATCCGTGGTCGTCACGGATGTGCCACAAGGACGAGGCGACCGACCGTGGAGTCGACCAACGACCCCACCACAAGGGAGATCCGAACCATGACCACCACCGACACCCCGGCACGGAACGGCGTTGACGTCGACCGGCTCTTCGCCACCCTCGACGCGGTGAAGTCGAGCCCGGAGATCGCGAAGTTCCAGTTTCGGGCCAGCAACCGCTGGATCAGCGGCACCTACAGCCAATCGACCATCCACGGGTTCTACGGAGCGGGCCAGGAGCTGGCCCACCGGGAGCCGGCGACCTACGACGCCGATCACCCCGAGGTGCTCGTCGGAGAGGATCACGCGCCCACGCCGGTGGAGTTCCTGCTGCACGCGCTGGCGGCCTGCCTCACCTCTGGCATCGCTAACGTCGCGGCGGCGAGGGGCGTCACCCTGACCTCGGTGGAGTCCACGGTCGAGGGAGACATCGACTTGCTCGGCATCCTCGGCCTGTCCGACTCCGTTCGCAACGGCTATCAGCAGATCCGAGTCAGCTTCCACCTCGAAGGGGACGACCCGGACGCGCTGCGGCGCGTCGTGGAGCAGTCCCGGCTGCGCTCGGCGGTCTACGACGTACTCACCCACGGGGTGCCGGTCAGCATCGCCGTGACCACCGGCTGACCGCCATGGACCACTTCGACGTCGTGGTCGTCGGGGCACGCGTCGCCGGGGCCTCGACAGCGATGCTGTTGGCGAGGTCCGGCATGCGGGTCGCGCTCCTCGACCGCGAGAGGTACGGCACCGACACCGTGTCGACGCACGCTCTGATGCGGGCTGGCGTGCTGCAGCTAAGCCGGTGGAGCCTGCTCCCAGCGGTTGCCGACGCGGGCACTCCGGCGATCCGGCGTACGAAGTTCCACTACGCGCACGGTCAGTCCGTCGACGTGGAGATCCGCCCGAGCCCGGGCGTACCCGCGCTCTACGCCCCGCGCCGCTTCCTCCTGGACCGGTTGCTCGTCGACGCTGCCGCCGAAGCCGGCGCCGCGATCCTGCCCCAACACGCCGTCACGTCACTGCTCCACGACGGCGATCGCGTGGCGGGGGTCCGTGCACGGGACCCGCAAGGCCGCGAACGGCGCCTTCGGGCGCAGGTGACGGTAGGCGCGGACGGCCTCCGGTCGACCGTGGCGACTGCGAGCGGCGCGCCCGTTTGCCGACAGGGGCGTACGTCGGGGGCCGTGCTCTACCGCTACTTCGCGGGACTCGAGACGGCCGGCTACGAATGGGCCTACGGCGACAGGGCGGCGGCCGGCCTCATCCCCACCAATGACGGGCAGACCTGCGTGTTCGTCGGTACGTCGCCACAGCGGATGCGCACTCTACGGCGGCGTTCGGGCGGTGAGGGGGCATTCCGAGCACTGCTCGGGCAGGCCTGCGCGGAGCTGCCCGAGCGGGTCGCCACCGCAGTACCGGTCAGCCGCATCCACGGCTGGGCCGGGATCCCCGGCCACGTCCGACAGAGCTGGGGAGAGGGGTGGGCCTTGGTCGGCGACGCCGGCTACTTCAAGGACCCCATCACGTCCCATGGGATCACCGACGGGCTTCGCGACGCAGAGCTGCTAGTGGACGCCTTGCTGAGTTCGCTGTCCGGTCTCGTTCCCGAGCGTGAGGCGCTCGGCTGCTATCAGGCGACCCGGGACCGATTGTCACTACGATTGTTCGCAGCCACGGAAGCGGTCGCGGCATACGACTGGGATCCCGACGATATCCGTCACCTGGTCCGCGAGGTCAGCGCGTCCATGGGTGAGGAGGTGGAGCACCTCCAGGGGCGACACATGGCACACGCAGTCCCCTGACCTTGGCCCAGGAGAAGTCTCGGATCGGACGGTCACTTCCCTTGATTGGTCCCGTTCGGAGCAGGCTGATGTTGCGATTGCCCGAGACCCGGTCGTCCTGCTTGTGTCGGTTACATGTCCCACAGTGGTCCCCAAACGGCGCGGAGCGTCGCGCTGCGTCCTTAGGCTCCCAGCCCGGCACCAAGACCGTGGCCGCAACCTGGGACCGGCTAGCGCTCGAGCAGCCTCGGCGACTGCTTACGGCATCCAGACTTCAATCGTCTCGCATGCGACGAATGTGTCGCTCGGATCCAACTCGCCGTCGACCCTGATGACCACGTCATCCCCCCTCACCGCAATCGATGAGGTCGGCGTCTTGGTCGACTTCGACGAGAACCTGGTCGTTGCCATCACCGGCGTAGACGCCGTCCTGCCCGTCATCCGGAGATAGGCGGTCGCCACTGGGTCCACCGCTCATCCAGTCGGCGCCCACACCGCCGGTGACGATGTCGCGGTTCTTGCCTGCGCGCACAAGGTCGGCACCGGAGGCACCGATCACAATGTCTGCGCCGCTGGCGCCTCGGACAACGTCGACGCCAGGACCCCCCTTGACGTAGTCGTCGCCCCGTCCGCCGCGTACAGGCGGCTCAGCCAGCTTTCCCACACGAGGCGGCGTCGCTTCTGTAGTCGGTGGCATGACGGCGCCACCCCTCAGACAGGGTGGTGACCTTGGCGGTGGTGGCCTTCATGTCGGACAGGACCACTCGGCCCAGCACGAGGCTCTCTTCAAGCGCCACGGCGGGCGGGTTCCCCCGCTGACAAAGCACGAGCAGCGTCCTAGCGTGCCCGAGCATGACCGACCCCATTGACCTGTACTTGCCCGTCGAGATCGCACCTGGAGTAACCAAACGACTCGGCGACTGCACACGTGACGAGATCCGGACCGCGAGAGACCTCGCGGAGCTCAAGGCACTGGTAGCAGGACCCGCTGGATTTTCGAGTCGCCAGTGGGCCCTACTCCTGCCGACTGGCAAAGAGTGGCGGTCCATATACCTCAGCGTCGTCAGCAGCTCTGCAACGGTGATCTTCGTGGGTGCCGCTGTGCTCGCTGTCCGGAGTAACGGCGGACTCTGGCAAACCATCGCCTGGCTCCTGACAGCGGCGATAATGGGGCTCGTACTCCTTGGTCTCATGGTGCGCCCGAGGTCCGTCGCAGAGGCGCGACCCCTCTTCGTGCAAGTCCTCGGTCTGACCTTCTTGTTCGGGCTTCTCGCACTGGTCGGGTGGGGGGTCGGGCTCGCCTAAGGCAGTTGCCTCGCCCGTGCTCTATCCCTCGATGCCACAGACCCCCCGCGCGCGACCTCACGGCCCCTGTGGAGGGTCCCGGATCGCCATGTGTGTTGGGGGGTATTTACGCTATGCCCTCAAGTGGTGGATGCATCCGTGTCGAGGGTCCCCGCCCGGGGGTGGAGAAGCGGTCATCCTCACCGCCGCGCGGGTCAAGGCGTGAAGTCGAACCGTATGACCGAAGTCCCCAGTTCGGATCCGATGTTCTCGAGTTCTTGCACCGAGGGATCATGCCCTTTGACCTGCGTCCTGATCCCCATGCGCTGCGCCGACCCTCCGGTGCTCAGCGACTTGTGGACAGCCACAGCCATGTCATGAGGTGTCATCGGTACCAGGGTTCCGGTGGTTCGATAGGTCCGACCTTGATGGGTCACCGTTGCCTGCGCACCGCCCTCGAAGTTGAAGCGCCAAGGCCGCTCAGTGAAGGCCATGGGTACTCCGTCGACGTTGTGGTAGTTCGCCGGGATCTTGATCTTGCGTCCCGTGCGCCTACCTCGGAAGTCGAGAAGCATGACTCCGCTGATGCGTTTACCTAGCCGTGATGACAGCAGCGGTGTCATCACAACATTCATCGCCTTGAGCACAGCAATCGGTGGCGGTGGCGACATCCACACCGGGCCCTTGTCATCGGGCAAGGCCCAACCCCTCACTGGCACCTCAGGTGCCGTCGCCGACGAACGTATCGCGGCCGACTGCGCGGTGGCTACCTCGCTGGCGTCGAGGGCTGCCCCGCGAGGCCCAGTACGCAGGGTGCTGGTGGAGAGCTGCGGGCCAGACCGTGAACTGGGCCGTACCCGCTCTGTGTCACGACGGGCGCGGGCTTGGAGGTCGCCGCCTGCGGCTCAACTCGCGTTCGGCGGTTTCCATGGACGGTGTTCGCCGCGCGTGGCACGCGCCGACAGTCCTTGCTGCTGGCCAGCGGGCCGAAACCGCCTCTGACCTGGGACGATGGGGCAGATAACGATTCTCGGCTCAGTCCAGGTAGTCGCGCAGAACCTGCGAGCGCGACGGGTGGCGCAGTTTGCTCATGGTCTTGGACTCGATCTGGCGGATCCGCTCACGCGTGACGCCGTAGACCTTGCCAATCTCATCAAGCGTCTTCGGCTGCCCGTCTGTCAGCCCGAAACGCATGGACACGACGCCTGCCTCGCGCTCGGACAGTGTGTCGAGTACGGCGTGCAGCTGCTCCTGCAGCAGGGTGAAGCTGACGGCATCGGCCGGGACGATCGCCTCGGAGTCCTCGATCAGGTCCCCGAACTCGGAGTCACCGTCCTCACCGAGCGGAGTGTGCAGACTGATCGGCTCACGACCGTACTTCTGCACCTCCACGACCTTCTCCGGCGTCATGTCGAGCTCTGTGGCGAGCTCGTCCGGCGTCGGCTCGCGCCCGAGGTCCTGCAGCATCTGGCGCTGCACCCGGGCCAGCTTGTTGATGACCTCCACCATGTGCACCGGGATGCGGATGGTGCGCGCCTGGTCGGCCATGGCCCGGGTGATGGCCTGTCGGATCCACCAGGTGGCGTAGGTCGAGAACTTGTAGCCCTTGGTGTAGTCGAACTTCTCGACCGCGCGGATCAGCCCGAGGTTGCCCTCCTGGATGAGGTCCAGGAACAACATGCCGCGGCCGGTGTAGCGCTTGGCCAGGCTGACCACCAGGCGCAGGTTCGCCTCCAGCAGGTGGTTCTTGGCCCGGTGCCCGTCCTCGGCGATCCAGCCGAGCTCGTCCAGCAGCTTGGCCGAGATCTTGCCGCCCTTGGCCAGCTTCTCCTCGCTGAACAGGCCGGCCTCGATGCGCTTGGCCAGCTCGACCTCCTGCTCGGCGTTCAGCAGGGATACCTTGCCGATCTGCTTCAGGTAGTCCTTGACCGGGTCGGCCGTGGCACCGGCCACCATCACCTGCTGCTCCGGCTCGTCCGCCTCGTCAGCGGTCGAGAGCACGAAGCCCTTCTTCTCGTCCTCCTTGAGCGTGGGGTCCTCGACCAGGTCCTTCTCGAAGACGGTGTCGTCGATGTCCTCGAGCACCTTCTTGCCGCCCGCGGGGTCGGCGCCGACAGTGATCTCGACGTACTCCTTGCCGTCCGGACCGATGGTCCGCGTCGTGCCGGGCACGGCCGCCTTCTTGGCCGCCTTCCTGGCAGTCGCCTTCTTCGGACGGGACCGGGTCGGAGCAGGCGCAGCACCGTTCTCGACCGACTCGGCCGCCGGGGCTGTCGTCTTGGCCGGCGCCTTCGCGGGGCTCTTCTTGGTCGTGGCGGTGTCGGCTGTCACTGTCGCCCTGCTTCGCGCGGCCGCTGCCACGTGGCGCCGCCTCGGAGCCACGTCGCTCGCATCCACTACCGAGATCCCCTCGCGCTCCAGCAGCGGGGCAAGGGCGTGTTGCCCGCCCGGCTCGAGCCCGGCAGCACACGCTGCGTCGCGGACGTCCGCGATCGACACATGGCCGTGGACACGACCAGCACCGAGGAGCTGCTGGATACGGGGATGCTCAGGCACCGGGGCGGACAGCTTCCGAGGCGGGCTGGACGACACGGATTACCTCTCGTCAGAACGACATCAGGGCACAACGAACTCGGCCGGAGTCAAGCCGGAGCTCTCGCCCAGTGTGCCACGCCGATCCTCAGCAATACACCGCGCCTCCATGGTCGCGCCACCCGCGGCGCTGCACCCCACCTCATTCCACCGTCACTCAGCGTCACCTCAGCGTCACGCGAGTGGCGGTGGGCTCACTCGGCGTCACTCGGCCGACTTGACCGCCAGCACCGGGCACGGGGAGTCGAGCAGCACACGCTGGGCGTTGCTGCCCAAGATGAGCTTCCCCACGGGCGATCGGCGACGAAGGCCGATCACGATGAAGTCTGCTTGGACGTCCGCAGCGACCTGGATGAGGTCGTCGGCCGGGTCCATGCCGCGGACCAGCTGGCGGATCTCGTGGCTCACGCCTGCCTCGGTGAGCTGGGCACGGATCTGTTCGAGGTCACGCTCGCTCCGCTCCGCGTCGTCGCGGTCGAACTCGCGGGAGCCCCGATGTGAGTTGACGACCACCAGCTTGGCGTCCCTGAGCAGGGCCTCCTCGGCGGCGCGACGCAGCGCAGCCTGACCCTCGGGCTTGGGTACGTAGCCGACCACGATGGTGCCCATCGACACACGACCTCCCTGATTCGCGGGCCCGTCCCCGGGCGCCTCGTCGCTGCAGCTTGCGCGGCAGGCTAGTGCATGGCCACCGTGCTACGGCTCAGGCAAGCGGCCACGAGTGCACCGGGTCGTTGCTGTGCATGAGCTGGCGGTAGTCGTCCATCACGGCACGCAGCGCGGCGAAGCGGTCACCGGCGTCGGCGTCGAAGCGGGCGTGGAAGGCCTGGCTGAGCCAGGTGGCACCGTTGCGACCAGTGAGGCACCGCTGCTCGATGACGCCGAGCAGCCGGTCGCGGATCGCCGGATCGACCCCAGCGGTGTCGAGACCGCGGTGGGCCAGCGGCAGCAGACGGCGCAAGATCAGCTCGGTGGCCGGAACCGAGCCGAGCGACGGCCAGTACAGCGAGGCGTCGATACCGTGCTGCGCGGCGACGTGGAAGTTCTCCTCGGCGGCCGAGAACGACATCTGCGACCACAACGGCCGCTCGTCGTGCACCAGCGCGCGGACGAGCCCGAAGTAGAACGCGGCGTTGGACATGGTGTCGACCACCGTCGGACCCGCGGGCAGCACGCGGTTCTCCACCCGCACATGTGGCCGGCCATCCACCACGTCATAGACCGGCCGGTTCCAGCGGTAGATCGTGCCGTTGTGCAGGCGTAGCTCAGCCAGAGCCGGTGTCTCGCCGCGCTCGAGAACCGCTCTGGGGTCTTCGTCCTCGACGATCGGAAGGAGGGCTGGGAAATAGCGGACATTCTCCTCGAACAGGTCGAAGATCGAGTTGATCCATCGCTCGCCGAACCACACCCGGGGACGCACCCCCTGTGCCTTCAGCTCCTCGGCGCGGGTGTCGGTGGCCTGCTCGAACAGCGCGATGCGCGTCTCACGCCACAGCTCCTGACCGAGCAGGAACGGGGAGTTGGCCCCGACCGCCAGCTGGACGCCCGCTATCGCCTGCGAGGCGTTCCAGTACCCCGCGAAGTCATCGGGGCTGACCTGCACATGGAGCTGGGTCGAGGTGCACGCCGCCTCCGGGATGATGGAGTCGCTCGTCACCGACAGCGTCTCAGGCCCGCTGATGTCGACCTGGATGTCCTCACCGCGCGCAGCCAGGATCTGGTCGGACAGCAGCTCGTAGCGAGGGTTCGACGACAGGGTCTCCGCCGTCATGTGACCCGGGGCCAGGGTGGGGAGCACCCCGACCATGACCAGGTGCGTGCCGATGTCGGCGGCACGGGCTTCGGCTGAGTTGAGGGTCGCGCGGATGCCGTCCTCGAAGGCTGCCAGCCCGTCCCCGTGCAGCGCTCGCGGAGGGACATTGATCTCGATGTTGAACTGACCGAGCTCGGTCTGGAAGTCGGGGTCGGCGATGGCCTCCAACGTCTCGATGTTGCGGAGCGCCGGGTCGCTGCTGTCGTCGACGAGGTTGAACTCGATCTCGATGCCGGTGCACGGGTTCTCCGCGTCGAACCGGGACTCCTGCAGCATCCGGGCGAACACGTCGAGGCACTCCCGGACCTTGGCCCGGAACAACGTGCGGTCCTCGCGCGTGAAGACGCGCCGGTCGACCTCCTGGCCCATTCCTGCCTCCTGACGGGCGACGGAACTGTCGGCCTCCGGGCACAGCCTTGCCGAGATCGGCCGCCGCGGCTACTCCGCCTCCCCATCATCTCGGGCCAGACCCAGCACCAGACTCCGGGGAGGGGGGATCCAGACGTCGGGGGGAACGCATCGAGTCAGCGCATCTGACACCAGCCGGGCCATCGAGTAGCCGGGATCGGCGGTCAGTGCCCGGTCCAGGGCACACCAGGCACTGGCGCCGTCGCCAGCCGCCCAGGCAGCGAACGCGGCGAGACTGAGCACCGCGGGCTCGTACGGCGGCACGACCCTGCGGGCGACCGTGGACCACATGGCCAGGTGGCGCCCGGCGCTGGCACGGTCGATGCGCGACCAGGCGAGATCGCGAAAGCAGGTCACCGAGCACCACACCGACAAGGCCGCCGCGTCGGCATTCAGCCGGTCGCCAGCAGCTGCGTCGGCATCGGCGGCCAGGCCCGGACGCGCGTCCGGGGGCACGTCGTCACGACCCGGCCAGACGCGGGCCTGCCGGTCGAGCAGTCGGTCGAGCAGCGCGTCGACCTGGGTCGCTCCGAGCGTCGTCGCCGCACGAACCGCCTGGTGCGGCGGTCGCGCCAGGGCTCGCCTGTCCTGCAGCCCCAGCGCGGCGACCACCTCCCGCTCCGCCGCACGAGTGGCTGCCCGCATCCGGCCGGTCGTCTCGCCCGAGCACGGGGCGAAGCGGGCGGCCACGGCGCGACGGTCAGGTGCCACCGCGATGCCCGCGAGCGCCGCCTCGGCCCGGAGAATGCTCGACCTGGGGTCGTAGGGGACGCCCTCCTTCGGGCAGCACTGCGGGTCGCGGCAGTCCAGCGACCGGTACCGCCTGCCGTCGGTGCGGACGACGTCGACCACCTCGATGCCGGCCCCGACCACCGCGTCGGCCACCCTGCGCAGGCACGGGTCGGCCGCTGGGTCCCTGGTGAAACCGAGAATCGCCACGCGCGTGCAGCCCTGGGCGGCGACGGCGGCCGCGGCCTGCGTCCCCAGCGCGGCGCCCGCTTCAGGGTCGCGGAGGTCCGGCAGGTCGACCCGTGCATGGAAGCCGGGCCGGGAGCCGGCGACCGCGGTGACGACCAGCGACTCGTGTGGCTCGAAGCCCAGCACGACCGGCACCAGACTCAGCAGGTCGGACAGGGAGCGGACCCGGAGCGCGGGCCCACCTGTGCGCGGCCCGGGGCGGTCCGGGGCATCGGAGTACGAGGCAGCGTCCATGGCCGGAGCCTGGGCGGTCGGCAGGCCTGGTGGCGCGCCGCAACGGCGGGCTGTGGACGGTTCCGGACCGGCGCCCCGGCGTGGCTGGGACGATGGCCGGATGCGGAGCACGCCGACGGTGCTGCACCTGGACCTGGATGCGTTCTACGCCGCTGTCGAACAGCGTGACAAGCCGTCGTTGCGCGGGCGGCCGGTGGTGGTCGGTGGCATCGGCGCCCGGGGGGTGGTCGCCACGGCGTCGTACGAGGCGCGGGTGTACGGCGTCCGCTCGGCCATGCCCACGGCGGAGGCGCGGTCCCGCTGCCGCCACGCGGCATACCTGTCGCCCCGGTTCGCGGCCTACCAGGCCACCAGCGCGCTGGTCATGGCTGAGCTGCGCGAGCTCTCACCGCTGGTCGAGCCCCTGTCCCTGGACGAGGCATTCGTCGACCTCGCCGCCGCCTGCCCCGAGCTCGACGTCGACACCGCCCGTGACATCGCGGGCACCCTGCGGACCCGGGTCCGGGAGGTCACGGGCGGGCTGACCGCCTCGGTCGGCATGGCCACCTCCAAGCTGGTGGCCAAGGTCGCCAGCGAGCTCGACAAGCCGGACGGCGCCGTCGTGGTGCCACCCGGCGCCGAGAAGGATCTACTCGGACCCATGCCCGCGACGGTGGTGCCGGGCGTCGGCCCTGCCACCGCCGCCCGGTTGCGCCGGCTGGGTGCGAGCACCGTCGGCGACGTGGCCGCGCTACCCGTGGGTGAGCTGGTGCGCGAGCTCGGGCGCGCACACGGCGAGGCGCTGCACCGGCTGGCCCGGGCCGAGGACGAGCGACCCGTGGTGGCGGAGCGCGAGGCCAAGTCCGTCAGCGTGGAGGACACGTTCGGCACCGATGTCACCGACCCGGCACTGCTGGCCGCCCTCGCCGACCGGATGAGCGCCCGGGTGGTGACCCGGCTGCAGCGGGCACGGCTGTCGGGGCGCACGGTGACTCTCAAGGTGCGGCTGCACGACTTCACTACCTCCACCCGGGCCGCCACCCTCACCGGACCCACCGACAGCGTCCGGGTCGTCACGTCCGTGGTCCGGCGCCTGCTGGCCGAGACGGACACGTCGGGGGGCGTGCGCCTTCTCGGTGTCGGTGTCTCCGGGCTCGCCGACTGGATCCAGGACGACCTGTTCGACGGCCTCCTGCCCGGGGACGCCGACCCGACCGGCGATGCGGCCACCCCGGACGCGGACGGACTCCGTCCAGACAGCGGTGACCCGGTGCTGCTCGCTGTCGACGCCTTCGACCGGCACGGCCGGCACCCCGGCGAGTGGCTGCCCGGTGCGGACGTGGTTCACGCCACGCATGGCCGTGGCTGGGTCTGGGGCGCCGGTCGCGGGCGGGTCACGGTGCGGTTCGAGGCCGCGGCCACCCCTTCGGGGCCGGTGCGCACGTTCGCGGCCGACGACCGCGCACTGGAGGCCGTGGGTCCCGAGCCGGTGGCCGGGTGGCCGAGCGTGCGCCGCCCGGGGTCGGCGGAGTCGGCTAGCGTCCCGACCATGCCCGACGCCCCCACCAGCGGTCCTCCTCTGGCCCGCGAGCTGCCCACCGAGCGCACCCATCACGGCGACACGGTCGTCGACCCGTACGAGTGGCTGCGCGACAAGGACTCCGAGGAGGTCCGCGCACACCTGCACGCGGAGAACGCCTACACCGAGCAGCAAACCGCCCACCTGACCGACCTGCGCCAGCAGATCTTCGACGAGATCAAGGGGCGCACCCAGGAGACCGACATGTCGGTCCCCACCCGCAAGGGCGACTGGTGGTACTACACCCGGACGGTGGAGGGCCAGCAGTACGGCGTGCACTGTCGCTGCCCCGCTGCCACCTCCGGGGCCGGCGAGTGGGAGCCCCCGACGGTCGACGGGGAGGGCCCGGTGCCCGACGAAGAGGTCCTGCTGGACGGCAACGTCGAGGCCGAGGGCCATGAGTTCTTCTCCCTCGGCACGTTCGACGTCAGTCGCGACGGGGGCCTGCTCGCCTACTCGACCGACGTGGTCGGCGACGAGCGCTACACGCTGCGGGTCAAGGACCTCGGCACCGGCGCCCTGCTTCCCGACGAGGTCCCCGACACCTTCCACTCCACGACCTGGTCCCGCGACGCCTCGACGGTGTTCTACGTCACGGTCGACGACGCCTGGCGGCCGTACAAGGTCTGGCGACACCGCCTCGGCACGCCGGTGAGCGACGACGAGGTGGTCTGGCACGAGACCGACGAGCGCTTCTGGGTCGGCGTCGGCACCACCCGCAGCGAGAGATACGTCGTGGTGGCCGCCGCGTCCAAGACCAGCAGCGAGATGCGGGTGCTGGCCGGCGACGATCCCTCCGGCACGCCCCGCCTGGTGGCTCCGCGCAGGGAGGGGGTCGAGTACTCCGTCGAGCACGCCCGCGTGGCGGGCGACGACCGGTTCCTGATCCTGCACAACGACGGGGCCGAGAACTTCACCCTCGCCGAGGCGCCGGTCGACACGCCGACGCCGGAGCACTGGACTCCTGTGCTGCCGCACCGCGGCGACGTCCGGCTGGACGGTGTCGACGCCTTCGCGACCCATCTGGTGCTGTCCTACCGGCGCGATGCGTTGCCGTGCACGGCGATCCTCCCGCTCACCGAGGACGGCTACGGCGAGCCGGACGAGCTCACCTTCGACGAGGAGCTGTTCACCTGCACGGCCGCGGCCAACCCGGAGTGGTCGCAGCCGCACGTCCGGGTCGCCTACACCTCGTTCGTGACCCCGGCCTCGATCTACGACTGTGACGTCGCGTCCGGGGAGCGCGTGCTGCGCAAGCAGCAGCCCGTACTCGGTGGCTACGACCCGGCCGACTACGAGCAGCACCGGGAGTGGGCAACGGCGCCCGACGGCACGCGGGTCCCGATCTCGGTGGTGTGCCGGGCCGGCACGAGCAGGGACGGCACCGCTCCGTGCCTGCTGTACGGCTACGGCTCCTACGAGATCAGCATCGATCCGGGCTTCACCGTCTCCCGGCTGTCGCTGCTCGACCGGGGAATGGTGTTCGCCGTCGCGCACGTGCGCGGCGGCGGTGAGATGGGGCGGCGCTGGTACGACGACGGCAAGCTCCTCGCCAAGCGCAACTCCTTCACCGACTTCGTGGCATGTGCGCGGCACCTGAGCGACACCCGGTGGACCTCGCCCGACCGGCTGGTGGCGATGGGGGGCAGCGCCGGCGGGCTTCTCATGGGGGCCGTGGTCAACGTGGCACCCGACGCCTTCGCCGGCATCCTGGCCGCCGTCCCCTTCGTCGACGCGCTGACCTCCATCCTGGACCCGTCGCTGCCGCTCACGGTGACCGAGTGGGACGAGTGGGGCGACCCCCTGCACGACCCCGACGTCTACGCCTACATGCGCTCGTACAGCCCGTACGAGAACGTCGCCGCGCTCGACTACCCCCCGATCCTCGCGACCACCAGCCTCAACGACACCCGGGTGCTGTACGTCGAGCCGGCCAAGTGGGTGGCGCGGCTGCGTGCCACCGGCAACGGGGCGCCACAGGTACTGCTCAAGACCGAGATGTCGGCGGGACATGGTGGGGTGAGTGGACGATACGAAGCGTGGAAGGAGCGTGCGTTCGAGTACGCCTGGGTCCTGGACGTGGTGGGACTGAGCCAGAAATCAGATTGACCTCGACCGCACCGGAGGGTTCAGGCTGGTCGTCGCTCCGCTGACCGATCAGTTCTCGGTCCGGCGGGCGTCTTCCGCATGACATCCCTACCGTCCCGAGGAGGCAGGCAGTGCCCGCGATCATCACCGAGGGTCTCACCAAGGTGTACGGGTCGAGCAGTGGTGAGGTCCGCGCCCTCGACGGCCTCGATCTCCAGCTCGAGCAGGGCACGGTGCTCGGCCTGCTGGGACCCAACGGGGCCGGCAAGACGACGACCGTGCGGGTCCTGGCCACCCTGCTGCGACCTGACGCCGGCTGGGCCCGCGTCCTCGGGCTCGACGTGGTCCGCGACGCCCAGGCGCTCCGCCACCGGATCGGCCTGTCCGGGCAGTACGCCGCGGTCGACGAGAACCTGACCGGCCGGGAGAACCTGTGGATGTTCGCCCGGCTCTACCAGATGCCCAGCTCCACCGCGCACCAGCGGGCCGGCGAGCTGCTCGAGCAGTTCGACCTGGTCGAGGCCGGTGACCGCGTCGCCAAGACGTACTCGGGCGGCATGCGCCGCCGTCTCGACCTCGCCTCGGCGCTGATCGGCCGCCCCGAGCTGCTCTTCCTCGACGAGCCGACCACAGGACTCGATCCCCGCAGCCGCCTGCAGATGTGGCAGGTCATCCGCGAGCTGGTCAGCGCGGGGTCGACCCTGCTGCTCACCACGCAGTACCTGGAGGAGGCCGACGAGCTGGCAGACACCATCGGAGTCGTCGACCACGGTCGGATCATCGCCAGCGGCACCGCTGACCAGCTCAAGGCGCAGGTGGGTGGCGAGCGCGTCGAGGTGGTCGTGCGCGACCCCGATCGGCTGGCGGCTGCCCGCGACGTCGTCGCCGGGCTGTGCGACGGCGAGATCAGTGTCCAGGAGCACGTCCGCCGGGTCACCGCCCCCACCCGGGGCGGCGCCGGCCAGCTCGTGCGCGTGATCCGGGCCCTGGACGACGCGGGTATCGGCATCGACGACATCGGACTGCGACGCCCGACGCTCGACGACGTGTTCCTGAGCCTGACGGGGCACTCCGCGCAGCAGACGCCGGACGACGAGCCCGACGAACCGGACACGGAAACCCCCATCCCGGCAGGGAGGAACGCATGACCGTCACCGCTGACCGCACGGCATCTCGGCCCGGCGGCGTGCTGAGCGACTCCTTGGTGGTCACCTGGCGCACCCTGAAGCGCATTCCCCGCATTCCGGAGCTGGCGCTGTTCGCGATCCTGCAGTCGATCATGTTCGTGCTGCTGTTCGCCTACGTGTTCGGTGGGGCCATCCAGATCGAGGGCGGGGCCCAGGCATACCGCGAGTTTCTGATGCCCGGCATCTTCGCCCAGACCATCGCGTTCGCGTCCGCCACCGTGGCCATCGGTGTCACCGACGACATGGCCAAGGGCATCGTCGACCGGTTCCGCTCCCTGCCCATGGCGCGCTCGGCGTACCTCACCGGCCGCACCGTGTCCGAGATCATCTACCAGGCCGGGATCCTGGTCGTGCTCATGCTCACCGGCCTCGCCGTCGGGTGGCGCGTGCGCGGCGGATTCGTCGACTTCCTGCTGGGCGTCGGGCTGCTGCTGCTGTTCACCTACGCCATGGCCTGGATCGGCGTGTGGCTGGGTCAGCTGGTGCGCACCGTCGAGGTCGGCCAGCAGGTGTCGTTCACCGTCGTCTTCCCGATCACCTTCGTGTCCAACGTGTTCGTCCCGCCCGACAGCCTGCCGGCCGTGCTGCAGCCGATCGCGGAGTGGAACCCGGTCAGCACCTTGGCCTCGGCCACCCGGGACCTGTGGGGCAACCCCAACCCCTACGTGTCGGCCGATGGCTTCCCGGCCCAGCACCCGGCACTGCTGACGGTGCTGTGGATGGTCGCGATCATCGCGGTGTTCGCGCCCCTCGGGGTGGCCCGCTACCGGCGTACCAGCCGATGAGGCGCCAATGACACCCGAGCCGCCCCCCGGGCCGACATGACCGACTCGTGCGGCACCTGAGAAGTCGCTGAGAACGGCAACTTCGCAGCCGCTCCAGACGTCTGTGCTGGTACGGGGCAACGGCCGAACACAGACGTGATTCCGCGGAATCTGTGCGGCCGGTGGGACGTTGACACCGGTCGAAGGCAAGAGAAGGAGAAGTGGACGACCGTGGCGGACACCGCGACCATCCGGAGATCGAGTCGGCGAGCCGCCGGCGCGAACGGGCGCCGGGACACTGAGGGACGCGACAGCGTCGGGATGTATCTCGACGAGATCGCGCGTACACCCCTGCTCGACGCCGCTGAGGAGGTCGAGCTCAGCAAGGCGATCGAGGCCGGGCTGCTGGCCGAGCAGCTGCTGGCTGAGGGCCGGGTGGGACGCCGCAAGGGCGGCGCCCCCGGTTCGGCGACCCAGGAGGAGCTCGAGTGGCTGGCCGCCGAGGGGCAGCGGGCCGTGCAGCGCTTCGTCACCGCCAACCTGCGCCTGGTCGTCTCGATCGCACGCAAGTACGGCCGTGCCCAGATGCCCCTGCTCGACCTGGTACAGGAGGGCAACACCGGCCTGATCCGCGCAGTGGAGAAGTTCGACTACGCGAAGGGCTACAAGTTCTCGACGTACGCCACCTGGTGGGTGCGTCAGGCCATCACGCGGGGCGTGGCGCAGCAGGCCCGGGTCGTCCGCCTCCCCGTGCACGTGGTCGAGGAGCTCAACCAGGTCGGCTCCGCGCGACGCACGCTGGAGCGCCGGCTCGGCCATGAGCCCGAGCCGGGCGACATCGCCGCCGAGCTGGACATGGACCTCGAGCGAGTGCTCGACCTGATGGCGTGGGGACGAGACCATGTGAGCCTTGACACACCGGTCGACGACGACGGGGACACCTCGCTCGGCGACCTGGTCGCCAAGGAGGGCTCGCCAGGACCGGACGTGACCCTGCTGGACGTCGAGAGCCGCGCCCGGCTGGCGACGTTGGTCGACCAGCTCGGTGAGCGGGAGGCCGACATCATCCGGTCGCGGTTCGGTCTGATCGACGGACGCACGCACAAGCTGGCCGACATCGGTGCACGGCACGGCATCTCCGCGGAGCGGGTACGCCAGCTCGAGCGCGAGGCGCTGGCGCGGCTGCGGGTCATCGCCGACCCCGACCTGGCCGCCTGACCGACGGGCCGCCCTCGCGGACATCTCGCCACAGTCGCTCGACGGCGGTGTCGAGGTCGTCCAGGGTGGCGTCGTTGGTGACCACATGGTCGGCAACGGCGAGTCGCTCGGCCCGGCTGCTCTGGGCGGCGATCCGCCGGTGCGCCTCGTCGGTGCTCATGCCCCGTGCGGCAAGGCGCTGGACCCGCACGGCGTCCGGCGCGTCCACCACCACGACACGGTCGAAGTCGTCGGCCTGACCCGTCTCCACCAGCAGCGGGATGTCGTGGACGACCACCGCGTCTGGAGGGGCCTCGGACTCGAGCTCCGCCGCCCGGGCGCGCACCCTCGGGTGGATGACCTGCTCCAGCCGCCGGCGGGCGGTGCTGTCACCGAAGACCCGGGCTCCCAGCGCGGCTCGGTCGAGTGAGCCGTCGGCCGCCTGCACCTCCGGTCCGAACAGGTCGACGACCTCGGCCAGCCCGTCCGTACCGGGCGCCACCGCCTCCCGGGCGAGCGCGTCGGCGTCGATGACGACCGCGCCGTACGCAGCCAGCCGCCGGCTCACCTCGCTCTTGCCGGAACCGATGCCTCCGGTCAGACCCACCCGCAGCACGGTCCCAGCGTGGCACGCCCCCACCCTGGACGACCCGACCCCACGCGGGCGCCCACCTCGCCCTCGGTGGTTCGCGGGGTCGAGCAGGTGGACGCCGTTGTGGGCTGGTCCGGCTCAGCCGCCGGTGAGCTTCTCGCGCAGTGCCTGCAGCGCCTCGTCCGAGGCAAGCGCACCTTCGGACTCGCTGGGGGACGGATCCGGTGCTGCCGTGCGCACCGGACGACTGGGCGCGTCCGGGCGAGCCTCGGCTCCGGCCTCGGCACCGTCGGTCTCGCTGCTGTACTGCGACACCTCGCCCGCCTCGAGGTCGGCCTTCTTGGCGTCCTCGATCTGCTGCTTGTGCGCCTCCCAGCGGGTGTGCGCCTCGGCGTACTGCTGCTCCCAGTGCGTCTGGGCTTCCTCGTGCCCGGGCAGCCACTCGCCGGTCTCCGGGTCGAAGCCCTCGGGGTAGATGTAGTTGCCCTGGTCGTCGTAGCTGGTCGTCATGCCGTACAGCGACGGGTCGAACTGCTCGTCGGTCACCGCGACGTTCTCGTTCGCCTGCTTGAGCGACAGCGAGATACGGCGCCGCTCGAGGTCGACGTCGATGATCTTGACCATCACCGGGTCGTTGACCTGGACGACCTGCTCAGGGATCTCGACGTGACGCTCGGCCAGCTCCGAGATGTGCACCAGGCCCTCGATGCCCTCCTCGACCCGCACGAACGATCCGAACGGGACCAGCTTCGTGACCTTGCCGGGCACGATCTGCCCCATCTGGTGCGTGCGAGCGAAGTGCTGCCACGGGTCCTCCTGGGTCGCCTTCAGCGACAGCGAGACCCGCTCGCGGTCCATGTCGACGTCCAGGACCTCGACGGTCACCTCGGTGCCGACCTCGACGACCTCGCTGGGGTGGTCGATGTGCTTCCACGACAGCTCCGAGACGTGGACCAGGCCGTCCACACCGCCGAGGTCGACGAACGCGCCGAAGTTCACGATGGACGACACGACACCCTTGCGGATCTGCCCCTTCTGCAGCTGGGTAAGGAAGTTCTGCCGGACCTCGCTCTGGGTCTGCTCGAGCCACGCGCGCCGCGAGAGCACGACGTTGTTGCGGTTCTTGTCCAGCTCGATGATCTTGGCCTCGATCTCGCGCCCGACGTAGGGCTGCAGGTCGCGGACCCGGCGCATCTCGACCAGCGAGGCGGGCAGGAAGCCGCGCAGGCCGATGTCGAGGATGAGACCCCCCTTGACCACCTCGATGACGGTGCCGGTGACGACGCCGTCCTCCTCCTTGATCTGCTCGATCGTGCCCCAGGCGCGCTCGTACTGTGCGCGCTTCTTGGACAGGATCAGCCGGCCCTCCTTGTCCTCCTTCTGCAGGACGAGGGCCTCGACGGCGTCGCCGACGCTGACCACCTGGTTCGGGTCGACGTCATGCTTGATCGACAGCTCGCGCGAGGGGATGACGCCCTCGGTCTTGTAGCCGATGTCGAGCAGCACCTCGTCGCGGTCGACCTTGACGATGGTGCCCTCGACGATGTCGCCGTCATTGAAGTACTTGATGGTCTCGTCGATGGCGGCGAGGAAGGCCTCTTCCGAGCCGATGTCGTTCACGGCGACCTGAGGGGTGGTCGAGCCGTTGCTGGCGGGAGGGGCCGCGATGCTGCTGGTGGTCATGGGGTAGGGAATCTCCGGGGACGGATTGGTTCGAGCCTTGACGCGCCGCAGCCCTGGTCCGCAGCAGCTGAGAGGTCACGCGGAGCGCGAGACCCGTGAGTCGGTGCGAGCACAAGCCTGCTCGGTACGAGGTCGTGCAGGCCACAACGCAGACCAAGACTACGGGGGCGCGCCGATGACGGTCAACGTGAGTCCGGCACGCTGCTCCGGCACCCGAACCGGCCCGTCAGTGACCGGCCTCCTGCCAGGTGCGGCCGATGCCCACCGACACGTCGAGCGGCACCGTGAGGTCGGCCGCACCGGCCATCGAGGTGCGGACGAGGCCCTCGACCTGGTCGCGCTCGGTAGGGGCCACCTCGAGCACGAGCTCGTCGTGCACCTGCAGCAGCAGCCGGCTTGCCAGCCCGGCCCCCTCCAGCGCGGCGTGCACCCCGAGCATCGCCACCTTGATGATGTCGGCAGCAGACCCCTGGATGGGCGCGTTGAGAGCCATCCGCTCGGCCATCTCGCGCCGCTGCCGGTTGTCGCTGGTCAGGTCGGGGAGATAGCGGCGCCGACCCAGCAGCGTCTCGGTGTAGCCGGTCCGGCGCGCCTGGTCCACCACCCCGCGCAGGTAGTCCCGGACCCCGCCGAAGCGCTGGAAGTACTCCTCCATCAGACCCTGGGCCTCGGAGGTGTCGACGCGCAGCTGCTGGGACAGCCCGTACGCCGACAACCCATAGGCCAGGCCGTAGTTCATCGCCTTGATCTTCGCGCGCATCGCCGGGGTCACGGCGCCGGGCTCCACCGTGAACACCCGCGCGGCGGTGACGGTGTGGAAGTCCTCGCCGGACTTGAACGCCGCGATGAGGTCGTCGTCGCCGGACAGGTGCGCCATGATGCGCATCTCGATCTGGCTGTAGTCGGCCGTGAGCAGGCACTCGTAGCTCTCGCCGACCACGAACGCCTCGCGGATGCGGCGTCCGGACTCGGTGCGGATCGGGATGTTCTGCAGATTCGGCTCGGTGGAGGACAGCCGGCCGGTCGCGGCGATCAGCTGGTTGAAGGTGGTGTGGATGCGCCCGTCCGCGGCGACCGTCTTGCGCAGGCCCTCCACCGTGGAGCGCAGCCTGCTGGCATCCCGGTGCGCGAGCAGGTGCATGAGGAACGGGTGCTCGGTCTTGTCGTAGAGGTTCTGCAACGCCTCGGCGTCGGTCGTCCAGCCGGTCTTGGTGCGCTTGGTCTTCGGCATCTGCAGCTTGTCGAACAGCACCACCTGCAGCTGCTTGGGCGAGCCGAGGTTGATCCGCTCGCCGATCTCGTCGTACGCGGCATCCGCAGCGTGGCGGACCAGCACGGCGAAGTCGTCCTCGAGCCGTTCGAGGTGGGGGTCGTCGACCGCGATGCCGACCTGTTCCATGTCCGTCAGCACCGCCACCAGCGGCAGCTCCACCTCGCCCAGCAGCCGGGAGCCGCCACGACTGTCCAGATCGGTGGCAAGGGCCTCGGCAAGGTCCACGGTGGCGCGCGCCCGCAGCATCGCCGCCTCGCTGGCGGCGTCCGGCCCCCCCTCGTCGAGGTCGAGCGCGAGCTGGGCCGCGGCCTCCGCGTCCTCACCGCGGAGCTCGCGCTTGAGATAGCGCACGGTCAGGTCGGCCAGGTCGTACGACCGCTGGTCGGGTCGTGACAGGTACGCGGCAAGCGCGGTGTCGGAGGCCAGCCCCCGCAGCGGCCACCCCCGGGCAGCCAGAGCCAGTGCCGGGCCCTTGGCGTCGTGCAGGACCTTCGGCCGGTCGGCGTCGACGAGCCATGCCGCGACGGCTGCCTCATCAGCCGGTCCGAGCTCGCCGCGTTCGGCCGTGAGGTCGAGATAGGCGGCCGGCCCGTCGGCCGCGGCCAGTGCCAGGCCGTCGACGGTGCCGCCCCCGGACCCCCAGCTCCCCACCACGTGCACCCCCACCAGGGTCTCGCCGGCGGCGTGCTGGGCGAGCCAGGGAGCCACGTCGCCGCCGCGCAGCTCGGCGCCGTCGAGCTCGAACCCCACGTCAGGTGCCGGCTCGTCGGCGGACAGCGTCGCGAACAGCCGGTCGCGGAGCACCCGGAACTCCAGCCCGTCGAACACCTGGTGCACGGCGTCACGGTCCCACGGCTGCGCGGTCAGCTCGTCGATCGTCAGCGGGAGGTCGAGGTCGCTGACCAGCTGGTTCACGCGGCGGTTGCGTATCACGTCGGCCAGGTGTTCGCGCAGCGACTCCCCGGCCTTGCCGCGGATCTCGCCGACGTTGGCGACGACACCGTCGAGGTCGCCGTACTGGAGGATCCACTTGGCGGCCGTCTTGGGCCCGACCCCGGGGACGCCCGGCAGGTTGTCGCTGGACTCCCCCACCAGCGCCGCCAGGTCGGGGTAGTGCGACGGGCCGATGCCGTACTTGGCCTCGACCGCCCCCGGCGTCATGCGGGTCAGCTCGCTCACGCCGCGCACCGGGTAGAGCACCGTGGTGGTGTCGCCGACCAGCTGGAAGACGTCGCGGTCACCGCTGACGATGAGGACCTCGTGGTCGTCGGCCCGCGCCCTGGTGGCCAGCGTCGCGATGATGTCGTCGGCCTCGAACCCCTCCTTCTCGAGGGTGGGGATGCGCAGCGCCGCCAGCACCTCCTTGACCAACGGGACCTGACCGGAGAACTCGCTGGGTGACGCACTCCGGTTGGCCTTGTAGCCGGCGTACGCCTCCTTCCGGAACGTCTCGCGGGAGACGTCGAACGCCACGGCCACGTGGGTGGGCGCCTCGTCACGCATCACGTTGATGAGCATCGAGGTGAAGCCGTACACGGCGTTGGTGTGCTGGCCCGTGGTGGTGGAGAAGTTCTCCACCGGCAGCGCGAAGAAGGCCCGATAGGCGAGCGAGTGGCCGTCCAGGAGAAGCAGGCGGCCGCGGTCGGCGCGGGTCGACGGATCAGCCACGTCGCTGACTCTAGTGCGGCCCCCCGACAGCCCCCGACCCGCCGACGGAGGCCTCCCGCGGGGTGCGACTCCTGTCACGACTTCGCCACAACTGGGCGCAGGGCCGCCAACCTGCCCGCAACAGGCAGTTCCCGGGTTAAGGTTCGCCCCGAGGCGTCCGCGACACGAGGAGTTCGCCATGAGCATGAAAGCCCTGGGCCTCGTCCTGGCCTGTCTGCTACTGACAGCGTCCGGTTGCGGCTCCGACGACGACGGCGGCGGCAGCAGCAGCGGCGGGACCGGCAGCGATCTCGAGGTGGCGGAGGAGGGCACGCTGACGGTCTGCTCCGACACGCCGTACAAGCCGTTCGAGTACCCCGACAAGTCCGCCCCCACCGGGTACACCGGTTTCGACATCGAGCTGATGCAGGCCATCGCCGACGGACTCGAGCTCGAGCTGGTCGTACAGGACACCGGCTTCGACGCGCTGCAGAGCGGTCTCACCCTCGCGTCCGGCAACTGCGACATCGCGGCCAGCGCGATGACGATCACCGAGGAGCGGGAGCAGAACCTCGACTTCTCCGACCCCTACTACGACTCCGAGCAGTCACTGCTGGTCCCCACCGACTCGAGCATCGCATCGATCGATGACCTGGCCGGCATGAAGGTGGGGGTGCAACAGGGCACGACGGGCAAGACCTACGCCGAGGAGAACGTGCCCGAGGACACCGAGATCATCGCCTTTCCCAGCGACGCGGAGATGTTCTCGGCGCTGCAGGGCGGACAGGTCGACGCGCTGCTGCAGGACCTGCCGGTGAACCTCGTGCACACCGAGGACGACGAGTACGCCATCGTCGAGAAGTACGACACGGGTGAGTCGTACGGCTTCGCTGTCGCCGAGGAGGGCCACGACAACCTGCTCGCTGCGGTCAACGAGCAGCTGCAGGCGCTGCGTGACGACGGCACGTACCAGAAGATCTACGACTCGTACTTCGCCACCAGCTGAACCGGGCGCTGCCATGACCAAGGCGAACCGACAGCGCCTGCGCGACGCAGTTCTGTATGCGCTGCTGCTGGGCGTCGTGGTGCTGCTCGCTTTCGCCGCCGACTGGCCGGTGATCCAGGAGAACTTCCTGAACCAGGAGGTGCTGCGCACCCTCTGGCCCGAGATCATCACGGTCGCGGCGAAGAACACGATCGTGTACACGGCGATCTCCTTCGCCGGCGGGCTCGTCCTGGGGGTCGTGCTGGCGTTGATGAAGCTGTCCCCGGTGACTCCCTACCGGTGGCTGGCCACGGCGTGGATCGAGTTCTTCCGGGGCCTGCCGGCACTGGTGGTCATCATCGGCTTCGCGCTGGCCGTCCCCATCGCCTTCAACTGGCAGCCCCCCGGGGGGCTGGTCGGCGCGGGGGTGCTGGCCCTGGTCATCGTCTCCTCGGCGTACATGGCGGAGACCATCCGCTCGGGGATCCAGGCGGTGCCGCCCGGTCAGGTCGAGGCAGCGCACTCGCTGGGGATGAGCGGCTCATGGACGATGGTCTCGGTCGTGCTGCCGCAGGCGTTCCGGATCATCATCCCTCCGCTGACCAACGAGTTCGTCCTGTTGCTCAAGGACACCTCGCTGCTGGCGATCGTGGGGGCGGCGACGGACGACCGCGAGCTGACCACCTTCGGTCGAGACAGCGTCAGCGAGAACTTCAACTCTTCCCCCCTGCTGGCGGTTGCGCTGCTGTACCTGGTCATCACCTTGCCGCTCACCCGGCTGGTGGCCTACCTGGAGAAGCGAAGCATGGTGAAGGCACGATGAGCGCACCGGCGGAAGGCACCCGCGCGATCGAGGTACAGGACCTGCACAAGCACTTCGGCGACCACAAGGTGCTCAACGGCATCGACTTCCACGTCGACGCGGGCGAGGTGGTCTGCGTCATCGGCCCGTCGGGTTCAGGCAAGTCGACGCTGCTGCGCTGCGTGAACCGGCTCGAGCAGCCGACGTCGGGCACGGTCCTGGTGGAGGGCGTCGACGTCACCTCGCCTGAAACCGATCTCAACAAGATCCGCAGCCGGATCGGCATGGTCTTCCAGCAGTTCAACCTCTTCCCGCACATGAGTGTGCTGCGCAACCTCACCATCGCGCAGCAGCGGGTGCTGAAGCGGAACCGCGGCGAGGCTGACGGCATCGCCCGGGCCAACCTCGAGCGGGTCGGGCTCGGCGACCGCGCCGACGCCTACCCGGCACAGCTGTCCGGTGGCCAGCAGCAACGCGTCGCCATCGCCCGGGCGCTGTCGATGGAGCCCGACATGATGCTCTTCGACGAGCCGACCAGCGCGCTCGACCCCGAGCTGGTGGGTGATGTGCTCGACGTGATGCGCTCACTGGCCAGCGAGGGCATGACCATGATGGTCGTCACGCACGAGATGGGCTTCGCCCGCGAGGTGGGCGACAAGCTGGTGTTCATGGACGAGGGGATCATCATCGAGGAGGGCGCCCCCCGCGACGTGCTCAGCAGCCCGCAGCACCAGCGCACCCAGGCGTTCCTCTCCAAGGTCCTCTGACCCGCGCACGTCCAGACGTCATACAACGCGCCGCCGGTACGCCTCCGGAGGTATGACGTTGCGAGGCAACCGTCAGGACGTCATACAACGCGCCGCCGGTACGCCTCTGGAGGTATGACGCTGTGGGGTCAGATGTCGCCACCGAGGTAGGCGGCCTTCACGGCGTCGTCGCCGGCGAGCTCGGCGCCGGAGCCGTGCCGCACGATCTCGCCGGTCTCCAGGATGTAGGCCTGATGAGCCCGCTTGAGCGCCTGCATGGCGTTCTGCTCCACCAGCAGCACCGTGGTGCCCTGCTCGTTGATCTCGGTGACGATCGTGAAGATCTGCTGGATCAGC
>JAQSWV010000032.1 GCA_029266455.1 Nocardioidaceae bacterium
TGACCGGGTGACTGCAGGAGCCGTCGGGCCGGCTGCGAACGGCCTCACACCGTACGTCCATGCGGGCGGCCTGGAGCTGCTGGTGCCGGGACGCTGGGAGATCTCCGAGGACGTACGACCCGGCCTCCTGCTCGTCGCCGTCGAGCCGGAGCGGTCCGTCCGGATGGGAGCGAGCGCGTCGGACGCCGGCTTCCGCGCCAACCTGGTGGTGACGTGCGAGGAGCTGCCGGCAGGCCTCGAGGTCGCGGCATGGCAGGAGGCAACCGGACAGATGCTGCCCTCGGCGCTCGACCACTACACGCCCGTGAGCGTCGACGAGCGCGACATCGGCGGCCATGTCACTGTGCACCGCGTCGCCCAGCACCGCAGCAAGGCAGGCACCAACGTCACCATGGAGCAGTGGGCGGCGGTCGTTGCGGTCGCTGACCAGGCACTCGGGTGGAGCCTCACCGCCTCGGTCGCCACCCGCGACCACCCCCGCCGCGTCGGGCTGCTGAACGCCGTGGCGGACAGCTGGCGACTGCCCGGAGCCGGCGCGATCGACTGATCAGGTCAGATCGAGAAGCCGAGTGCCCGCAGCTGCTCGCGGCCGTCGTCGGTGATCTTGTCCGGGCCCCACGGTGGCATCCAGACCCAGTTGATGGTGAAGTCCTCGACCAGGCCTTCGAGCGCCTGTCGGGTCTGGTCCTCGATCACGTCGGTGAGAGGACAGGCCGCCGAGGTCAGCGTCATGTCGATGGTGGCCTGGTTGCCGTCCAGGTGGACGTCGTACACCAGGCCGAGGTCGACCACGTTGATCCCGAGCTCCGGGTCGACCACGTCGCGCATGGCCTCCGTGAGGTCGTCGACGCCCGCGGCCGACGCGCCGGCCGACAGGTCGACCTCCGGCAGGTCGTCGGCCACCGGCCCGGTCTGCTGCGCGGTCACTTCGGTCTGCTCGGTCATCGGGACTCCTCTCGGGCCGACGCTTGCGCGACGGCGTCCTTCCATGCCATCCACCCCAGCAACGCGCACTTGACGCGTCCGGGGAACCTCGCCACGCCCGCGAACGCGATCCCGTCCTCGAGCACGTCCTCGTCGGGCTCGACGGTGCCACGGCTCTGCATGAGCTCGACGAACTCCTGATGCCGCTGCATCGCCTCGGGGACGCTGCGGCCGATCACCAGGTCCGTCATCACCGACGCCGACGCCTGGCTGATCGAGCATCCCTCGGCGTCGTACGACACGTCGTCGACGGTGACTCCGCCCGGGCCGTCGGACAGGTGCACCCGCAGCGTGATCTCGTCACCGCAGGTCGGGTTGACGTGGTGGGTCTCCGCGTCGTACGGCTCGCGCAGCCCGGCATGGTGCGGCCGCTTGTAGTGGTCGAGGATGATCTCCTGGTACAGCGCGTCGAGGTCCATCACGCCACCCCGAAGTACTGCTGTGCATACCGGACCGCGTCGACCATCTGGTCGATCTCGCCCTCCGTCGTGTAGAGGTAGCCGGACGCCCGCACGGACGACTGGGCGCCGAAGCGGGCGTGCGCAGGCTTGGCGCAGTGGTGCCCGGCCCGCACAGCGATGCCGCGCGAGTCGAGGACCTGGCTGACATCGTGCGGGTGGATGCCGTCGACCACGAAGCTCACGGCGCCGCCGCGCTCGACCATCTCACTAGGGCCGAGCAGCCGGACGCCGCCGATCTCGCCCAGTCTGGCCAGCGCGTACGCCGTGACCTGCTGCTCGTGTGCCGCGACATTCTCCATGCCGACCGCCTCGAGGTAGCGCACCGCCGCGGCCAGCCCGACCGCCTGGGCGATGGGAGGCGTGCCCGCCTCGAACCGTGCCGGCGGTGGAGCGTACGTCGACCGATCCATGCGCACCGTCTCGATCATCTCGCCGCCACCGTGGAACGGCGGCAGCTCCGCCAGCAGCTCACGGCGACCCCACAGGACGCCGATGCCGGTGGGGCCGAGCAGCTTGTGCCCGGTGAAGGCGACGAGGTCGGCGCCCAGCGTCGACACGTCGACCGGCATCTGGGGAACCGCCTGCGAGGCGTCGACGACCACCAGTGCACCGACCTGCTTGGCCCGGCGGGCGATCTCTGCGACCGGGTTGACGGTGCCCAGCGCGTTGGACACCCAGACCAGCGACACCACCTTGGTGCGCTCGGTGATGAGCTCGTCGATGGCTGACAGGTCGAGGCGCCCCTCGTCGGTCAGCCCGAACCAGCGCAGGGTCGCGCCGGTGCGCTGGGTCAGCAGCTGCCACGGGACGATGTTGGAGTGGTGCTCCATCTCGGTGATGACCACGTCGTCGCCCGCCCGGACGCCCAGGTCGCCCGGCGCCCACGCGAGCACGTTCGCCACCAGGTTGAGCGCCTCGGTGGCGTTCTTGGTGAACACCACCCCTTCGCGCTCCGGCGCGCCGATGAACGCTGCCACCGTGTCGCGCGCCGCCTCGTACGCCTCGGACGCCTCGGCGCCCACCTGGTGCATGGCGCGCGCGACGTTGGCGTTGTGCCGCGCGTAGTGATCGCGCACGGCCTCGATGACCGACAGCGGCTTCTGCGAGGTGTTGGCGCTGTCGAGGTAGACGAGCGGACGGTCGTTCGCCAGCCTGCGGGACAGAATGGGGAAGTCGGCCCGGATGCGCTCGACGTCGAGCCCGTGAGCGCGCGCGGCTGTGCCGGTCGTGCCGCCGGCGATCGCGGTCATGTGCTGCTCCTCCTCGGACTCAGCGGTTGCTCGTTGCACGGGCTCAGGACTGTGCGGCTGAGATCTTGGTGTAGCGGTCGTACCCCTCGGACTCGAGCCGCTCGGCCAGCTCCGCGCCCCCTTGCTCGGCGACCCGGCCCGCGACGAACACGTGCACGAAGTCCGGCTCGATGTAGCGCAGGATGCGGGTGTAGTGCGTGATCAGCAGCACACCGCGGTCACCCTGCGCGGTGAACCGGTTGACTCCCTCGGAGACGACCTTGAGGGCGTCGATGTCGAGGCCGGAGTCGGTCTCGTCGAGGATCGCGAAGTGTGGGTTCAGCAGCTCCATCTGCGCGATCTCGTGACGCTTCTTCTCTCCCCCCGAGAAGCCCTCGTTGACGCTGCGCTGGGCGAAGGCAGGATCCATGCCCAGGTTCGCCAGGGCGCCGTTCACGTCCTTGACCCAGGTGCGCAGCTTGGGAGCCTCGCCGTCGAGCGAGGTCTTGGCCGTGCGCAGGAAGTTCGACACCGACACACCGGGCACCTCGACCGGGTACTGCATCGCGAGGAAGAGCCCGGCGCGGGCACGCTCGTCCACGGTCATGTCGAGCACGCTCACCCCGTCGAGGGTCACGGTGCCGCCGGTGACGGTGTACTTGGGGTGCCCGGCGATGGAGTACGCCAGCGTCGACTTGCCGGAGCCGTTGGGTCCCATGATGGCGTGGGTCTCGCCCGACCTCACCGTGAGGTCGACGCCCCGAAGGATCTCCTTCGGGCCGTCGTCGGTGTTGACCGTGACGTGCAGGCCGCGGATATCGAGAGTGGACATCGGGGTGTCAGTGCTCCTGAGTCGGTACGGAAAGGATCATCAGCGGGAGAAGGTGAGCGGCTGCGACACGTCGACGAGGACGTCGTCGGACTCCAGCCGCACGGGGTAGACGGGAACGGGCTCGGTGGCGGGAAGGCCCAGCGGAGCTCCGGACCGCACGTCGAAACGCGAGCCGTGCAGCCAGCACTCGACGGTGCAGCCTTCGACGTCGCCCTCGGACAGGGCGATCGAGGCGTGCGAGCACTCGTCGAAGATGGCGAAGACCTCGTCACCGGAGCGGAACAGGGCGAGCTCGACGCCGTCGACCTCGACGGCCAGTGCCTTGCCCTCCTCGACGTCTGCCAGCGCGCAGGCGCGGGTGAACCCCATCAGGCTGTCCCCACCGGGACGCCGACGGTGGCGGCCAGCTCCGCCTCGACGCTGGCCAGCAGCCGCGACTGGATGTCGGGGATGCCGATGCGACGGATGATGTCGGCGAAGAAGCCGTGCACGACCAGCCGGCGTGCCTCGTCCTCGCCGATGCCACGGCTGCACAGGTAGAACATCTGCTCGTCGTCGAAGCGACCGGTCGTGCTGGCGTGTCCGGCGCCCTCGATCTCGCCGGTCTCGATCTCGAGGTTCGGCACCGAGTCGGCCCGCGCACCGTCGGTCAGCACCAGGTTGCGGTTGCTCTCGTACGTCTCGATGCCCTCCGCCACCTTGCGGATGAGCACGTCCCCGATCCAGACCGTGTGGGCGTCACGGCCCTGCAGTGCCCCCTTGTAGTCCACGTTGCTCTTGGTCCGGGGAGCGTTGTGGTCGACGAACAACCGGTGCTCGAGGTGCTGGCCGGCGTCGGCGAAGTACAGACCCAGCAGGTCGGCCTCCCCGCCCGAGCCCTCGTAGGCGCACGAGACGTTGACCCGCACGAGGTCGCCGCCGAACGACACGGCCAGGTGCCGCAGCGAGGCGTCGCGGCCGATGCTGGCGTGCTGGTGGCTGACGTGCACAGCGTCGTCGGCCCAGTCGTGGACCGACAAGACGGTGAGCTGGGCACCGTCACCCAGCACGATCTCGACGTTGTCGGCGACCACGGCCGAGCCGGTGAACTCGAGCACGACCGTCGCCTTGGAGAACGGCTGGGCCACGATCACCGTGTGGCCGGCCGACGCGACGTCGGTGGAGATGCCCTGGTACCGCAGCACCGTCGGCTGGTCGACCACTGCCTCCTTGTCGACCGTCACCACGGTGACGGTCTCGGCGGCCTGCCACGCGCGGGCGCTGATCCGGTCGGCGGGAACGTACCCGCTCGAGCCGCGGACCGGATCACCTGCGGCCAGCTCGTCGACGGTGACCCCTGCATCCGGCCGGTCCACGGTGACGCGTGCGGTGCCGGAGCCGAGGGGCGCGTCGTCGTGCAGTCCGCGCAGGCGCTTGAGGGGCGTGAACCGCCAGACCTCCTCCCGCCCGGTCGGAACCGGGTGGTCGGCGGGATCGAACGAACCCGCCGGGTGGAGGTGGCTGTCCACCGTCTCCAGCGCATGCTGGACGGCGTCGGGCGCGGTGGTCACTGCTGGTTCTCTTCCTGTCGCTGGGTCGTGCGGGGCGGGGCGGACGGCATCAGCCGACCGCGCCCTCCATCTGCAGCTCGATCAACCGGTTGAGCTCGAGGGCGTACTCCATCGGAAGCTCACGGGCGATGGGCTCGACGAATCCGCGCACGATCATCGCCATCGCCTCGTCCTCCTCCATGCCGCGACTCATCAGGTAGAAGAGCTGGTCGTCGCTGACCTTGGAGACAGTCGCCTCGTGTGCCATCGAGACGTCGTCCTCCCGGACGTCGACGTAGGGGTAGGTGTCCGAGCGGCTCACCTGGTCGACGAGCAGGGCGTCGCACTTGACGCTGCTGGCCGAGTGGTGCGCTCCCTCCTGCACCTGGACCAGCCCGCGGTAGGAGGTACGCCCGCCGCCACGGGCAACGGACTTGGAGATGATCGACGACTTCGTGTGCGGGGCGCAGTGCACCATCTTGGAACCGGCGTCCTGGTGCTGCCCCTCGCCCGCGAACGCGACCGACAGGGTCTCGCCCTTGGCGTGCTCGCCCATCAGGTAGACGGCGGGGTACTTCATCGTCACCTTGGAGCCGATGTTGCCGTCGATCCACTCCATGGTGGCCCCGGCCTCGCACGTGGCGCGCTTGGTCACCAGGTTGTAGACGTTGTTCGACCAGTTCTGGATGGTCGTGTACCGGCAGCGAGCGCCCTTCTTGACGATGATCTCGACGACCGCCGAGTGCAGCGAGTCGCTGGAGTAGATCGGCGCGGTGCACCCCTCGACGTAGTGCACGTACGCGTCCTCGTCGACGATGATCAGGGTCCGCTCGAACTGGCCCATGTTCTCGGTGTTGATCCGGAAGTAGGCCTGCAGCGGGATGTCGACGTGCACACCCTTCGGGACGTAGATGAACGACCCTCCGGACCACACCGAGGTGTTCAGCGCGGCGAACTTGTTGTCACCCACCGGGATGACGGTGCCGAAGTACTCACGAAACAGGTCCTCGTGCTCGCGCAGCGCCGTGTCGGTGTCGAGGAACAGGACGCCCTGCTCTTCCAGGTCCTCACGGATCTGGTGGTAGACGACCTCGGACTCGTACTGTGCGGCGACACCGGAGATCAGGCGCTGCTTCTCCGCCTCGGGGATGCCGAGCTTGTCGTAGGTGCTCTTGATGTCGTCGGGGAGCTCGTCCCAGCTCGTGGCCTGCTTCTCGGTCGACCGCACGAAGTACTTGATGTTGGCGAAGTCGATCGTCGACAGGTCGGCGCCCCAGGCAGGAAGCGGCTTGCGGTGGAAGAGCCGCAGACCCTTGAGCCGGAGGTCGAGCATCCACTGCGGCTCGCTCTTCTTCGACGAGATGTCGCGGACGACGTCGTCGTCGATGCCTCGTCGCGCGGCCGATCCGGCGACGTCGGAGTCGGCCCAGCCGTACTTGTACCGGCCGAGGCCCTCGAGCTCAGGATGGGTGGTGCTCGTCATACGGATGTCCTCTCCGACGTTCGGGTCTGGGTGGTCCGGGGGAACCGGGGGGTCTGGGAAGTGGAGGCGGAGGCGGAGCCAGAGTGGGAGGTGGCGGCGGGTCGGGCGCCGGGCTGGCTGCGCCCGGACTCGGGCTGGAGGCGTTGCTGTGGAGGCTGGGTCGGCTCGGGCACGTTGGTGGTGCACACGCCGTCACCGCGGGCGATGGTTGCCAGCCGCTGTACGTGGCGGCCCAGCAGCCGGGCGAAGACCTCGGTCTCGGCCTCGCACAGCTGCGGGAACTCCTCGGCGACATGGGCGACCGGGCAATGGTGCTGGCACACCTGCGCGCCGTGTGGCGCGGACCGGACCGACGCAGCGTAGCCGTCGCCGGTCAGCGCCCGCGCGAGGGCCTGCGGGCGCTCCTCGGCCGGCAGCCCCGCGAGTGCGGGAGCGTAGCGACTCTCGAGCTCGCCCACCCGCCGCCTGGCGAACTCGTGCACCGCCTGCTCTCCCCCGGTCTGGGCGAGGAAGCGCAGCGCGCTGACGGCGAGGTCGTCGTAGGCCTGCTCGAACGCATCCCGACCGCGCTGGGTCAACCCGAAGGCACGGGCGGGGCGGCCACGTCCGCGCGTGGACCCGGGGCGGACGGGCACCTCTGCGACCTCGGCGAGACCCTGGTCGACGAGCTGGTCCAGGTGCCGGCGAACGCCCGCAGGGGTGAGCTGCAGCCCGTCCGCCAGCTCAGCGGCGGTGGCCGCCCGGCGCTCCAGCAGGGCGCGGGCGACCCGCTGACGCGTCGAGGCGTCAGGCGCCCCGCCGCGGCGCTCGGCGCGGCCCTCGATTTCCACAACACCAGTGTGCCCTTATTCGTCCGCAGAGCCAAACGGAACCGCCGGCCACCCCGACTCTCCGCCGCGACCCCCGACCCTCCCTCACGATCCGCGACTTGTGCAGGACCTGAACTCGCCGGCCACCCCGACTCTCCGCCGCGATCCGCGAGTTGCGCAGGACCTAGACTCGCCGCGTGCCTCTGCCGGCGACGCCATGACCTTCCTGACGACGTGCCCGACGCCGTCGGCGACCACGTATTCGGCACCGCGTCCGGCACCGCGTCCGGCACCGCGTCCGGCGACGGGTTCGATGCGCTGCCTCCCGGCTGTTCCGCTGACGTCGCTGACGCGCCCATGACGAGCCCTGTCCCCAATGCCGGCGGGGGTCCGGTCGGTCGTACCACCGGGGACGCCGCCGTCGTCGTCGACGACCTGGTGATGACCTACGGTGACGTGCTCGCGGTCGACCGGCTCTCGTTCGAGGTGGCGCCGGGCACGGTCACGGCGATCCTGGGGCCCAACGGCGCCGGCAAGACGACCACGGTGGAGACCTGCGAGGGGTACCGCGCTCCGCAGGCCGGCCGGGTCCGGGTGCTGGGGCTCGACCCCCGCCGCGACCGGCGCCGGCTCGGTGCGCGTGTCGGCGTGATGCTCCAGGACGGTGGCGCGTGGACCGGCGCCCGCGCCGGCGAGATGCTGCGGCACATGGCCGCGCTGCACGCGCACCCGCTGTCGGTCGACGGCCTGATCGAGCGGCTGGGCCTGGGCAGCTGCGGGCGCACGACGTACCGGCGGCTGTCGGGTGGTCAGCAGCGGCGACTCAGCCTCGCCATGGCCCTCGTCGGGCGCCCCGAGCTGGTGTTCCTCGACGAGCCCACCGCGGGCCTCGACCCCCAGGCGCGGCACGTCACCTGGGAGCTGATCGGGGAGCTGCGTACGGCCGGAGTCACCGTGGTGCTCACCACGCACTACATGGACGAGGCGGAGCGGCTGGCCGACCAGGTGCACGTCATCGACCGGGGCAGGCTGGCCGCGAGCGGCTCACCGGCCGGGTTGGCCGCGCGCGGGGCGGAGAACACGATCAGGTTCCGCGCCCGCCCTGCGCTGGACTTGACCGCACTGACCGCGGCGTTGCCGGAGGGCAGCGCGGTCGTCGAACCGACGCCCGGCAGCTACGTGGTCACCGGCAAGGTCGTACCCGAGACGCTCGCGACACTGACCGCATGGTGCGCCGGGCAGGGTCTGCTGCCCGAGTCGCTGCACGTCGAGCGACGCAGTCTCGAGGACGTCTTCCTCGAGCTCACGGGCAGGGAGCTGCGACCGTGACGCGCACCCTGTCGTACGCGCCGGCACCGGGGGCCGCACCCCTGCACCGGATGGTGCGCTCGCAGGCGCTCATGGAGACCAGGCTGCTGCTGCGCAACGGTGAGCAGCTGGTGCTGGCGGTGGCGATTCCGCTGCTGGTTCTCGTGGGCGGCGTCCAAGCCGCATCGGTGGTGGCCCTCGGCGACGCCAGGCCGGTCGACGTCCTGACCCCCGGGGTGATGGCCCTGGCGGTGCTCTCGACGTCGTTCACGTCGGTGGCCATCGCCACGGGGTTCGAGCGCCGATATGGAGTCCTCAAGCGGCTCGGCGCCTCGCCGCTGCCCCGCACGGCTCTGCTGGCCGGCAAGGTGGCCGCGGTGCTGCTGGTCGAGACCCTTCAGCTGTCGCTGGTGGCTGCCGTCGGACTGGGGCTCGGCTGGCAGCCGCACGGCGGGCTCACCGCCGCGCTCGGCGCGGTGTTGCTGGTGGTGCTCGGCACCGCGGCGTTCTGCGCGCTCGGCCTGCTGATGGCGGGCATCCTGCGCGCGGAGGCCACGCTCGCGGCAGCCAACCTGGTCTACCTGCTCCTGCTGGCCGGCGGCGGCGTGGTCGTGCCGATCGACCGTTACCCGGACTCGGCGGCCGCTCATCTCGGGCTCCTGCCGTCCGGCGCCCTCGCGGAGGGACTGCGCGACGTGCTGTCTGGGGCGGGCCTGGCTACCGGGCCGGTGCTGGTGTTGCTCGTGTGGGCCGTCGCCGCAGCCGCCCTGACCGCCCGGACGTTCCGATGGGAGTGACCGTGCGGACGGCCCGGGCGCTGGCGTTCGCGTCGCTGGTGGGCAACGCGGTGCTCGTTCTGAGCGGCGGTGCGGTGCGGCTCACCGAGTCCGGCCTGGGCTGTCCTACCTGGCCGCGGTGCACGGATGAGTCGCTGGTGCCCCACGGTGAGCTGGGACTGCACGGCGCCATCGAGTTCGGCAACCGGATCCTGGGGGTCGCACTTGCTCTGGTGGCCATCGCGACCTGGGTCGCTGTACTGCGGTTGCGCCCGGCTGCCGGTCCGGCGCGGCGCACCGCGACGCTGCTGGCGCTCGGCGTCCCCGCGCAGGCCCTGCTCGGGGGGGTCACGGTGCTCACCGACCTCAACCCCTGGATCGTCGCCTGGCACCTGATGCTGTCGATGGCGCTGATCGCGCTGGCGGTCCTGCTGATCCGGCAGCTCGCCGGGCCGTCCCCTCCGGCGACCGTGCCGATGCCCGTCGTGTGGCTGGTGCGTGTCACGTACGCCACCTGCTGGCTCGTGCTGTACGCGGGCACCGTGGTGACGGGCAGCGGCCCGCACGCCGGTGACGCGGCCTCGCCTCGCAACGGCCTCGACCCGGCCAGCGTCAGCCAGGCGCACGCCGACCTCGTCTTCCTGCTGGTGGGCCTGACCGTGGGCACGGTGTTCGCGCTCCGGGCGTGCGGGGCTCCGGACACGCTGGTCCGCGCCGCCGCCGCGCTGCTCGCGGTGGAGCTCGCGCAGAGCACGATCGGGTTGGTGCAGTACGCCACCGACCTGCCGCTCGCGCTGGTGGCTGCGCACCTGCTCGGCGCGTCGGTGCTCACCGCGGTGGCCACCTGGCTGTGGCTCGCGACGGAGTCGGCCCACCCACGCCTCGCCGCCCGCCCGGCCACGCCCGGGACCGCCGCCAGATCCGACGACGCTGTCGCCGCGGACGATCGTGCAGAAGGGGGTCAGCGGAGGAACGGGTCAACGGCGACGGCGAGGAAGAGCAGAGCCAGATAGAGGTTCGACCCGTGGAACAACCGCATCGCGCGGTTCGTGGCGGCCTCGGCGCCGCGGCGCGCACGGGCCAGCAGACCGTACGCCTCCACCAGCAGCGCCAACCCCAGCGCACCGGCCGCCAACGGATAGAACAGGCCGGTGCCGGCGACCGGCCACAGCAGCAGGGACGCGGCCACGGTCGCCCAGGCGTACAGGACGATCTGCCGTGCCACGGTCGCCGCCGGGGCGACGACGGGCAGCATCGGCACGCCCGCAGCGGCGTAGTCGTCGCGGTAGCGGATCGCAAGGGCCCAGAAGTGCGGGGGCGTCCAGAAGAACACCACCGCGAACAGGACGACGGGCGCCCACGCCAGCTCTCCCGTCACCGCGGTCCAGCCGATCAGCACCGGGAAGCAGCCGGCGGCGCCGCCCCACACGATGTTCTGCGTCGTCCGGCGCTTGAGCAGCATGGAGTACCCGACGACGTAGAAGAGGTTGGCACTCAGCGCCAGGCCCGCGGACAGCCAGTTCACCAGCAGGCCGAGCCACAGGGTCGACACGACGCCGAGGGTCAGGCCGAAGACGAGCGCCGCCCGCCGGGTCACCGCGTGCCGCGGCAGCGGCCGACGGCGGGTGCGCCGCATCCGCTCGTCGATGTCGGCATCGACCACGCAGTTCAGCGCGTTCGCGCTGCCGGCCGACAGGGTGCCTCCGAGGACCGTGGCGGCGACCAGCCACAGACCCGGCACGCCCCCGCTGGCGAGGAACATGACCGGCACGGTGGTGAGCAGCAGCAGCTCGATGATGCGCGGCTTGGTGAGCGCGACGTACGCCGACAGGACCTGCCGCCGCCGCACCGCCGCTGTGGCGGGGTGCTCGGCGTCTCCCCCGGCGGATGCGCCGGCAGGCTCCTCCGGGTCCTCACGGCCGCCTCCGGACGCTTCCCCCACCGGCGCCATGACGGGCTCCACCACGGGGTCCACCACACGCTCCACCGCTGTGTCCACGCCTGTGTCCACCGCTGCGTCCAGGTCTGCGGCCGGGTCCACGCCGACCGCTGGGTCCCCCACCATCGCTGGGTCCGCCATCGGGTCCACGACCGGAGCGGCGCCCCAGGTCAGGGGCCTGCGGTCGACGGTCGACAAGAGGTGCCTGCCCTCGGTCTAGGGAACGATGCGTACGACGGCGGCCACCGCCGCGACGAGTCTAGGGCCGCTCCACCAAGCCGCAGCCGGAGGGCAGGTGGGGGGACGGCACGCCGCCGCGGGCAGCGCTACGCTCGAACTGTCTGGCCTCGAGATCGGGGTCACGCCGAGCCGACCGCACGCCTGATCGCGAGCAGGGAGCCCTTACCCGTGACGACCACCGACCAGCGCACAGCCACCGACACGTCCGCCCTCGAGTGGAGCGACCTCGACCGACGCGCGGTCGACACCGTACGCACCCTCGCCATGGACGCCGTGCAGAAGACCGGGAACGGCCACCCGGGCACGGCGATGAGCCTGGCCCCGGCCGCCTACCTGTTGTATCAGCGGCTCATGCGCCACGACCCCGCCGCGCCGAAGTGGCCGGGCCGCGACCGGTTCGTGCTCTCCTGTGGCCACACCAGCCTCACCCAGTACATCCAGCTGTACCTGTCCGGCTACGGCTTGGAGCTCGAGGACCTGGCCGCGCTCCGGACCTGGGGCTCCAAGACCCCGGGGCACCCCGAGGTGAACCACACCGACGGCGTGGAGATCACGACCGGACCGCTGGGCCAGGGCCTGGCGAGTGCGGTCGGGATGGCCGCCGCCGCCCGCCGCGAGCGTGGCCTCTTCGACCCCGACGCCGTGCCGGGCGAGAGCCCCTTCGACCACACCATCTGGGTGCTGGCATCGGACGGCGACATCCAGGAGGGCGTCACCAGCGAGGCCTCCTCGTGGGCGGGGCACCAACAGCTCGGCAACCTGGTGCTCATCTACGACGCCAACCACATCTCCATCGAGGGCGACACCGACGTCGCGATGAGCGAGGACACGGCCAAGCGCTATGAGGCGTACGGGTGGCACGTCCAAACCGTGGACTGGACCAACGGCAAGGGAGGCAAGGCCGGCGACGACGGGGAGTACACCGAGGACGTCGAGGCGCTGCACGCCGCGCTCGTCGCTGCTCGCGAGGACCGCTCGCGACCGTCCCTCGTGGTGCTCCGCACGATCATCGCCTGGCCGGCCCCTGATGCCCAGAACACGGGCACCGCGCACGGCGCGGCGCTCGGTGAGGACGAGGTCAGGGCCACCAAGGAGCGGCTCGGGTTCGACCCGGAGGCCACCTTCGCCGTCGATGACGAGGTTCTCCGCCATGCCCGTGCCGTCGGCGACCGCGGCGCCGAGGTGCACGCGGAGTGGGAGCGGGACTTCGAGAAGTGGAAGGCCGACAACCCGGAACGCGCCGAGCTCTGGTCGCGGCTCACCGAGCGGCAGCTGCCTGACGGCTGGACCGACGCCCTGCCGACCTTCGAGGCCGGCAAGGACCTTGCCACCCGCAAGGCATCGGGCGCGGTGCTGAACGCCCTCGCCCCCGTGCTGCCCGAGCTCTGGGGCGGCTCGGCCGACCTCGCCGAGAGCAACAACACCTCGATGGAGGGCGAGGCGTCGTTCGTGCCCGAGGAGTACCAGACGAACTTGTGGCAGGGCGGCCCTTACGGCCGCACCCTGCACTTCGGTATCCGCGAGCACGCGATGGGCTCGATCCTCAACGGGATCGCGCTGCACGGTGGCACCCGCCCCTACGGCGCCACGTTCCTGGTGTTCAGCGACTACATGCGCCCGGCCGTACGGCTGGCGGCGCTGTCCAAGATGCCGGTCACGTACGTGTGGACGCACGACTCGATCGGCCTCGGCGAGGACGGGCCGACGCATCAGCCCGTCGAGCATCTCGCGGCGCTGCGCGCGATTCCCGGCCTCGACGTGGTCCGGCCCGCCGACGCCAACGAGACGGCTGTCGCCTGGCGCACGATCCTGGAGCACTCCGACCGCCCGGCCGGCATCGTCCTGTCGCGGCAGAACCTTCCGACCTGGCCGCGGGACGCGGACGGCTTCGCCTCCGCCGACGGGGTGGCGCGGGGTGCCTACGTGTTGCTCGAGGCGGGCGAGGGAGACGGCGAGCCGGACGTGGTGCTGATCGGGACGGGCTCGGAGGTGCAGCTCGCGGTCGGCGCCCGCGAGCAGCTGGCCGGTGAGGGCGTGCGGGCCCGGGTCGTGTCGATGCCCTGCCGCGAGTGGTTCGACGCCCAGGACCAGGACTACCGCGACCGCGTGCTGCCGCCGTCCGTCCGTGCCCGCGTCAGCGTGGAGGCGGCCGTGGCGCAGGGCTGGCGCGAGATCGTCGGCGACGCCGGCCGGAGCGTGTCGCTCGAGCACTACGGGGCATCGGCCGACTACCAGACCATCTACGAGAAGTTCGGCATCACCGCGGAGGCCGTCGCCCAGGCCGCCCGCGACAGCATCGCGGCCGCACGCTGACCGCTCCATGACCGGCTACCGGGGAGGAACCCCATGACTGACACCAGACTCGACTCGCTCGCCCAGGAGGGCGTGGCGGTATGGCTCGACGACATCTCCCGCCAGGCCCTCGAGTCGGGGCACCTGGCCGAGCTTCGCGACCGGGGTGTCGTGGGTGTCACCTCGAATCCCACGATCTTCGCGAAGGCGGTGTCCGACGCAGAGACGTACGCCGAGCAGGTACGCGACCTCGCCGCCCGAGGCATCTCGTTGGAGGAGGCTGTCCGCATGATCACCGCGTACGACGTACGGTGGGCATGTGACGTGATGGCACCTGTGTACGAGTCGAGCGCCGGGCGCGACGGACGGGTGTCCCTCGAGGTCGACCCGCGACTGGCGCACGACACCGTGCCGACCATCGCCGAGGCACGGGCACTGTGGTGGCTCGTGGACCGGCCGAACCTGATGATCAAGATCCCGGCGACCGAGGAGGGCCTGGCCGCCATCACCGCCGCCATCGCCGAGGGCATCAGCGTCAATGTCACGCTGATCTTCGGCCTCGACCGCTACGACCGGGTGATGGACGCCTACCTGACCGGGCTCGAGCACGCACAGAAGAACGGGATCGACCTGGCGGGCATCCGCTCGGTCGCGTCGTTCTTCGTCAGCCGGGTCGACAGCGAGGTCGACAAGCGACTGGACAAGGTCGGCGGTGACGAGGCCGGGTCGCTCAAGGCCAAGGCAGCTCTGGCCAACGCCCGGCTGGCATACCAGCGCTATGAGCGGGTCATCGCCTCCGAGCGCTGGCAGACGCTGGAGGAAGCCGGCGCCAACCGGCAGCGGCCGCTGTGGGCGTCGACGTCGGTGAAGGACCCCGACCTGCCCGACACCCTCTACGTCACCAACCTGGTCGCGCCGGACACCGTGAACACCATGCCGGAAGGCACGATCGACGCAGTCGCCGACCACGGCGAGGTCGAGGGTGACACGGTGACGGGCGGATACGCCGAGGCGCAGGACGTGATCGACCGGCTGTCCGCGCTCGGCATCGAGTACGACGACGTCATCGCCGTGCTCGAGCGTGAGGGCGTCGAGAAGTTCGAGAAGTCGTGGGCGGAGCTGCTCGACACCGTCCGCGCCTCGCTCGACGACGCCGGTGGCGGGGCGCAGTCAGGCCATGACAGCGGGCGTCAGTGACTGCGGCAGGACACCGGCTCGACCTGCGCTGTCCCGACGACCGGGAGCTGGCCACCACCATCGAGCGCCTCGTCGACGACAAGGTGGCGAGCCGGGTGCAGGCGCGGGACGCCTCCCTGTGGGGGCCGGACGCCGAGTCGGAGGCGGCCAAGCGGCTCGCCTGGGTGTCGCTGCACGAGGAGTCGCGGCCACTCGTCGATGAGATCGAGACGCTGCGGCAGGAGAAGGCGTCGCGGGGCCTCGACCACGTCGTGCTGTGCGGGATGGGCGGGTCCTCGCTGGCGCCCGAGGTCATCTGCGCCACCGCGGGGGTGGAGCTGACCGTGCTCGACTCCTCCGATCCCGACTACGTCCGGGCGGCGATCGCGGATCGTCTCGAGCGCAGCATTGTCGTGGTCTCCAGCAAGTCCGGCGGCACGGTCGAGACCGACAGCCAGCGCCGGGCGTACGAGCAGGCGTTCCGCGACGCCGGGCTCGACCCGGCCGACCACCTGGTGGTGGTGACCGACCCGGGTTCGCCGCTGCACGAGCAGTCCAGGGAATCCGGCTACCGCGTGTTCGCCGCCGATCCCGAGGTGGGCGGCCGCTACTCCGCGCTGACCGCCTTCGGACTGGTCCCGAGCGGGCTCGCCGGCGCCGACATCGGTCGGTTGCTCGACGAGGCCGCCGCTCTCGCCCCCGCACTGGCCGACGACTCGACCGACAACCCGGGTCTGCAGCTCGGTGCGCTGGTCGGCGTGGCCAACCGGGCAGGCGCGGACAAGATGGTGCTGGTCGATGCGGACACCCCCATCGTCGGCTTCGGCGACTGGGCCGAGCAGCTCATCGCCGAGTCGACGGGCAAGCTGGGGAAGGGAGTGCTGCCCGTCGTCGTGGACAGCACCGCTGCGACCAACTTCGATCCCAACACCCCTGACGAGGTGCTGGTCTCCATCGGCAGCGGCTCCCCCCTCGACACGGTGACGCCCTCCTCCGGATTCGGCGCCAGCGTCGACGCCCCGCTGGGGGGTCAGATGCTGCTGTGGGAGTACGCCGTCGTCGTCGCCGGGCGGTTGCTCGGCATCAACCCGTTCGACCAGCCCGACGTGGAGAGTGCCAAAGAGGCGGCTCGCGGCCAGCTGGGTGGCGGCGGCGACAGCCCGGACCCGGTGTTCACCGACGGCAGCATCGCCGTCTACGCCACCGAGGGGCTGCTGGACGGAGGAGCCCGTACGGTCGACGCCGCGGTGGAGTCGCTGCTGGGTCGGCTGGACGGCGAGCGCGGCTACCTGGCCGTGATGGCCTACCTCGACCGTGCGGCGGATGCCTCGCTGTCCGAGGTCCGTGAGCCGCTGGCCGCACGTACCGGTCGTCCGACGACCTTCGGCTGGGGACCACGGTTCCTGCACTCCACCGGCCAGTACCACAAGGGCGGGCCGTCCACAGGGGTCTACCTGCAGATCACCGGCGACCCGATCGAGGACCTGGCGGTTCCCGGCCGCGAGTTCACGTTCGGCGAGTTCATCGCCGCGCAGGCTGTCGGTGACGGGCAGGTTCTCGCCGACGCCGGACGACCGGTCCTGCGGCTGCACCTGACCGAGCGCGGGGCCGGGCTCGAGCAGGTGCAGCGGGCCCTTCGGTGACGGTGCGGTGACGTCGCTGCACGCCAACCCGCTGCGGGACCCGCAGGACCGCCGCCTGCCGCGCATCGCCGGCCCGTGCGGGCTCGTGCTCTTCGGCGTGACCGGCGACCTGTCCCGCAAGAAGCTGATGCCGGCGATCTACGACCTCGCCAACCGAGGCCTCCTGCCGCCCGGCTTCTCCCTGGTCGGGTTCGCCCGACGCGACTGGGCGCATCAGGACTTCACCCAGATCGTGCACGACGCCGTCAAGGAGTACGCCCGCACGCCGTTCCGCGAGGAGGTGTGGGAACAGCTCAATCAGGGCTTCCGGTTCGTGTCCGGGACGTTCGACGACGACACCGCTTTCGGTCGGCTGCGCGAGACGGTCGAGGAGCTCGACGAGTCACGGGGCACGTCCGGCAACCACGCGTTCTACCTGTCCATCCCTCCGTCGTACTTTCCTGACGTCGTCGGGCAGCTCAAGGAGCACGGCCTGGCCAGCCCCGAGGGCGGGAACTGGCGACGGGTCGTGATCGAGAAGCCGTTCGGGCACGACCTCGCGTCTGCCCGCCAGCTCAACGCGGTGGTGTCAGAGGTCTTCCCCCCCGAGTCGGTGTTCCGCATCGATCACTACCTCGGCAAGGAGACGGTCCAGAACATCCTCGCGTTCCGGTTCGCCAACGCCATGTTCGAGCCGGTGTGGAACTCCAACTACGTCGACCACGTGCAGATCACCATGGCCGAGGACATCGGCATCGGTGGCCGGGCCGGCTACTACGACGGGATCGGTGCCGCGCGCGACGTCATCCAGAACCACCTGTTGCAGCTGATGGCCCTGATCGCGATGGAGGACCCCGCGTCGTTCGAGGCACGGAGCCTGCGGCTGGAGAAGCAGAAGCTGCTCTCGGCGGTCACCCTGCCCCAGCGGCTCGACCTGCACAGCGCACGGGGCCAGTACGCCGCCGGCTGGCAGGGCGGCGAGAAGGTGATCGGCTACCTGGACGAGGCCGACATCTCGAACACCTCGACGACGGAGACGTACGCCGCGCTCCGGCTGGACATCGAGAACCGCCGGTGGGCAGGGGTGCCCTTCTATCTGCGCACGGGCAAGCGGCTCGGCCGTCGGGTCACCGAGGTGGCGGTGTCGTTCAAGCGCGCTCCGCACCTGCCGTTCACCAGTACGGCCACCGAGGAGCTCGGCCAGAACGCGCTGGTCATGCGCATCCAGCCGGACGAGGGCGTGACGCTGCGGTTCGGCGCCAAGGTCCCCGGTACGGCGATGGAGCTACGGGACGTGAACATGGACTTCGCCTACGGCGGCGCCTTCGTCGAGTCGAGCCCGGAGGCCTACGAGCGACTGATCCTCGACGTGCTGCTGGGCGATCCCCCGCTGTTCCCCCGCCACGAGGAGGTCGAGCTGTCGTGGCGGATCCTGGACCCCGTGGTGCAGTACTGGGCCGAGAACGGGCAACCCGAGCCGTACGCGTCCGGCTCGTGGGGCCCGGACTCGGCCACGGAGATGCTCGCCCGCGACGGACGCACCTGGAGGCGACCGTGAGGGCGGGAGACAGCGCCGCTGCGAGCACGGGGCGGAGCGCCACATGCGCATCGACCTGACCGGCACGAACGCCAGCCAGGTGACCAGCTCCCTGCTGCAGGCGCGCCGGCAGGCGGGCAGCCCCTCGATGGGAATGGTGCTCACCCTCGTCGTCGTCACCGACGAGGCGCATCACGGTGAGGCCCTGCGGTCGGCCCGGGAGGTGTCGACCGAGCACCCCGCCAGGATCCTCGGCGTCATCCGCGGACCTGCGAGGGGCAAATCCCGGCTCGACGCAGAGGTGACAATCGGGGACGGGACGTCCGGTGAGACCGCCCTGCTGCGGCTCTCCGGCGAGCTGACCCGGCATCCGGTGTCGGTGGTGACGCCGCTGCTGCTGGCCGACTCCCCCGTGGTGGTGTGGTGGCCCAACGACGCACCGGACGACCCGGCCGGCGACCCACTGGGCAGGCTCGCGCAGCGGCGCATCACCGACTGCGCGAACTCGAGGCGTCGCTCGACAGCAATGGCCGGTCAGGCGCAGCACCACACGGCCGGCAACACCGACCTGTCCTGGACCCGGCTCACCCCGTGGCGGGCGTTGCTGGCGGCCGGGCTCGACCAGCACCCCGTCCGCGTGACCTCCGCCACCGTGGAGGCCAAGACTCCGAACCCCAGCGCCGACCTGCTCGCCGCCTGGCTCGGAAGCCGGCTGGAGGTGCCGGTCGAGACCCGACGCAGCGGTGGTCCGGGTATCACTGCCGCCCGACTGCACTCGTCGCACGGCGACATCTCGCTCGACCGGCCGGATGGACGGCTCGCCACCTTCCGCATCCCGGGCGAGGCGGACCGACCGGTGGCGCTGCAGCGGCGCAGCACCGCCGAGCTTCTCGCCGAGGAGCTCCGCCGGCTGGACAATGACGACATCTACCAGCAGACGGTGCTGGCCTATGCACGCAGCCAGCAGCCGCCCGCGAAGGGGAAGAGGTCCACCGGGACGAAGACCACCGGCACGAAGACCACCGGCAAGACCACCGGCAAGACCACCGGCAAGACCACCGGCAAGACCACCGGCAAGACCACCGGCACGAAGACCGCGACAAAGACGCGCACCGGTAGCACCAGGAGGAGGCGCACGTGACCCGTCCACCCGAGGTGGTCGTGCACCACGACGACGAGGTGCTGGCCGCGGCGGTGGCCGCCCGGCTGCTGACCCGCCTGGTCGACGCGCAGAGCACCGGACGCGTGCCGTCGGTGGTCCTCACCGGCGGAGGGATCGCCCGGAAGGTGCACAGCGCCGTCCGCAGCTCGCCCGCCTGCTCGGCGGTCGACTGGGCCCGGCTCGACGTGTGGTGGGGTGACGAGCGATTCGTCCCGGTCCATGACGAGGAGCGCAACGAGGCACAGGCCCGCGAGGACCTCCTCGACCACGTGTCGGTGACTCCCTCGCGGGTGCATGCCGTTGCGGCCAGCGACGGCCCGTTCGGCGACGACGTCGACGCCGCCGCCGCCGACTACGCCGAACAGCTCGCAGCCGCGGCCGCCCCGGAGGACCACGGGGACGTTCCTGTCTTCGACGTGCTCATGCTGGGAGTCGGGCCGGACGGACACGTCGCGTCGCTGTTCCCCGAGCACCCGGCCCGGTACGACGAGCGCGCGGTCGTCGCCGTACGAGACTCGCCCAAGCCGCCCCCGACCCGGGTGTCCCTGACCTTCCCGACGCTGTCCAGGGCGCGAGAGGTCTGGTTCCTCGTCAACGGCGAGGCCAAGGCTCCGGCCGCGCGGATGGCCCTCGGCGGCGCGGGTCCCCTGCAGGTGCCAGCGGCCGGCCCGCGCGGCCTCGACCGCACGCTGTGGATGCTGGACGATGCGGCCGCCAGCCAACTGCCACCGGAGCTCCGGCGGCCTGCCTCGCCCTGACCACCCGCGGTCAGACCCGGGTCAGGGGTCTCGGGTCAGAAGACGACCTCGCCGCGTTTGCGACGGTCGCGCAGCGTGCTGAGCGCCTCGTCCAGGATCGCCTGCGCCTCGGCGTCGGAGCGGCGCTCCTTCACGTACGCGAGATGCGTCTTGTACGGCTCGATGCGAGGCGGCGGAGGCGGGTTCTCCTCGTCGCGACTCGCCGGCAGCCCGCACCGCGGACAGTCCCACTGCGCCGGCACCGACGCCTCGAGCGCGAAGCTGGGCGTGGTGCGGTGCCCGTGAGCACACCAGTAGGTGACTTCCTGACGAGGTGCTGCCTCCCCACGCTCGGCCTCCCCCATCGGCCCGGCGCCGACCCGGCTGCCGCGGATCGCTGAGCCTCCAGCCACGTCACTGTCTCCTGTTCTGCGGTGGTTTGTTCAGGGGTGGGTCAAGAGTGGGTCAGTTAGCCGATTTGAGCAAGAGCCCGAGCGCGATTATGCACAATCCCCAGGTCACGCCGATGCCCACGGTGATGCGGTCGAGGTTCTTCTCGGCGGTCGACGACCCGCCGAGGTTGGTGGACACGCCCCCGCCGAACATGTCGGAGAGGCCACCACCGCGGCCCTTGTGCAGCAGCACCAGCACGATCATGAGCGCGCTGGTGAGCAGGAGCAGGATGGAGAACGCCAGAATCACGTCAGTCGGCCTTTCTGGTCGGTCGTCGGACCTGCTGGCTGTGCCGGCTGAGCCGGCCGTGCTGATCCCGCCTCCGTGACGCCGTACCGCCCGTCACAGAGCGGGCATGTCGTAGAACCGTGCGATGCCGGCGAACTCGTCCACCTGGAGGCTGGCGCCTCCGACCAGCGCGCCGTCCACGTCCGGCTCGGCCATGAGCGCAGCGACATTGGCCGCCTTGACCGAGCCGCCATACAGGATACGCGTCGCCGCCGCCGCCTCCGCGCCCCAGGTCTCGCCGACCCGGGCGCGCAGTGCCGCGCAGACCTCCTGCGCGTCCTCGGGCGTGGCGACCTCCCCCGTACCGATCGCCCAGACCGGCTCGTAGGCGAGCACCAGCCCGGCAACCTGCTCGGCGCTCAGACCGGTCAGCGAGCCGTCGAGCTGGGTGACGCAGTGGGCGACGTGGTCGCCCGCCTGGCGCACCTCGAGCCCTTCACCCAGGCACACGATCGGGGTCATGCCGGCGTCCAGCACACGCCGCGCCTTGGCGTTGACCAGCGCGTCGTCCTCACCGTGCTGCTCGCGGCGCTCGGAGTGGCCGGCCAGGACGTACGTGCACCCGAGCGCCGCCAGCATCGAGGCAGCGATCTCCCCGGTGTGCGCCCCGCCGTCGTGCGCGGACACGTCCTGGGCGCCGTAGCGCAGTGTCAGCCGGTCGCCGTCGACCAGGGTCTGCACGCTGCGCAGACCCGTGAACGGTGGGATCACCGCCACCTCCGACCGCTCGGTGTCGTGCTGCTTGTCGCGCAGCGTCCACGCCAGCCGCTGCACCAGCACCACGGCCTCGGAGTGGTTGAGGTGCGACTTCCAGTTGCCGGCCATCAGGGGCAGCCGGCGTCCCGCCCCGCTCTCAGCCACCGCTCAGTCCTCCAGCACTGCAAGACCCGGCAGGGTCTTGCCCTCGAGCATCTCCAGGCTGGCGCCCCCGCCGGTCGAGATGTGGCCGAAGTCGGCGTCGTCGAAACCGAGGGTACGGACCGCGGCCGCGGAGTCGCCGCCTCCCACGACGGTCAGCCCGTCGCAGGCCGCCAGCGACCGCGCCAGGGCGCGGGTGCCTGCGGCGAACTTCTCGATCTCGAAGACCCCCATGGGCCCGTTCCAGAACACGGTGGCGGACCGGGCCACCTCGTCGGCGAAGACCGTCGCGGAGTCGGGACCGATGTCGAGCCCGATCTGGTCGTCGGGCATCTGGTCGGCGGGAACCACCGTGGCGCTTGCCGAGGCGTCGACCTCACCGGCGACCACGATGTCGGTGGGAAGCACCACCTTGACCCCGCTGCTCGCTGCCCGGTCCAGGGATGCCCGCACCGTGTCGAGCTGGTCCGCCTCGAGCAGGCTGCGGCCGACCGGGTGTCCCTGGGCGGCCAGGAACGTGAACACCATGCCGCCGCCGATCACCAGGGTGTCCGCCACTCCCAGCAGGTTGTCGATGACCCCCAGCTTGTCCGAGACCTTCGAGCCGCCGAGCACGACGGTGTACGGGCGCTTCGGATCCTCGATCAGCGTCCCCAGCACCTTGACCTCGGCGAGCACCAGCTCGCCGGCTGCGTGTGGCAGCCGTTGGGCCACGTCGTAGACACTGGCCTGCTTGCGGTGCACCACCCCGAAGCCGTCTGAGACGAACGCGTCGGCGAGAGCGGCCAGCCGGTCTGCCAGCGCGCCGCGCTCGGCGTCGTCCTTGCTGGTCTCACCCGGCTCGAAGCGGACGTTCTCCAGCATGCCGACATCGCCGTCACCCAGGCCCTCGACGACGGCGCGGGCGTCGTCGCCGACCACGTCGTCGGCGAGCGGGACCGTGGTGCCGAGCAGCTCGCCGAGGCGGGCGGCTGCCGGGGCGAGCGAGTAGCGCGGTTCCGGCTGCCCCTTGGGCCGTCCGAGGTGGGCCGTGACCACCACCCGGGCGCCCGCCTCGGACAGTCGCCGCAACGTCGGCATGCTGGCCCTGATCCGGCCGTCATCGGTGATCGTGTCGCGGTCCAGCGGCACGTTCAGGTCGCTGCGCACCATGACGGTGCGCCCGCGCACGTCGCCCAGGTCGTCGATCGTCCTCATCGGCTGTCGACGTACCGGATCAGGTCGACCAGCCGGCTGGAGTAGCCCCACTCGTTGTCGTACCAGCCGACGACCTTCACCTGGTTGCCGCTGGCCTTGGTGAGGCCGGCGTCGAAGATGCAGGACGCCGGGTCGGTGACGATGTCGGACGAGACGATCTCGTCCTCGGTGTAGCGCAGATAGCCCTTGAGCACACCCTCCGCCGCAGCCTTGACCGCGGCGTTGACCTCGCCGGCCGACGCCTCCTGCCCCAGCGTGACGGTGAGGTCGGTCGCCGAGCCGGTGGGGATCGGCACTCGCAGCGCGTAGCCGTCGAGCTTGCCCTTGAGCTCAGGCATGACCAGGCCGATCGCCTTGGCGGCGCCGGTGCTGGTGGGCACGATGTTGATGGCGGCGGCCCGGGCGCGGCGCAGGTCCTTGTGCGGTCCGTCCTGCAGGTTCTGGTCCTGGGTGTACGCGTGGATGGTCGTCATCAGGCCGCGCTCGATGGAGAACGCGTCGTGAACCGCCTTGGCCATCGGTGCCAGGCAGTTCGTGGTGCACGAGGCGTTGCTGATGATGTGGTGCACTGACGGGTCGTAGTCCTCGTGGTTGACGCCCATGACCACGGTGATGTCCTCGTTCTTGGCCGGGGCGGAGATGATGACCTTCTTGGCGCCGCCGTCGATGTGGGCACGCGCCTTGGTCGCGTCGGTGAACAGGCCGGTCGACTCGACGACCACGTCGACACCGAGGTCTCCCCACGGCAGCGCCCCGGGGTCCTTCTCGGCGAAGATCCGCACGTCCTTGCCGTCGACGTTGATGCCCTGGTCATCGTGGGTGACCTCTCCCGGCAGCCGGCCGAGAATCGAGTCGTACTTCAGCAGGTGGGCGATCTGCCCGTTGTCGGTGAGATCGTTGGCGGCGACGATCTCGATGTCATTACCGGCAGCCAGCGCCGCACGGTAGAAGTTGCGGCCGATACGGCCGAATCCGTTGATGCCTACGCGGACGGTCACAGTGCAGATCTCCTCGACGCTCGACGAGTACGAGGGCGAACAAGGCCGCGGTGGTGGCGGCCCGCCTTCGCACGAATTCGACCCTACCGGCTGTCCGCGGGTCACCTGACCGGCGCCCGGACCGCCCGCATCACGGACCCGCGTCGAGCATCTCGGCGGTCAGCCCGGCCTCCGTCCCAGGCACGCCCGTGTCCTCGGCCCGCTTGTCCGCCATGGCCAGCAGCCGCCGGATCCGGCCGGCGACTGCATCCTTGGTGAGCGGGGGCTGGTGCAGCTGGCCGAGCTCCTCGAGGCTGGCCTGCTTGTGCTCCAGCCGCAGTGTCCCGGCCTGGCGCAGGTGGTCGGGAACCTCGTCGCCGAGGAGCTCGAGCGCCCGCTCGACGCGGGCGCCGGCCGCCACGGCTGCCCGGGCCGAACGACGGAGGTTGGCGTCGTCGAAGTTGGCGAGCCGGTTGGCGGTGGCACGCACCTCGCGGCGCATCCGCCGCTCCTCCCAGGCGAGCAGCGACTCGTGGGCGCCCAGCCGGGTCAGCAGGGCCGCGATCGCGTCGCCGTCCCGGATCACCACCCGGTCGACGCCGCGCACCTCACGGGCCTTCGCCGCGATGCCGAGCCGGCGGGCCGCGCCGCTCAGCGCCAGCGCCGCCTCTGGCCCCGGGCAGGTGACCTCCAGCGAGCTCGACCGGCCCGGCTCGGTCAGGGAGCCGTGCGCCAGGAAGGCGCCGCGCCAGGCGGCGACCGCGTCACAGCTCGAGCCGGACACGACCTGCGGTGGCAGACCGCGGACGGGGCGTCCGCGCTGGTCGAGCAGGCCGGTCTGCCGGGCGAGGGCCTCACCGTCACGCACCACCCGGACGACGTAACGCGTGCTCCGGCGCAGGCCGTTGCCGCCGCTCACCACGACGATCTCGCTCGGATGGCCATAGACCTCGGCGATGTCGCGGCGCAGCCGCCGGGCGGCGCCGCCGGTGTCGAGCTCGGCCTCCACGACGATCCGGCCGGCCACGATGTGCAGGCCGCCCGCGAAGCGCAGGGTCGACGACACCTCGGCCTTGCGGCAGCACGACTTGGTCACTGAGGTGCTCGCGAGCTCCGCCTTCACCTGAGCCGTCATCGCCATGGGCCGATCCTGCCATGCGCGCCGGCCGCTGGGATCACGTCAACCCCATGATGTCGAGGTAGGCCGCTGCCAGCCGCAGTACGTCGTGGCGAGGACTGCCGTCCCGCGCCCGGACATCGGAGACCACCACCTGGGCGCCGAACCGCCCGGCAGCGTCACTCAGCGCGTCGCGCTCGGCGGTGGTGTGCAGGCTGGCCCGGTCGACGAGTACGGCGTCGAGTCGCAGGTCGGGCGCGTGCTCTCCGAGCGCGATGAGGTGCTGTGCCGGCGTCATCTCGTCGGTCTCCCCCTGCTGGGGAGCCAGGTTGACGGTCAGGAGGCGTCGCGCCGCGGTGGCGTGCAGGGCGGCGAACAGCTCGGGGACCAGAAGGTTGGGAAGCACGCTCGTGTACCACGACCCCGGGCCGACCACGACCCAGTCGGCCGCTCGAAGCGCGGTCACGGCCTCCGCGCAGGCGGGCGGGTCCGGGGGGTCGAGGGCTACGGACACCACCCGCCCCCGGGTCGAGGCGACCTGCACCTGCCCACGGATCTGCGTGACGGCGTCGGGCGCGTTCGGATCGCTGCCGCGAACCTTGGCCACCACGTCCAGCGGGACCGCACTCATGGGGAGCACCCGGCCGCGGGCACCGAGCAACCGGGCCACCCAGTCGAGCCCCGCGACATGGGGCGCGCTGGCCTCTTTGCGCACGGCACCCGGCACCCCCTCGCTGTCGGCGCCGGACAGCAGATCCCAGAGGGCGACGATCAGCAGGTTGCCGAGGGCATGGTCGTGCAGGTCGCCGGAGCTCCGGAAGCGGTGCTGAAGCACACTCGCCCACGTGCGGCCCCAGTCGTCGTCGCCGCACAGCGCCGCCAGGGCCTGCCGGAGGTCACCCGGCGGAAGGACACCCAGCTCGTCGCGCAGCCGGCCGGACGAGCCGCCGTTGTCGGCCACAGTCACGACCGCGGTCAGCCTCGGGCTGACGTGGCGCAGCGCCGACAGTGACGCCGCCAGACCATGACCGCCGCCGAGCGCGACGACCCGCGGAGACGGGGGGCCGGTCCCGGGGAGGTAGGGAGGGACACTCGCCGCCGTCACTCGCGCCCCAGGTCACGGTGAACCACCATCGTGTCGACCTTCCGGGCGGCCAGCCGGACGTTGAGGGCCTCCACCATGGCCACGCTGCGGTGCCGGCCGCCGGTGCAGCCGAGTGCAATCGTGAGGTATCTCTTGCCTTCGGTGAGGAAATCGTCGGTGAGAAGGGCCAGCAGGGCCTCATACCGGTCGAGGAAGTCGACCGCCTCCGGGCGGGCGAGCACAGCCTGCTGCACCGGCTCGTCGAGTCCTGACATCGGACGCAGCGTGGGGTCCCAGTGCGGGTTGGGCAGGAACCGCATGTCGGCCACCATGTCGGCGTCCACCGGAATGCCGTACTTGAAGCCGAAGGACACGATCGTCGCACGCAGCCGATGCGTGTCGTCCCCGGCGAACGCGTTGGTCACCTTGGCAGCGAGCTGATGCACGTTGAGAGCCGAGGTGTCGATCACCAGGTCGGCGTCCCCGCGCAGGTCACCCATGATGGCGCGCTCGGCCGTGATGCCGTCGAGCAGCCGGCCGCCGCCCTGCAGCGGATGTGGTCGGCGGGCGGCCTCCTGGCGGCGCACCAGGACCTCGTCGGTGGCCTCCAGATAGAGAACGGTCGGCCGGGTTCCGCGGCCGGCCAGCTCGTCGAGGGCGCCGCGGAGGGCGGTGAAGAACCAGCGCGACCGGGCGTCGACCACCACGGCGATCCGGTTCTCGTCACGGTCGTGCCCCTTGACCAGCTCGAGCACTTGACCGATGAGCTGCGGCGGGAGGTTGTCGATGACGAACCACCCCAGATCCTCCAGAACGCCCGCAGCAGTGCTGCGACCCGCGCCGGTCATGCCCGTCACCAGCAAGAGCTGGCCGCTCGATGCGGTCACGGGGTCCCTCCAGGCATCGGATCGGGAGACGTGTCGGTGGGGGCGTCGGAGCCGGCACGCACGGGAGGCTGGTGCAGCGCGGCGGCGATCGACTCGGCGGTGGCGCGTCCGATCCCGGGCACCAGCGCCAGCTCGTCGACCGTGGCCGCCCGCAGCCGCTTGAGTGATCCGAACCGGGTGAGCAGTGCCTTGCGGCGCACCTCCCCCAGCCCGGGGACGTCGTCGAGCAGGCTCTCGACCATCGACCTCGACCGGCGCGAGCGGTGGTGGGTGATGGCGAACCTGTGCGCCTCGTCGCGGACCCTCTGCAACAGGTACAGGCCCTCGCTGCTGCGAGGCAGGACGACCGGGTCCTCGTGGCCGGGCACCCACACCTCCTCCAGCCGCTTGGCCAGTCCGCACACGGGAATGTCGACGATGCCGAGCTCACTGAGCGCCTGCTGGGCTGCTGCCACCTGTGGCGGTCCGCCGTCCACGACGACCAGGCCGGGGGCGTACGCGAACTTCCGCGGTCGACCGGTGTCGGGGTCGACGAGGAGCGGTCCGTCGTCGGTGTCGGCCGGCCCGTCGGTCTCGACCCTGCCGCTGTCGCTCTGCTCGTCGAGCATCCGCCGGAACCGGCGGGTGATCGTCTCGTGCATGCTGGCGACGTCGTTCTGGCCGTCAACGCCTCTGATCACGAAGCGCCGGTACTCGCTCTTGCGGGGCATGCCGTCCTCGAACACCACCATCGACGCCACTACCTGCGTGCCCTGCAGATTGGACACGTCGTAGCACTCGATGCGCAGCGGCGCGGCGTCGAGACCCAGCGCGCGCTGGATCTCCTCGAGTGCGCGGTTGCGGGTCGTCAGGTCGCTCGCGCGCCGCGTCTTGTGCAGCGCGAGGCTCTGGCCGGCATTGCGCTCGACCGTCTCCATCAGGGCGCGCTTGTCGCCTCGCTGCGGCACCCGGAGTGCCACCCGCGCCCCACGCAGGCCGCTCAGCCACTCCTCGAGCGCCGGGCTGTCCGACGGCATCGTCGGGACCAGGACCTCTCTCGGGAGGGCCTCGTCGCGCTCGCCGTCGTACAGCTGCACCACCGCACGCTCGACGAGGTCACCGGTGCCTGCGTCGTCGACCTTGTCGGCGACCCACCCTCGTTGACCCCGGATCCTGCCTCCCCGCACGCTGAAGATCTGGACGGCGACCTCGAGCGGGTCCTCGTGCAGCGCGATCACGTCGGCGTCCGTGCCGTCGCCGAGCACGACGGCGTTCTTCTCCAGAGCCCGTTCCAGGGCACCGATGTCGTCGCGCAGGCGGGCGGCCCGCTCGTAGTCGAGCTCGGCGGCGGCAGCCTTCATCTCGAGCTCGAGGCGACGAACCTGCTCGGCGGTGCGTCCCGACATGAACGCGACGAAGTCGTCGACGATGTCGCGGTGCTGCTCGGCGCTCACCCGGCCGACACACGGGGCGGCGCACTTCCCGATGTAGCCCAACAGGCACGGCCGGCCGATCTGCGCGGACCGCTTGAACACCCCCGCCGAGCACGACCGCATCGGGAAGACACGGAGCAGCAGGTCCACCGTCTCGCGAATGGCCCAGGCGTGGCTGTAGGGGCCGAAGTACTTGACCGACCGGCGCTTCGGGCCCCGCCCCACCATCACCCGGGGGAACTCCTCGCCCACGGTGACCGCGAGCCACGGGTACGACTTGTCGTCGCGGTACTTCACGTTGAACCGCGGGTCGTACTCCTTGATCCAGGTGTACTCCAGCTGCAGCGCCTCGACCTCGTTCGCCACCACGGTCCAGTCGACCCGCGCGGCGCTGGTCACCATCTGCTGCGTTCGGGGATGCAGGTTGGCCACGTCCTGGAAGTACGAGGACAAGCGTGGCCGCAGCGACTTGGCCTTACCGACGTAGACCACTCTGCCGGTCGCATCGAGGAACCGATAGACACCGGGAGCGTCGGGAATGGCCCCCGGCGCCGGTCGGTACGTCGCGGGATCGGCCACGGTTGTCAGCCTACGGCGGCGGGTCAGCCGAGCAGGACCTTGTTGCCCTCGACCCTGATCTGCTCCTCCTCCAGCGGGGTCTCGGCCGGTCCGTTGACCACGGACCCGTCCTCGGCGGAGAACGCACTGCCGTGGCAGCCGCAGTTGATGGTGTTGTCCGACACCGAGGACACCACACAGCCCTGATGGGTGCAGATCGCGCTGAAGGCCTTGAACTCGCCCCTCGCGGGCTGGGTGATGACGTACTGCCCCTCGACGATGACGCCACCACCCACGTCGACGTCGGTGGTACTGGTGAGCTGCTGCCCGCCCTGCCCGCCGCCATTGCCCCCACTTCCGCCCCCGCTGTCGCCCCCGCTGCCCCCGTTCGCCTCTCCCTCGGAGCCGGAGGGCGCGGCCGGCTCGTCCTCGCTGCCACACGCGGCCAGCAGGCTGGCTGCGACCGCTCCCCCACCTGCACTACGGAGCAGGGTGCGCCGGCGAAGGAGCGAGTGGTCTGGATCCGCCATGGTGCTTCCTCTCGACGATGGTGCCCGACGCGACGGGCGCTGATCCGATGATGCCTTGGCCACGAACGACACCTCAGGAGGCCTGCGCGGCGCGGCGCGTGGAGGTCTTCACCGCGCGGGCGGGCTTTCCGGCGGTGGTCACCTTTCGTTTCGGCCGGGGCTTCCTGGCCGGCGCCGGCGTCACCAGCGGGCGCAGGAACTCCCCGGTGTAGCTGGTGGCGTGCCCGGCGACCTCCTCCGGGGTGCCCTCCACCACGACGGTGCCGCCGCCGGTGCCGCCGTGCGGCCCCATGTCGACGATCCAGTCGCTGGTCTTGATGACGTCGAGGTTGTGCTCGATCACGATGACGGTGTTGCCCTTGTCGACCAGACTCTGCAGGACCCCTAACAGCTTGCGGATGTCCTCGAAGTGCAGACCGGTGGTGGGCTCGTCCAGGACGTAGACGGTGCTGCCGGTCGACCTCTTCTGGAGCTCGGAGGCGAGCTTGACGCGCTGCGCCTCACCTCCCGACAGCGTCGGGGCGGGCTGGCCGAGCCGGACGTAGCCGAGTCCGACCTCGGCGAGGGTGCGCAGGTGCCGGGCGATGGCGGGGATCGGCGCGAAGAAGTCGACGGCCTGCTCGATCGGCATGTCCAGGATCTCGGCGATCGACTTGCCCTTGTAGTGGACCTCGAGGGTCTCCCGGTTGTAACGAGCGCCGTGGCAGACCTCGCACGGCACGTAGACGTCGGGCAGGAAGTTCATCTCGATCTTGATCGTGCCGTCACCCGAACAGGCCTCGCAGCGCCCGCCCTTGACGTTGAACGAGAACCGGCCGGGCTGGTAGCCGCGCACCTTGGCCTCGCTCGTCTGCGCGAACAGCTTGCGCACGTGGTCGAACACCCCCGTGTACGTGGCCGGGTTGGAGCGAGGGGTGCGACCGATCGGTGACTGGTCCACATGGATCACCTTGTCGACGTACTGCGCGCCGGTGACCGTCCGGTGCCGGCCCGGCACGTCGCGCGCGCGGTAGATACGCTTGGCCAGCGCGCTGTAGAGGATGTCGTTGACCAGCGTGGACTTGCCCGATCCCGACACCCCCGTGACCGCGATGAACAGACCGAGGGGGAACGCCACGTCGATGTCTTGCAGGTTGTGCTCCTTGGCCCCCTTGACGACCAGCTGACGCGAAGGGTCCCGCTGCCGCCGCACGAGCGGCAGTGGGATCTGCTCGCGCCCCGACAGGTACGCACCGGTCAGTGAGTCGCGGGAGTCGAGCAGCTCCTGCACCGGTCCGGAGACCACCACCTGCCCGCCGTGCTCGCCCGCACCCGGGCCGATGTCGACGACCCAGTCGGCGCTGCGGATCGTGTCCTCGTCGTGCTCGACGACGATCAGCGTGTTCCCGAGGTCGCGGAGACGCAGGAGTGTCTCGATCAACCGGTGGTTGTCGCGCTGGTGGAGGCCGATGGACGGCTCGTCCAGGACGTACAGCACCCCGACGAGGCCGGCGCCGATCTGGGTGGCCAGCCGGATCCGTTGCGCCTCACCCCCGGACAGCGAGCCGGACGGGCGGTCGAGGGCCAGGTAGTCGAGACCCACGTCGAGCAGGAACCGCAGCCGCTCGTGGATCTCCTTGAGCACCCGCTCGCCGATCTGACGCTCACGCGCGGTCATGTCGAGGCCGGCCAGCCACTGCGCCGCCCGGTCGACCGGCAGTGCGCAGATCTCGGCGATGTTGCGCTCGGTTCCGTCGATGCCCGTCATCGTGACGGCGCGCACGACCGGCTTGAGCCGGCTGCCGTCGCAGGCGGGGCACGAGACCTCGCGCATGAACCCTTCGAAACGCTCACGGCTGGTGTCGGTCTCGGCCTCGCCGTGCCGTCGCTCGACGTAGGGGATCACGCCCTCGAAGGTCGTCCAGTAGGAGCGTTGACGGCCGTAGCGGTTGGTGTACCGGACGTGCACCTGCTGCTCGTGCCCGTGCAGCAGCGCGCGCTGGGCGTCGGGCGGCAGGTCCGCGAAGGGGACGTCGACCGAGAAGCCCAGGTCATCCCCGAGCGCCGCCAGCATCCGACCGAAGTAGTCGGCCACGTTCGCCGAAGCCCACGGGGTGATCGCGCCCTCGGCGATCGACCTCCCGGGATCGGGCACCAGCAGCTCGGGATCGACCTCCATCCGGGTGCCCAGCCCGTGACACTCGACGCAGGCGCCATAGGGCGAGTTGAAGGAGAACGAGCGCGGCTCGAGCTCCTCGAACGACAGGTCGTCGTACAGGCACGCCAGATGCTCGGAGAAGGTACGCTCACGCTCCGGGTGGTCGGCCGGGAGGTCGACGAAGTCGAGCACGACAAGACCCTCGCCCAGGCGCAGGGCGGTCTCGACCGAGTCGGTCAGCCGCCGCTTGGCGCTCTGCTTCACCGCCAGCCGGTCGACGACCACCTCGATGGTGTGCTTCTTCTGCTTGGCCAGTCGGGGCGGCTCGGACAGCTGGTGCGTCTCGCCGTCGACCCGGACCCGGCTATACCCCTGGGTGGTGAGCGTGCGGAAGAGGTCGGAGTACTCCCCCTTCCGCCCGCGGATGACCGGGGCCAGCACCTGGAAGCGGGCGCCCTCGTCCAGCTCGAGCACGCGGTCGACGATCTGCTGCGGCGTCTGCCGGGCGATGGGACGGCCGCAGGCCGGGCAGTGCGGCCGCCCCGCACGGGCGAACAGCAGGCGTAGGTAGTCGTAGACCTCCGTGATCGTCCCGACCGTGGAGCGCGGGTTGCGGGAGGTGGACTTCTGGTCGATCGAAACCGCGGGCGAGAGGCCCTCGATGAAGTCGACGTCGGGTTTGTCCATCTGGCCCAGGAACTGCCGCGCGTACGCCGACAGCGACTCGACGTAGCGTCGCTGGCCCTCGGCGAAGATCGTGTCGAAGGCGAGGCTGGACTTGCCGGAGCCGGAGAGCCCGGTGAACACGATCATCGCGTCGCGCGGCAGGTCCAGCGAGATGTCCTTCAAATTGTGCTCGCGGGCACCACGGACGACGAGACGGTCGGCCACGAGGGCGTACTCCTGGGTCGGAGGGGGCGGAGAGGCGTCAGCAGCAGGCAACTCGAAGGTTAACCGTCGCCACCGACAGTCTGTTCCGCCCCGTCCGTCCGGGCGTCAGCCGCGGGCCTTCCGGGCTCCGTGGCTACCGGAGACCCAGCTTCTGCGAGCAGTGCGGCCAGGCGCCCCAGCCCTGGGCCCGCCTGACCTTCTCGGCGGTCCTGATCTGTGCCTTCTTGCGGGCCTTGTCGGCGCGGTGGGCCATCTTCCGCCCCTTGAACGCGTCCCAGGTGGGGTCGGAGAACTGGAGGCCGCCGTAGTAGCCGTTGCCGGTGTTGATGTGCCAGCGGCCGCCCGACTCACACTGTGCCAGCTTGTTCCAGGTGCGGAGGGACGCGGCGTCGGCGCTGGTCGTGGCAGCACCTCCAACCAGCAGAAGCCCGGTGGTCAGGACTATCGAGGACGCGCCGGCAGCGAGGCTACGGGCGGTTCTGCGCAGGGGTGAACGTGACATGCGGGTACCTCTCCGCCGCCTGCGGGGTGAGCTGTCGGGTTCGGGCGGAGAGTGCCCGGCCGCGTGTGGTGCTGCGTGCGGCTTCACCCCAAGACGTCGCACCGGCGCAGCAACGGTGCTGCGAGCCGATGGACGCCAAACTGCGTGGGTCCCCCACTCCCGCCCGGGATGCCTCTCGGTCGTCTGTGCGACCCGGACGGGCGGGACTCGGCGGACCCGGGATCGCAGAACTTCCGTCGAAGGTAGGCGGTGGACCCCCGGCTTGGCAAAGGCGTCGGGACAGAGGGGGCGTGCCGGGGCGAACCGGACACGGGCGTGACCGGCCCCCTAGGGTCGGAGTCCCGTGGCGAGTAGGCACGCATGCTGTGCCGGGGACAGCCGGATCGCTGGAGTCCGCAGCCGAACACAGACGAGGAGCACGGATGACGTACACCGGACAGGTGAGCGTGGGCGGTGACGCGGACGTCCGCGAGCTCGACCACCTCACCATCACCAAGCTGGCCGTCGGGCCGATGCAGAACAACGCGTACCTGCTGCGCTGCCGCGAGAC
>JAQSWV010000033.1 GCA_029266455.1 Nocardioidaceae bacterium
CGAGTGGTCCTCATCATCCTGGCGGCCATCACGGTGCTGGTCGGACTGTTCTTCACGGTCTTCGGCGGCGGGGTCGGCCTGCCGTGGGCGATCGCGGGTGGGCTCGTGGTGCTGTTCCTCCTGCTGGGGGACGCAGGCGCCTGGTTCGCGGGCAGGAAGGCCGGCGCGGTCTGAGCGCGCGCACCGGTCCCGCGTCCGGACCCGCCTCGGGATCGACGGGTCCGCCCGTCAGCTGAAGGCACGACGGAGGCGCCCGAGAGCCTCCAGCAGCACGGCGTCCTGCTTGCAGAACGCCCACCGCACCAGCGGTCTGCCGGCCTCGAGATCGTCGTAGAAGACCTGGTGCGGGATCGCCACGACCCCCGCCCGGGTCGGCAGGTCACGGCAGAACTCCACGCCGTCGGTGTAGCCGAGCGGCCGCACGTCGGTGGTGGTGAAGTAGGTGCCCTCCGGCACGTGGACCTCGAACCCGATCTCCTTCAGCCCGGCACAGAGCAGGTCACGCTTGCCCTCTAGCTCCCGGCGGAGGTCGTCGAAGGCAGCGCTGGGCAGCCGCAGCGCGTACGCCACTGCCGGTTGCAGCGGCGCCCCGGACGTGTAGGTCAGGAACTGCTTGGCGGTCAGCATCGAGGCGATCATGTCGGCAGGGCCGCTCGCCCAGCCCACCTTCCAGCCGGTCACCGAGAACGTCTTGCCCGCCGACGAACAGGTCACCGTGCGCTCGGCCATGCCGGGGAACGTCGCGAGCGGCAGGTGGGTGTGCTGCCCGAACGTCAGGTGCTCGTAGACCTCGTCGGTGACCACCAGCAGGTCGTGCTCGACCGCCACCTCGGCGATCACCGCCAGCTCGGCGCGGGTGAGCACGGTCCCGGTGGGGTTGTGCGGCGAGTTGATGAGCAGCATCCGGGTCCGCGGGGTCACGGCGGCGCGCAGCTCGTGGGGGTCGAGCCGGAAGTCGGGCGCCCGCAGCATCACCGGCCGGCGCACGCCACCCGCCATCTGGATGCAGGCGACATAGGAGTCGTAGTACGGCTCGAGGGCCACCACCTCGTCGCCAGGGTCGACCAGACCGAGCAGCGCGGCGGCGATCGCCTCGGTGGCACCCGTGGTGACCAGCACCTCCCGCTCGGGGTCGAGCTCGATGCCGTAGCGAGCCCGCTGGTGGTCGGCGACGGCCTGGCGCAGCGGCGCCACGCCGCGGCCGGGGGCGTACTGGTTGTGGCCGGTGCGCAGGGCGTGAACGGCCTGCTCGATGACCTCGGCCGGCCCGTCGGTGTCGGGGAAGCCCTGCCCGAGGTTGACCGAGCCGGTGCTCTGGGCGAGCTCGGACATCTCCGCGAAGATCGTCGTGCCGAGCCCTGTCACCCGCTGCGCGCGCCGCTGCATGCTCCGACACTAGAGCGACCGGCCCGAAGTGCCCCGCGGCTGCCAGAATCGGCTCCCGTGACAGACGCCAGCACCCCCCCATCCAGCTCGTCAGCCCGTCAGCCCGCCAGCACCCCGCCCGCCGGCCACCCCGCCGATGACCTCCCCGCCATCCGCGAGTCGCTGCGTCGGCTCATCGTGGCCACGGCGGTGATCCGGGGCCGCGTGACGCTGTCCTCGGGGCGTGTGGCCGACCACTACGTCGATCTGCGTCGCATCCCGCTGGCCGCGGACGCGGCCCCCCTGGTGGGTCGGGTGATGCTCGACCTGGTGGCCGATCTGGAGATCGAGGCCGTGGGTGGACTCACGCTCGGCGCCGACCCGGTGGCCACCGCCATGCTGCATGCCGCCGCCGCCCAGGGCCGTCGGCTGGACGCCTTCGTGGTGCGCAAGCAGGACAAGGCGCACGGCTTGCAGCGGCGGATCGAGGGCCCCGACGTGTCGGACCGCCGCGTCCTGGCGGTCGAGGACACCTCGACCACCGGCGGATCGGTGCTCACCGCCGTGGAGGCACTGCGTGAGGCGGGCGCCCAGGTGGTGGCCGTCGCCGTTGTCGCTGACCGTGGCACGGGCGCGCGGGAGCAGGTGGAGGCGGCAGGGCTCGACTACCGCTACGCCTACGACCCGGCCGACCTCGAGCTGGTCTGACCGAGGGGCGCGTCGGGTGTGGCCTCGCCCAGCGCTACCGCCGCAGCCAGCTCGCGCTGGCGGCTTCGCCGCTCGAGCACCAGGTGCGTCACCAGGGGGACGATGCTCAAGACGACGACGGCGAGCAGGATGAGATCGAGGTGCGGCTGCACGTACTCGCGGACGAACGGGACGTTGCCGAGGAAGAAGCCCAACGACGTGATGCCGCAGACCCAGACCACGCCGCCGAGCGCGCTGTACAGCAGGTAGCGGCGACGGGGCATCCCGGCGGCACCGGCCGTCACGGTGATGACGGTGCGCACGATCGGGACGAATCGCGCCAGCACGATCGCCGGGGCGCCGTACCGGTCGAAGAACCGACGGGTGCGCTCGACGTTCTTGCGGCTGAGGTACGTGCGTCCCTCGCGCTCCAGCAGCGGGGGGCCGGCCCAGCGGCCGATCTCGTAGCCGACGACGTTCCCGAGGATCGCGGCCACGGTGAGCACCAGCAGGATGACGCCGAACGGCTCGGGGATGAAGCCCTGGCTCGCGAGCAGCCCGACGCTGAACAGCAGGGTGTCGCCGGGGAACGCGAACCCGATGAGAAGTCCGCACTCGGAGAAGAGCACGGCAGCGGTGACCCACAACGCCCAGGTCCCGGCCGACTCGAGGATGGTGTTGGGGTCCAGCCATCCGGGACCAAGCGCCTGGGTCACGGCCAGGGTGGCCTCGGTGGCGATCACGTGCATGAGCGTACCGGCGGACCGCGGCGGGATCCGCCACTAGCGTGAACGACCGTGGACGAACAGGTGAAACCGCCGGACGAACAGGTGACGGGCCGCGAGACCTCAGCCGTGGGCGTCGGCCCCTGGGCCGGGCGATGGCCGGACGACGACCGGCTCGACCCGGAGCTGCTGGCCTCCGGCGACCGCCGCAATGTCGTCGACGCGTACCGGTACTGGCGGCACGACGCCGTCGTCGCCGACCTGGACACTCGCCGGCATGCGTTCTCGGTGGCGATCGAGAACTGGCAGCACGACCTCAACATCGGATCCGTGGTCCGCACGGCCAACGCGTTCCTGGCCCGCTCGGTGCACGTGGTGGGCCGACGGCGCTGGAACCGTCGCGGCGCGATGGTCACCGATCGCTACCAGCACGTCCATCATCACCGCGACGTCCGCGGCCTGTCCGAGTGGGCGTCGGGGGCCGGCCTGGTGATGGTCGGTGTCGACAACCAGCCCGGCTGCCTGCCGCTGGAAACCGCGACGCTGCCGCACGCCTGCCTGCTCGTCTTCGGTCAGGAGGGTCCCGGCCTGAGCCCGGCCGCCCGCTCGGCCTGCGACACCACCCTGTCGATCGCGCAGTTCGGCTCGACCCGCTCCATCAACGCCGGTGCCGCCGCCGCCATCGCCATGCACACGTGGGTCCGCCAGCACGCCGATCTGTCTCTCGCCTGGCCGGCTGGCTAGCGTGGCCCGGGTGACCGAACGCGTCGTGGTGATCGGCGGTGACGCGGCCGGCATGTCGGCAGCCGCCACGGCCCGCCGCCAGGCAGGCGACCGCCTCGAGATCGTGGTCCTCGAGCGCGGCCCCTGGACGTCGTACTCGGCGTGCGGCATCCCGTACTGGCTGGCCGGGCACGTGGACGGACCGGAGGGCCTGGTCGCCCGCACACCGCAGGAGCACCGGGACAACGGCATCGACGTACGCACCGCGGCTGCTGCGACCGCGATCGACGTCCGTGCGCGAACGGTCACCGTCGCGACCGAGGGGTCGGAGTCGCTGCTTCCCTACGACCAGCTGGTCCTGGCCACCGGGGCCCAGCCCGTGGTGCCGGACGTACCGGGAGCGGACGCCATCGGGGTACACGGGGTGCAGACGCTCGACGACGGGTGTCGGCTCCTCGACACCCTCGGCCACCTGGACGAGTCCCGGCCGCGACGGGCGGTGATCGTGGGGGCTGGGTACATCGGCGTCGAGATGGCCGAGGCCTGCGTCGTGCGCGGCCTCGAGACGACGCTGCTCGACCAGGCCGACGAGCCGATGGGCACCATCGACGACGATCTCGCGCGGATGGTCCGCGACGCCATGCAGGGCATGGGCATCCGCACGGTGATGGGCACCCCGGTGGAGGCGTTCGAGACCGGGGCAGACGGCAGGGTGACCGCGGTGGCGACGCCGGGGCGGAGCTACCCCGCCGACCTGGTCGTCCTGGGCATCGGGGTGCTGCCACGTTCCGAGCTGGCACGCGCCGCCGGGCTGCCGCTCGGGTGCTCCGGGGGGATCCGCACCGAACCCTCGATGACCGTGCCCGGTCACCCGGGGGTCTGGGCTGCCGGCGACTGCGTCGAGTCCTGGGACCGGGTGCGCCGCGACTTCACGCACGTCCCGCTCGGGACCCATGCGAACAAGCAGGGACGGGTCGTGGGGCACAACCTGAGCGGCGGCCATCTGGTGTTCGCCGGGGTCCTCGGCACCGGCATCACCAAGGTGTGCGACGTCGAGATCGGCCGCACCGGGCTCAGCCACTCGATGGCCGAGTCGGAAGGGAGGGACCCGGTGTCGGCGACGATCGAGACCACCACCAAGGCCGGCTACTTCCCCGGTGCCGAGCCGATGACGGTGCGGCTCACCGCCGAGGCGGGCGGCCTGCTGCTCGGTGGCCAGATCGTGGGGCGGGCGGGCTCGGCCCTGCGGATCGATACGGTCGCGACCGCCCTGTGGGCGGGGATGTCGGTGCACGACCTGGTGGACCTCGACCTCGCGTACGCCCCGCCGTTCTCCTCGGTGTGGGATCCCGTGCAGGTGGCGGCTCGCTCGTTGCTCGGCCGGCTGCGCTGACATACTGAGGGCTCGCCATTGGAAGTCGAGGGAGCCCGACATGCCCATCGCCAGTCCCGAGGTCTACGCGCAGATGCTCGACGCCGCCAAGGACCGATCCTTCGCCTACCCGGCCATCAACGTGACGTCGTCGCAGACGCTGCACGCGGCCCTGCGGGGCTTCGCCGAGGCGGAGAGCGACGGCATCGTGCAGGTGTCGACCGGTGGGGCGGAGTTCCTCTCGGGCGCGACCGTCAAGAACATGGTCGCCGGCTCGGTGGCCTTCGCGGCGTTCGCGCGGGAAGCGGCGAAGCAGTACCCGGTGAACGTCGCCCTGCACACCGACCACTGCCCCAAGGAGAAGCTCGACGGGTTCGTCCGCCCGCTGCTCGAGCTGTCCCGCGAGCAGGTCGCCGCCGGTGGCGAGCCGCTGTTCCAGTCGCACATGTGGGACGGGTCCGCAGTTGAGCTCGAGGAGAACCTCGACATCGCCAAGGACCTGCTCAAGGCCGCCGCCGAGGCCAACGTGGTGCTCGAGGTCGAGATCGGCATCGTCGGGGGCGAGGAGGACGGCATCGTCGGGGACATGGACGAGAAGCTCTACTCCGCGCCCGGCGACGCGGTCCGCACCGTCGAGGCGCTCGGTCTCGGCGAGAACGGGCGGTACCTGACCGCGCTGACGTTCGGCAACGTCCACGGCGTGTACAAGCCCGGCAACGTCAAGCTGCGCCCCGAGATCCTCCAGGAGGCCCAGCGCGTGGTCGCGGACAAGTGGCAGCTCGGTGAGGACGCCAAGCCCTTCCACCTGGTCTTCCACGGCGGCTCCGGCTCGACCGCCGAGGAGATCGGCGCCGCCGTCGACTACGGCGTGGTGAAGATGAACGTCGACACCGACACCCAGTATGCGTTCACCCGCGCCGTTGCCGACCACATGTTCACGAACTACTCGGGCGTGCTGAAGATCGACGGCGAGGTGGGCGACAAGAAGGCCTACGACCCCCGCTCGTACGGCAAGGCCGCCGAGGGGTCCATGGCCGCCCGCGTCACCGAGGCCTGCCAGCACCTCCGCTCGGCCGGCACCCGTCTCGGCTGACCCCTGGCGGCTGCTGCGCCCGGGGAGTTTTCGCAGGGTGGGCTGCGAAAGCGGCACTCCACAGGCGCTGCAGCGCCCGGGAAGCGGCGCTTTCGCTGTGGAAGTGGGGGTCAGGCGAAGGTACGCGTCCGGATCCGTAGTGCCCGCGCGAATCGTTCGACGACGACGTTCGGGGTGAACAACTCAGACCACACCAGTCGTCGGACGACCAGTCCGGTCTCGACGATCCACTCCTCGCGCTGCTTCTCGCGGATCACGACGTCGCTCGCCGACTCGCCCTCGCGGAGGCTGCGGAGGTACTTCACCTTGCCGTCGAACTCTCCGACCACACGTTCTTCGTCCCAGCCGTAGTCGGTATAGGCGAGCTGTCCGGACGTACCCAGCACCCGCATCTGCAGCTCGGGCCTAGGCAGTCCACCTCGCCAGAACACGAGCCGGCCGAGTGTCTCGCCGGCACTCTCCGCTCTGCCGTCCATGAGTCGGGTGGCCAGCCGTACGTGCCGTGACTCCGGCACACGGTTCCAGGACTCGACGAGCTCGCCCAGCGGCTCGGCCGCGACCAGGCCGCGGAAAAGGGCGGAGTCGGCCATGACCACCGCCTGGTCGAGACCGTGCAGCAGCATCGCCCCGGCGACTGCGTGCGCCGGGGGCACGATGAGCAAGTCGGCGTCGTCGACGCCGTCGTCACTGCGGAGACGGACGCACTCGGACCTGGTCACCGCCATCTCGTGGTGCGCTACGCCGTGCTCATGACCGCCCTGTCGACCGTCGAGCCGGGTCACATGAATGTCGGCGAGCCGAGGTCCCCACGTCTGCACCCCGAGGGCCAGCGCCGCCGTGATGTGGCTGAGCGCCACCTCGCCGGCGAGGGGGCGAATCACGGCCCGGGCCAGCAGCAGGTGGCGAGCCACCGCATCAGCCGCCTCCCACACAGGAGTCAGCACGTAGGAGCCGCGCCGCAGCCGGGTCCACTCGCGACGGTCGACGGCGCGCCGGATCCCGCGATGGTCGTACCCGAGCCTGCGTGCGTCCGCCGTCGTGAACACCTCGTGCTGTACCTCGGCCAGCTGCCTGATCTCCTGGTGTCGCACATCCACAACGTTGTCGTTTGCTCAGCGGTCCGGTACGGCGGTCCACAGGAGTGTGGAAAGGTCCGTCGCACCCTCGCCGCACCCTCACTACGGCAGCGATAAGTGCGCCTCTCGGGTGCTGCAGCGCTCGGGTAGTGCCGTTTTTGCAGCCCACCCTGCGAAAACAGCAGCCCACCCTGCGAGAACGACAGCCGCGGCCGGGCGGCAGGATGGGGCCATGACACCCGAGAATCTGCTGGGCGGTCCGCCGGAGACCCTGCTCGCTTCTGACCCGGCTGCTGAGCCGCTGGACTCCGGGGCCAGCCCGGTCGCGGTGGCGCGGGCCAACCCCACCTCGAGCCTGGCATGGGCGACGCTGGCCGAGCAGGCGCTCGAGGAGGGCAGGGATGTCGAGGCGTACGCGTACGCCCGCACCGGCTATCACCGGGGTCTGGACGCGCTTCGCCGCAGCGGCTGGAAGGGGCACGGGCCGGTGCCGTGGGCCCACGTGCCCAACCGTGGGTTCCTGCGCTCGCTCGCGGCGCTCGCGCGTGCTGCGGCCGAGATCGACGAGATCGATGAGGCGGAGCGCTGCCGCAGCTTCCTCGCGGACTCGAGCCGGGAAGCCGCCACCGCGCTGCTCTGACGCTCTGGCCCTCCCGAGCCCGACTGCGGCTGGGAGGGATGCGGCGGGGGCTGGGAAGTACGGCCGCCCCGAGGAGCGCGACGCCGACACTATGACAAAGGGCGCCGAAACCGTCCCCCGCGCGGTTTCGACGCCACTCTCAGTGATCATGTCATCTCTGTGCGCGAACGTACAGGGGGCGTTGCCACCGGCGACCCGTAGCCACTCGCCCCGGCCGAGCCGGCGGCGACATGTACGCCCACCGCCCCGTCCGGTCGCCGTCGGATCACCTGGCGAGTCGCCGTCGGATCACCTGGCGAGTCGCCGTCGGCCCACCTGGCGAGTCGCCGTCGGATCGCGGACAGGCCTGCCGTGTGACCCGGCTGGGTCAGCGGTCTGTTGTCTCGTCCGCCTCGGACGCCGCGCCGCTGGGGGCAAGGAAGCGCAGCGCACCGGCGTGCACGGTCCACGACCGCCTCGTGTCGGGTCCGTGCAGCTCGCCGTCGACGTTCCAGCCGAACGGCGGTCCCGTCACCGTCACCCGCTGTCCGCGGTAGGTCTGCACGTCCTGGCGCAGCCCGTGTCTGCCCATGCGCACCCCGAACGCGTAGGCGAAGCGCTTGGCCGGCGCCAGCGCGTACGACAGCACGACGTCGACCAGGCCGTCGCACGGGTCGGCGTCGGGGGCGATCGGTGTGCCTCCCCCGACGAATCGGCCGTTGCCCACGGCCACCTGGAACACGTGGTGGCCTCCGGTGGCGACCACCACGTCGTCGACCACCACCCGCAGTCGCAGTCCCTTGCTCACGAAGCCCGCGCGAGCGGCGCCGAGCACGTACCCGAAGCGGCCGTAGCGGGGTTTCAGGTCCGCCGCCTCCTCGGCGGCGTCGACTCCGACGCCGATGTGGACCGCGTTCACCACCACCTCGCCGTCGTCCCCGACCAGCAGGTCGATCCGGCGCTCCTCCGCTGACGCGACCCCCCGCGCGGCCTCGGTCGGGTCCAAAGGCAGGTCGAGGGTGCGGGCGAAGTCGTTGCCCGTGCCGAGCGGCACCAGCGCCACGAGGGTGTCCGCGAGCCACCCCTCGGTCTGCAGCACGGTCGCGACCGCGTGCAGGCTGCCGTCGCCGCCGAAGACCACGAGTGGACGTCCGTCGCGGTCGGCCAGGAGTGCGGGGAGTTCGTCGACGTCCTTGCAGGCTGCCACCTCCACGTCATGGGTCTGGCGGAGGACCTGCAGCGCTGCCTCCACGGCTTCGTCCTCACCGCCGCCGGCGGTGGCATTGGTGACGGCGAGCAGTCGGTCCACATGCGCAGGGTAGTCAGCGGCGCCTCTCGGCCGAGACGGGCGGAGTGCGAACCACCTGTTCGGTTACCCTTGCCCCGCCGATCAGCCGCCCGGCCGTACCGATGGAGGACTGCGATGCCCGCCATCGTGATCGTCGGCGCCCAGTGGGGTGACGAGGGCAAGGGCAAGGCGACCGACCAGCTCGGCAGCCGGGTCGACCACGTCGTGAAGTTCAACGGCGGCAACAACGCGGGCCACACCGTCGTCATCGGCGAGGAGAAGTACGCCCTGCACCTGCTGCCCAGCGGCATCCTCACGCCGGGCGTGGTACCGGTCATCGGCAACGGCGTCGTGGTCGACCTGTCGGTGTTGTTCGACGAGATCGACGCGCTCGAGGCCCGCGGGGTGGACACCTCCCGCCTGGTCCTGAGCGCCAACGCGCACCTGATCGCCCCCTACAACCGGGTGCTCGACAAGGTGGGCGAGCGGTTCCTCGGCTCTCGGCGCATCGGCACCACCGGGCGCGGCATCGGCCCGACGTACGCGGACAAGATGAACCGCGTCGGCATCCGTGTGCAGGACCTCTTCGACGAGAAGATCCTGCTGCAGAAGGTCGAGAGTGCCCTGGAGCTGAAGAACCAGATGCTGACGAAGGTCTACAACCGTCGTGCCGTCGAGCCCGGTGAGATCCTCGACGAGCTGCTGCCCTTCGCCGACCGGGTCCGGCCGATGGTCGCCGACACGTCCCTGCTGCTCGAGGAGGCACTCGATGCCGGCAGCACCGTCCTGCTCGAGGCGGGCCAGGCCACGCTGCTCGACGTCGACCACGGCACCTACCCGTTCGTCACCTCGTCGTCGGCGACCTCAGGCGGCGCGTGCACCGGCTCCGGCATCCCCCCGACGCGGATCGACCGGGTCGCGGCCATCATCAAGGCCTACACGACCCGGGTCGGCGAGGGCCCCTTCCCGACCGAGCTGCACGACGCGGCCGGCGAGCACCTGCGCCAGACCGGCAGTGAGTTCGGCACCACGACCGGCAGGCCCCGCCGGTGCGGCTGGTTCGACGCGGTCATCGGCAGGTACGCCACCCGGGTCAACGGCGTGACCGACTTCGTGCTCACCAAGCTCGACGTGCTGACCGGCCTGGACACCGTGCCGGTCTGCGTCGCCTACGAGGTGGACGGGGAGCGCATGGACGAGATGCCGATGACCCAGACCGACTTCCACCACGCCGTTCCGATCTACGAGCACCTGCCCGGCTGGGACGAGGACATCACCGGTGCTCGCACCATCGAGGACCTGCCGGGCAACGCGCGGGCGTACGTGTCGCGGCTGGAGGAGATGATCGGACGCCCCATCTCCGTCGTGGGTGTCGGGCCGGACCGCGACGCCTCGGTCGTCGTGCGCGATCTGCTGTGAGCCTGCGGCGAGCCTGCGGTGAGCCGGCGGTGCGGCCGGCGGTGCGGCCTGCGGCGAGGTCCGCGGTGAGGGGGGCGGCATGAGGGTCCTGGTGATCGGTTCGGGTGGTCGTGAGCACGCGCTGGTCCTGGCCCTCGCCCGCGACCTCGCCGTCGACGAGGTGCACGCGGCACCGGGCAACCCGGGCATGGCCGCCGCCGCCCGCCTGCACCCGGTGGACCCCCTCGACGGTGGCCGGGTGGCTGAGCTGGCCACCTCGCTCCCGGTCGATCTCGTCGTGATCGGTCCGGAGGCGCCGCTTGTCGCCGGTGTCGCCGACGCCGTACGTGCGGCCGGGGTCGCCTGCTTCGGGCCCAGCGCCGAGGCCGCCCGGCTGGAGGGCTCCAAGGCGTTCGCCAAGGAGGTGATGGCCGCCGCGGGCGTGCCCACCGCCATGGCGCACATCTGTGCCGGGATCCCCGCCGTCGAGGCGGCGTTGGACGCGTTCGGTCCGCCGTACGTGGTGAAGGACGACGGGCTGGCGGCCGGCAAGGGCGTGGTGGTGACCGACGACCGGGAGTCGGCGCTCGCGCACGCCCGGACCTGTCTGGGCGGTCCCGCCGCGGATGCCGGTGGTCGCACGGTGGTGGTCGAGGAGTTTCTCGACGGGCCCGAGGTGTCGGTGTTCGGCGTCACCGACGGGCGAACGGTGGTGCCGCTGATGCCGGCCCAGGACTTCAAGCGGCTCGGGGACGGCGACACCGGCCCCAACACCGGAGGGATGGGTGCCTACGCCCCCCTGTCCTGGGTGCCCGACGGCCTCGTTGCCGAGGTGACGGACCGGGTGCTTCGGCCGACGGTCTCCGAGATGGCCCGGCGCGGGACACCGTTCGCCGGGCTGCTGTACGCCGGACTGGCGCTGAGCACCCGCGGCATGCGGGTGGTCGAGTTCAATGCGCGCTTCGGCGATCCCGAGACCCAGGTGGTGCTGCCTCTGCTCGAGTCCTCGCTGGGAACCCTGCTGTACGCCGCCGCAACCGGCCGCCTCGACGACCTGCCGGCCCTGCGCTGGCGCCGGGAGGCGGCGGTCACCGTGGTGGTGGCCTCGCCCGGGTACCCGGAGTCGGCGCGCACCGGTGACCCGGTCACCGGCCTCGACCGGGCCGCGGGCTGCGACGGCGTCCATCTCGTGCATGCCGGGACTGCGGTGCACGACGGCGAGCTGGTCACCGCTGGTGGCCGGGTGCTGGCGGTCACGGCGGTGGGGGCCGACGTGGGCGAGGCGCGGGCGCGGGCCTACGTGGGCGTCGGCCAGGTGCGCCTCGACGGCGCGCAGTACCGGTCCGACATCGCGGCGGGACGCTAGGCGTGCAGCCGGGCCCGGGGCGGGCGCAGCGTTTCCGTGCAGTCGACGACGTGGGGAACGACGTGCGGGACACTGGGCCCGTGCCCTCGATCCCCAACGTCCTGGCGCACCGGTACGCGTCGGCGCCGATGGTCGGCCTGTGGTCGCCCGAGCACAAGGTGGTGCTCGAGCGGCGGCTATGGATAGCGGTGCTCACGGCGCAACGCGACCTCGGTGTCGACGTGCCCGACGGTGTGGTGGCCGACTACGAAGCCGCCGTCGAGAAGGTCGACCTGGTGTCGATCGCCGAGCGGGAACGGGTCACGCGCCACGACGTCAAGGCGCGCATCGAGGAGTTCAACGCCCTCGCCGGCCACGAGCATGTGCACAAGGGCATGACCTCGCGCGACCTGACCGAGAACGTCGAGCAGCTACAGGTGCGCGACTCGCTGCTCCTCGTCCGGGACCGCGCGGTGGCCGCGCTCGCCCGGCTGGCCCGACTCGCCGTCCAGTACCGCGACACCGTGATGGCGGGGCGCAGCCACAACGTCGCAGCGCAGGCGACGACACTGGGCAAGCGTTTCGCGACGGTCGCCGACGAGCTGCTGGTGGCGGTCGAGCGGGTCGAGGAGCTCGTCGCGCGTTATCCGCTGCGCGGCATCAAGGGGCCGGTCGGCACCGCCCAGGACATGCTCGACCTGCTGGACGGCGATCCGCAGCGCCTGGCTGCGCTCGAGCACCGCGTCGCCGAGCACCTGGGGTTCAGCCGGGTCCTGACCAGCGTGGGTCAGGTCTATCCCCGCTCCGTGGACCTCGACGCGGTGACGGCGCTGGCCCAGCTGGTGGCTGGTCCGTCCAACCTGGCCACCACGATCAGGTTGATGGCCGGCAACGAGCTCGTGACGGAAGGCTTCCAGCCCGGGCAGGTCGGGTCGTCGGCGATGCCGCACAAGATGAACACCCGATCGTGCGAACGCGTGAACGGGTTGGCCGTGGTCGTGCGCGGCTGCGGAGCGATGATCGGTGAGCTGGCCGGCGACCAGTGGAACGAGGGCGACGTGTCCGACTCCGTCGTCCGCCGCGTGGCGCTGCCGGACGCCTTCCTGGCCACCGACGGACTCTTCGAGACGATGCTCACGGTGCTCGACGAGTTCGGCGCCTTCCCGGCCGTCGTGGCCCGCGAGCTCGACCGGTACCTGCCGTTCCTGGCGACGACCAGAGTGCTCATGCACGCCGTACGCCACGGGGTCGGTCGCGAGCAGGCTCACGCCGCCGTCAAGGAGCATGCGGTGGCGGTGGCACTGGCCATGCGCGAGCAGGGCGCCGAGAGCAACGACCTGCTCGACCGGCTGGCCGCCGACCCACGGCTGCGGCTCTCCCGGGACGACCTGGCCGAGGCGGTCGCGTCGCCGCTGTCGTTCACCGGCGCGGCGACCGGTCAGGTCGACGCGGTCGTCGGCAGGGTCGAGGCACTGGCCGCGCGGCACCCGTCTGCGGCCGCCTACGTCCCCGACGCGATCCTCTAGTCCGGATCGGCTGGCTGTACGTGCCCGGTCAGTCCAGCGCGAACGACCCGGTGACGATCTCGCCGGCCGGCTGGTACGTACCGATCATCACCCCGGTCGTGGACACCGTGCTGTCGACGAGCCGCAGCCCGGCCGGGACGGCGCCGTCGGCGAACAGCCGCTTGCCGGTGCCGAGGACCACGGGGAACACCATCAGGCGGTACTCGTCCACCAGGTCGTGGCGCAGCAGCGTCTGGATGAGCCCGCCGCTCCCGTGCACCTGGAGCTCAGGGCCGTCCTGCTGCTTGAGCGCCGCGATGCCGTCGGCTGCATCCCCCTCGATCAGGACCGAGTTGGTCCACTCCAGCACGGGACGACTGCGCGACGCGACGTGCTTGGTGGCATCGTTGAACGGCTTGGCTCCCTCCTCCTCGGAGGCGTGCGGCCAGTGTGCGGCGAAGATGTCGTAGGTCCGGCGTCCGAGAACGAGGTCGAACGGCACGCTTGTCGCCGCGCCCATGACGTCACCCATGGTCTCGTCCCAGTAGTTCACCGACCACCCGCCGTGCGTGAAGCCACCGTCGTCGTCCTCTCCCGGCCCGCCCGGCGCCTGCATGACGCCGTCGAGGGTCAGGAACGTGCTCACGATCAGCTTTCTCATCTCTTGTCCTCTCGACACATCCGGTGCTCCGGTTGGCTCTTGCGGAGTAGACGGCTCGCAGCCGCAGAACTCATCTGCCTGCGCTGGTTGCCGTACGACCGCTGCACGAGACGCGCTGGTGTCGTTCGGCACGACGGTGACACCATGCCACGGTGCGAGTCACCGACCTTCAGCCGGACACGCTCGTGCACGTGGGTCTCGCCTCGGCGACCGCGCTCACCCGGGGCAGCCGGAGGCTGCTCGGCGGCCGCCTCGACCCGTGCGGGGTCGCTCGCGTCCACCTCTGGTTCGACGCGGCTCCGGAGCGGGTGTGGCCGGTGCTCGTCGACGGTTCCCGGTACGGCGAGTGGGTGGTCGGGGTCAAGCCGGTGCGAGCGGTGGACACCGGCTGGCCCCGGCCGGGAGCGTCGCTGCACTACGCGATCGGGGCCGGCCCCGTCCAGGTGCAGGACCGCACCACGGTCCGGCACAGCTGTCCCGAGCAGATGCTGGACCTCGACATCGGTGGGCCGCTGGGCTCCGTGCGGGTGCTGATCCGGCTCCAGCAGTCGGGCGGCCGGACGCTGGTGACCCTGGACGAGTACCCCGACGGGGGCCTGCTGCGCCTGCTGCACACCCCTGTCGGCTCCGCTGCCTTCGCCGCGCGCGGCGTGCTCATGCTGCACCGGCTGCGCGCGCTGACGAGGACCGGCTGAGCCGGTAGTCGCGGTGGGGCGGGTCGCTCGCCAGGGCCGGCGGAGCTCAGCCGGTCGTCCGGCGGCGCAGCCGGGCACCGGCGAGCGCGGCACGGGCGGCATTGGCGCCCGGCGCGCCGTGCACGCCGCCACCGGGGTGGGCCGAGGCGCTGGCGAGGTACAGACCCCGCACCGGCGTGTTCGCGCGGCCCAGCCCCGGCGCCGGCCGGAAGACTAGGGACTGGTGCAGCTGGGCCGTCCCGCCGTTGACGGCACCCCGCACCAGGTTGGCGTCCCGCCGCTCGAGCTCGGTCGGGGACAGCACCCGGCGGGCGCTCACCCGTTCGCCGAAGCCGGGCGCGTACCTCTCGATGCGGGCCTGCATCCGGTCGGCGAAGCGCTCGGCGTCGCCGCCGTCCCAGTCCCCTTTCAAGCCGTCCGGCCCCGCGTCGGAGCGGACCCGCTGCGGCACGTGCGTGTACGCCCACATCGACTCCGTGCCGGCGGGCGAGCGGGTGGGGTCGGTGGTGGTCATCTGCCCGGTCAGCAGGAACGGGTGCGACGGGATGTACCCGGCGGCCACCTGCGCCGACTCCAGGCTCAGCTCGTCCAGCCCGTTGCAGATGTGCACGCAGCCGGGCAGCACGTCCGGGGCCGGGTCCCACGGGACCGGTCCGGACAGGGCCCAGTCGACCTTGACGGTGGCGGGGTCCCAGGCGAAGCGCCGCATCCCGCGCCGCGTCCGCGCCGGCAGGTGCTCCCACGCGACGAGATCGCCGTACAAGGAGGTGGCCGAGACGTCGGCCAGCACGGCACGGCCGACGAGGATCCGCTCGCCGAGGGCCGTGGTGACCGCGGCGGCCCGCCGGTTCCGCACCTCGATGCCGGTGACCTCCACCCGGGTCCGCACCACACCCCCGCGTGACGTCAGCCGTCGCAGCAGCGCGTCGCTCAGCGCCCCGGCGCCACCCTCGGGGACCGGGAACCCGACGGTCTGGGCGAGCATGGTCATGATCCAGCCGAACACCCCTGAGCCCGCCCCCTCGGGGGAGAAGTCGGCGTGCATCGCGTTCCCGGCGAGCAGCACGCCGGGGCCCTCCCCGGCGAACCGCTCCTCGACCAGTCGCCGGACCGGAACCAGCAGCATCCGCGCGGTCTCCAGACCTGACTCGGTGCCCAGCCGGGCCAGTAGCGGCAGCCCGTGACGCACCGGCGGGAAGGGGGACAGCAGCGCGCCGGTCAGATGGCCGTCCAGGCGGTCCCACTGGGCGACCAGATCGTGCCAGGCCCGCCCGTCGCCGGCCTGCGCGCGCTCGAAGCCGGCCGCGGTGGCCGCACGGTCCCGATGCAGCAGAGCCCAGCGTCCTCCCGGCAACGGGTTGCCGAGCACGGCGGGGGCGTGCCTCCACACCAGGCCGTGCGCGCCCAGGTCGAGCGCGGCCAGGGCGGGGGAGGCGGCGCCGAACGGGTAGAACGCGCTGAAGGTGTCCTGCACGAACCCGTCCCGGAGCTCGGAGTCGCTGCGCACGGCACCGCCCACCGTCGGCTGCTCCTCGAGCACCAGCACCGACCAGCCCGCGTCGGCCAGGAGGTTGGCGGCCACCAGGCCGTTCACCCCGGCTCCGACGACCACGGCATCCGGCACCCGGCCATTGTCGCGCCTCGTGCCGCGCCCTGCGCCTCACCCCTGTGCCGTCGCCTGTGGCCTGCGCTGGTGCGGGCTCCCCGTATGCAGCCCGCTGTCGAGATGCCACGACCGCCGCGGTGGGCCGGACGTCGCCGCCCTACGATCCCGGGGGTGACCGCAGAAACCTCGGGCGCGATCCCCGAGCCGATCCCTGAGCCGATCCCTGAGCCGATCCCCGGGCCGATCCCCGGGGCCTCGCACGTGCACAGCGGCAAGGTCCGGGACCTGTACGCGCTGGCCGACGGGACCCTGCTGATGGTCGCGAGCGACCGGATCTCCGCCTACGACCACGTCCTTGCGCCACCGATCCCGGACAAGGGGGCTGTGCTGACGCGGCTGTCCCTGTGGTGGTTCGACCAGCTGGCCGACCTGTTGCCGCACCACATCGTGTCCACCGCGCTCCCGGCCGGTGCACCCGCCGAGTGGGCCGGGCGGGCGGTGGTGGTCGAGCGGCTCGCCATGGTGCCGGTCGAGTGCGTCGCACGCGGCTACCTGGCCGGCTCCGGCGTGTCGGCGTACGAGGCATCGGGTGAGGTCTGCGGAGTGCGGCTGCCGGCCGGCCTGGTCGAGGGGTCGGCCCTGCCGGCGCCGATCTTCACCCCGACCACCAAGGCCGCACTCGGCAGCCACGACGAGCCGATGCGGTACTCCGAGGTCGAGGCGCAGGTGGGGCCCGAGCTTGCCGCCGAGCTGCGCCGCATCACCCTCGACGTGTACCGGCGAGGCCACGAGATCGCCGCGGCCCAGGGCATCATCGTGGCCGACACCAAGATCGAGATCGGTCGCCGGGCCGACGGGACCCTGGTGCTGGCCGATGAGGTGCTCACGCCCGACTCCTCGCGGTTCTGGCCGCTCGACTCGTGGGCGCCCGGCGGGCCGCAACCCTCCTACGACAAGCAGTACGTGCGCGACTGGCTGGTGTCCCCCGCGAGCGGCTGGGACCCGGCGTCGGGCGAGTCGCCGCCCCGTTTGCCGGACGAGGTCGTCGCTGCCACGCGGAAGCGGTACGTCGAGTCGTACGAGCGGCTCACCGGCGAGACGTTCGGCTGAGCCCCGTCATCCGCCGGGTGCCGACGGGGGTCTCCTAGACTCGGGTGTCAGCAGCCCGTCCTCGCCTCGCCCCGTTAGGAGCGCCCGTGCCCCGCGTCGTCGTGGACGTCATGCTCAAGCCCGAGATCCTCGACCCGCAGGGCAAGGCGGTGCACGGCGCGCTGTTCCGCCTCGGCTTCGAGGGTGTCGTCGACGTCCGGCAGGGCAAGCGCTTCGAGCTGGAGGTCGAGGGCGAGCTGACGCCCGACCGGTTGGCCGACGTACGCAGGATCGCCGAGACGCTGCTGTCGAACCCGGTGATCGAGGACTTCGCGGTCCGTGTGGAGGCAGAGGCATGACCCGCATCGGGGTGGTGACGTTCCCCGGCTCGCTCGACGACATCGACGCCGCCCGGGCGGTCCGCGTCGCCGGCGCCGACCCCGTGCCGCTGTGGCACGGCGACCACGACTTGCGCGGTGTCGACGCGATCGTGCTGCCCGGAGGGTTCTCGTACGGTGACTACCTCCGCTGCGGGGCGATCGCGCGCTTCGCGCCCGTGATGGCGGAGGTGATCCAGGCGGCCGGGCGGGGCATGCCGGTGCTCGGCATCTGCAACGGCTTCCAGGTCCTCTGCGAGTCGCACCTGCTGCCCGGCGCGCTGATCCGCAACGACCACCGCAGGTTCGTCTGCCGCGACCAACGGCTGCGGGTCGAGAACGCGACCACGGCCTGGACGTCGAGCTATGCGGTCGGTGACGAGCTGGTGGTGCCGCTGAAGAACGGCGAGGGTGGATATGTCGCCGACGCCGCCACCCTCGACCGGCTCGAGGCGGAGCACCGGGTGGTCGTGCGCTATCTGGGCGGCAATCCCAACGGCTCGATGCGTGACATCGCCGGCGTCAGCAACGAGTCCGGGAACATCGTCGGCCTGATGCCGCACCCCGAGCACGCGGTCGAGTCCTTGTGCGGTCCGGGCACCGACGGGCTCGGCTTCTTCTCCTCCGTGCTGCAGGGCATCCTCACCCGCGCGTGATCCCGGCGCTCATCCGGCGGCAACCAGGGTGACGGCAGTGAGAGCCAGGAGGAGACCCACGCTCTGGACGCGGCCGATGGCCTCACGCAGCACGAGCGCGGCCAGCAGCACGGTCAGGGCGGGGTACAGCGAGGTCAACACGGCCGCCACCGCCAGCAGGCCCGTCTGCGTGGCCAACAGGAACAAGACATTGGCCAGCGCACTGAGCACGCCGGCCCAGACCGCCGGCAGGCTCGACCGGCCGGGCGTCCACCCGGCCGACAGGCTGGCAGCGAGCACCGCCGTGGAGACCACCGCAACCGCCTGGGTCAGCACGAGCGGTCCGAAGCCCGCCTCGGCGTGCACCTGGTCCAGCGCGGCGAACAGCACGCCGAACCCCGCGCCGGCGAGCACCCCGTCGACCAGTCCGTCCCCGCCACGGACGGTCGTCGGCTGGTCGGACCTCGACACCAGCCAGATGGCCGGGAAGGCGCAGGCGACGCCGAGCCAGGTCAGCAGGGACGGTCGCTCGCCGATCGCCACGCCGACCAGCACGGGAAGCAGCGCCGCGCCCACGGCCGAGACCGGTGCCACCACACCCATCCGGCCGGCGGACAGGCCGCGGTAGAGGAACCCCGCCCCCGCCCCGCTGCCCACGCCGGCCAGCGCTGCCCAGGCCCAGTCGGCGGGCACTGCGCTGCCACCCAGCAGCAGGGCCGCCACCAGCACGCAGACCGCCGACGACGCCTGCCCGACCACGGCCACCGCCCACGGGCTCGCCCGCCGCGAGGCGAACCCGCCGATGAAGTCGGACAGGCCGTACGCCAAGGCCGATCCCAGGGCGAGGACGACGACCACGGGGTGACCCTACGTACGCCGCCCGACATGCCCGCGGCATCATCGGGCGGATCGACGGAAGGGGGGCCAATGGCACCCGGCACGCTGTACCTCCACATCGGGCTCCACAAGACCGGCACGACCTTCCTGCAGAACGTCCTGCGGGCCAACCGCGACGAGCTCCGGCGACAGGGTCTCGAGTACCCCGGTGGTCCCGGGGTGCCCGTGCAGGCGCTCGCCGTGTGGGACCTCCAGGGCCGCCGCCCCCGGGGTGTCGACGACGGACGCATCGCAGGCAGCTGGCGCGCGCTGGTCGACCATCTCGGCGCCAGCAGCTCGCCCCGGGCACTCGTGTCCGTGGAACGGCTCAGCGTCTCGACGCCCCGACAAGCCAGAGCGGTCGTCGATGCCTTCCCCGACTCGGAGGTGCACGTCATCGTCACCGCCCGGGACATCGCCCGGGTCGCGGTGTCGGCCTGGCAGGAGGACATCAAGAACGACAACGCGTGGACGTGGCAGGAGTTCGCCGACTCCATCACCGATCCGGCGCGCGCGGCCCAGAACCCGGCGCGCGGCTTCTGGATGCGTCAAGACCTGCCGAGGGTCTGCGCGGTCTGGGAGACGGTCGTGCCCATCGAGCGCCTCCACGTGGTCACCGTTCCGCCACCCGGCGCTGATCCGGGCCTGCTGCTGCAGCGTCTCTGCTCGGTCATCGGCGTCGATGCGGCGTCGCTCACCGAGCGGCCGGCCTGGGCGAACGAGACCGTGGGCGTGGCCGGCACCGAAGTCCTCCGCCAGGTCAACACCCGGCTCGAGGGCCGGCTCAACCAGCGGCAGTACGACCGTGCGGTCAAGCGGGTGCTCGTGCACCTGATGGCCCGTCGTACCGGACCCGAGCGCTTCGGCCTGCCCGCTGACCGGATGGAATGGGCGACGGCGTGGACCGACGCGACGATCAAGACCCTCGAGGCGCGCGGATACCCGGTCATCGGCGACCTGGACGAGCTGCGGCCATGCGACCCGGCAGGCGTCCGGCGACCGGACGACGCCTCCCGCGACGAGGTTCTCGACGCCGCCCTGGACGCGCTGAGCCTGCTGGTCGAGGAGCACGCCACCACGTTGTGGTCGCGACGAAAGCCCGACACCGTGCGCGCCGATGCCCGCGCCGGCGGTGCCAGCTGGGCGCGGGGTGTCGCGTTCCGAAGCCAGCGCCGCGCGGCTGCTCTGGCCGACCGGAACGCGCTCGTGGCCAGAGTGGCCGGGGTCGTACTGCGGCACCGGTACCGCACCGAGTCCCGCGCCGGGCGCAGGGCCGACGAGGAGCGAGGCGCCGGCTAGGACGATCCGGCCGCACCTCCACCGGCGGCATCCCCCACCGGCCCGCCGATACCCTGGGGCCGTGCCGGATGCCCTCGCCCCCCGACCCGACACCGCCATCGACCTTCCCTTCGACGCCGTCGAGAGCATCCCTGGCCCCGACACCGTGGACAGCGTCGAGCGCGCCGCCGCCACGCCTGACCATCCGCAGCCGTGGGCCGATCTCGGCCTCGACGCCGACGAGTACGCCCGCATCCGCGAGATCCTGGGTCGCCGGCCGACCAGCTCCGAGCTGGCGATGTACTCGGTGATGTGGAGCGAGCACTGCTCGTACAAGTCCAGCAAGGTCCATCTGCGCCGGTTCGGCGAGCTGAGCCAGGAGACTCCGCTGGGCAAGACACTGGCCGGCATCGGCGAGAACGCCGGGGTCATCGACATCGGCCAGGGCTACGCCGTGACGTTCAAGGTCGAGTCGCACAACCACCCCAGCTACGTCGAGCCTTACCAGGGTGCCGCGACCGGTGTGGGCGGCATCGTGCGCGACATCCTCGCGATGGGGGCGCGGCCGGTGGCGGTGATGGACCCACTGAGGTTCGGGCCCCTGCACGCGCCGGACACCGCACGGGTGCTGCCGGGGATCGTGGCCGGCGTCGGCGGCTACGGGAACTGCCTCGGGCTGCCCAACATCGGCGGTGAGGTGGTCTTCGACCCGACGTACGCCGGCAATCCGCTGGTCAACGCCCTGTGCGTCGGCGTGCTGCGACACGAGCAGCTGCACACCGCTCAGGCCAGCGGTGCGGGCAACCTCGTCGTCCTCTACGGCGCCCGCACCGGTGGTGACGGCATCGGCGGGGTGTCGGTGCTGGCCAGTGAGACCTTCGCGGCGGCCGCGGACGGGCAGTCCGGCGGACCGACCAAGCGGCCGAGCGTGCAGGTCGGCGACCCGTTCATGGAGAAGCTGCTCATCGAGTGCACACTCGAGCTGTTCGAGGAGGGTCTGGTCGACGGCATCCAGGACCTCGGCGGTGCCGGGCTCTCGTGCGCCACCTCCGAGCTGGCCAGCGCCGGTGACGGCGGCATGCGGGTCGAGCTCGACCGTGTCCCGCTACGCGACTCGTCGCTCGCCCCCGAGGAGATCCTCATGAGCGAGAGCCAGGAGCGGATGATGGCCGTCGTCGAGCCCGAGAAGGTCGAGCGGTTCCTTGCGGTCTGCGCCCGGTGGGAGGTCGATGCGACCGTCATCGGCGAGGTCGTCACCGGCGGCCGGCTGCTGGTCTCCTGGCACGGCCAGACCGTCGTCGACGTGCCGCCACGCACGGTGGCGCACGAGGGGCCGGTGTACGACCGGCCGTACGCACGCCCCGTCGAGCAGGACACGCTTCAGGCTGACGCCGCCGAGCGGCTGCCTCGCCCGGCAGGCGGCGAGGAGCTGCGCGCGACGCTGCTGCGGCTCGCCGGCTCCCCGAACCTGGCCGACAAGTCCTGGGTGACCGACCAGTACGACCGCTACGTCCGCGGCAACACGGTCCTCGCCCAACCCGAGGACGCCGGGGTGGTCCGCGTCGACGAGGAGACCGGTCTCGGCATCGCGCTGTCGACCGACTGCAACGGCCGCTTCTGCCGGCTCGACCCGTACGAGGGCGCGCGGTTGGCGCTGGCCGAGGCCTACCGCAACGTCGCTGTCGTCGGGGCCCAGCCGCTGGCCGTCACCGACTGCCTCAACTTCGGCTCCCCGGAGGACCCGGCGGTGATGTGGCAGTTCGAGCGGGCGGTGCAGGGGCTCACCGACGGCTGTCGCGAGCTGGGGCTCCCGGTGACCGGCGGGAACGTCAGCTTCTACAACCAGACCGGCGCGACCGCGATCCTTCCCACTCCTGTGGTGGGCGTGCTCGGGGTGCTCGACGACGTGACCACCCGGCTGCGTCAGGGGTTCGCTGCCGGCGGGCATGCGGTCTGGCTGCTGGGGAGCACCCGCGAGGAGCTGTCCGGCTCGGAGTGGGCGCACGTCGTCCATCACCACCTCGGCGGGAGGCCGCCGGTCGCTGACCTGTCGGCGGAGCAAGCCCTGGGCGACCTGCTGCGGGCGGCCGCGCGCATGGGCCTGCTCTCCGCCGCGCACGACCTGTCCGACGGCGGGCTCGGCCAGGGACTGGTCGAGGCGTGCCTGAGGCACGGCATCGGCGTCGAGGTGACCGTCCCCGACGGCCTGGACCCGTTCGTGGCGCTGTTCTCGGAGTCGACGGCGCGTGCTCTGGTGGCGCTCGACCCCGTCGCCGAGGAGCGGTTCGTCGCGGCGGCTGCAGCCCGCGGGGTGCCGCACACACGCCTCGGTGTCACCACGGCCGGCGACGCCGGTGCGGCGCTGACGGTCGCGGGCGCGTTCACCGTGGCACTGCCGGAGCTCCGCGCCGCCTGGTCGGCCGCCCTGCCGGCCGCACTGCGGGTCTGAGCCGGGTTGCGGCCCGAGCCGGCTGGGTCCGACGATCCCCGGCTCAGCTGAGCACGAGGACCTCCTCGCAGTCGCCGGCGATGACGTCGGAGCGGTCGCGCTCGAGGTTGTAGATGACCGTGTCGAACCCCGGACCACAACGGAGGCGGTCGACGCCGTCGGCCGGTGGCAGCCAGATCGTGTCGCGGCCGCCTCCTGCCCAGATGCGGTCGTGGCCGTAGCTGTTGCCGATCCTGTCGCCACCCGGCCCGCCGTAGACCCGGTCGTGGCCGCGGCCGTCGACGATCTGGTCCTTGCCCCGGTCCCCGTACCCGGCGTCGGCGCCCGGCCCGAGCCACACCCGGTCGGCACCGCCCCTGGCGGTCACGACGTCGTCGCCGGCGAACACCCGGATCACGTCGTCACCGCGCGTTCCGTCCGGGAAGTCCGGTCCCGGCGTGCCGGTGATGATGTCGCGGGTCGGCGCAGCAGTGGCCGAGGGGGCCGCCGCGACTCCGGCGACGGGTGCCACGAGGGCCGTCAGGGCGGCGGCGGCCGTGGTGATCCGGAAGGTGCGCATGGTGTCCTCCTCAGAGATGGGTTGTGCGCAGGAGCCCGCCGCACCGGTGGTGATACGTCGGGTCACCGGTGTCGCTGTGCCGACCGGCTACCGTCGGAGGCATGCCTGTCCGCCTCCGCCGTGCGCCGGAGCCGGCCGTCGATGCGGCGTTGACGCGGTTCGACGCCGGCGCTGCCACCGCCGACGACAGCCGGCTGCTGGTCAGGCACCTGCTGGCGGTGCTGACCGAGCGGGCGCCGGGGGCGAGCGTCGAGGTGCGGGTCCCGCCCTATGCCGTCGCCCAGTGCGTCTCCGGCGCGCGGCACACGCGAGGCACGCCGCCCGCGGTCGTCGAGACCGACGCCCACACATGGATCGCCCTGGCGTCGGGCCGCCTCCCGTGGGCTGACGCCGTCGGCAACGGCCGGCTCCGCGCGTCCGGCGAGCGCTCCGACCTCTCGGACCTGCTCCCCCTGCACGAGCCGGCCCGGGACCAGTGAGCCTGCCCGGCATGGATCCGCAGCGGTGTCGATGGGTTCCCGCACGGGTACGGGCGGTGGCCGGGCCCAGGGTCGCGTCATGACCCAGACCGACCGGACCGCCGAGCTCCGGGCAGCGGTGCTGCGGCAGTCACCGCGGGTGCGCGCCTGGCTCGAGGAGCTGGTGCGGATCCCGTCGGTGAGCGATGTGGACGGCGACGCGCCCGAGGTTCGTCGCAGCGCCGAGGCGGTGGCCCGGATCCTCGCGGCCGCGGGCTTTCCCGAGATCCAGATCGTGCAGGAGGGTCGCGGCCGGCCTGCGGTCGTCGCCCGTCACCCTCCGCCCGAGGGGGCGCCCACCGTGCTGTTGTACGCGCATCACGACGTGCAGCCGCCTGGCGACGGCGACGACTGGCACAGCCCGCCATTCGAGCCCACCGAGCGGAAGGGACGTCTCTACGGCCGGGGCGCCGCCGACGACAAGGCCGGCATCGCGGCCCACCTGGCGGCCTACCTGGCCCATGACGGCGACCCGCCGGTGGGCGTGACCGTCTTCGTCGAGGGGGAGGAGGAGTCGGGCTCCGACTCGCTTCCGGCGATCCTGGAGCGGCACCGTGACCGCCTGCGGGCCGACGTCATCGTGATCGCCGACTCCACCAACTGGGACATCGGTGTGCCCGCGCTCACCACCTCCCTGCGCGGCCTGGTGAACTGCCTCGTCGAGGTGCGCACCCTGCACCACGGGGTGCACTCCGGGATGTGGGGCGGCGTGGCTCCCGACGCCCTCACCACCCTGGTGCGCCTGCTGGCGACGCTGCACGACGATGCCGGCGAGGTCGCGGTCGGCGGGCTGGCCTCCGCGACGGCCGCGGCTCTGGACTACCCGCTCGACCGGCTGCGTGCGGAGGCAGCGCTTCGCGACGGAGTGGAGCTGATCGGCTCCGGGTCGGTCGTCGAACGGCTGTGGGCCAAGCCCGCCATCGCGATCACGGGTGTCGACGCGCCTGGCGCCGCGCATGCGTCCAACACGCTCCTCCCCTCGGCCCGGGCGAAGATCAGCCTGCGGCTGGCCCCCGGCGACAACGCCGCCAGCGGCTACGCCGCACTCACCCGCCACCTCCGAGAGCACGTCCCGTGGGGCGCCGAGGTCGTGGTGGACAGCCCTGATCTCGGTGAGCCGTTCGCCGTCGATGCCGAGGGGCCTGCCCACGACACCGCGCGGACCGCCTTCGCCGACGCCTGGGACGGCACCGAGCCCGTCGACATCGGTGTCGGCGGGTCGATCCCCTTCATCGCCGAGCTCGCGGCGGCCTACCCGGAGGCGGCGATCCTCGTCACCGGCGTGGAGGACCCCGACACCCGGGCGCACGGGGCGGACGAGAGCCTGCACCTGGCCGAGTTCGCGAGGGTGTGCCTGGCCGAGACGTTGTTGCTCGACCGGCTCGCGACCGCGACCGGGCCGCACCGGCGCTGAGGCACCGCCGCAGGGGCCGGCCCCTCCGGGCGCGGGCGACGTCCCGCCGCGCTGCTGACCTGTCGCGAGGGGGTCAGGCCGGCTCGCCCCGTACAGTGGCTGTCGTGCCTCGCGGAGACGGTCTGCTCACGCACGACACCGACCCCGACGACCGCGGCCCCCAGGACGCCTGCGGGGTGTTCGGGGTATGGGCTCCCGGTGAGGACGTGTCGAAGCTCGTCTACTTCGGGCTGTACGCGCTGCAGCACCGCGGCCAGGAGTCGGCCGGCATCGCAGTGAGCAACGGGCGGCAGATCCTCGTCTACAAGGACATGGGACTGGTCTCCCAGGTCTTCGACGAGCCGACACTGGAGTCTTTGAAGGGGCATCTGGGTGTCGGGCACAGCCGCTACTCCACGACCGGTGCCAGCACCTGGCTCAACGCGCAGCCGACGTTCCGCTCCACCGCGAACGGTGCCATCGCGCTTGCCCACAACGGGAACCTCACCAACACGCACGAGCTGGTCAACCTGCTCGACAAGCGCGCGGCCGACACCGGCGAGCTGGTGGCGGACCGCAAGCGCGACATCGAGACCACCGACACCGGCGTCATGGCCGCGCTGCTGGCGTCCTACCCGGACCGCTCGCTCGAGGAGGCCGCCGGCGAGGTGCTTCGCGAGGTGCGAGGCGCGTTCTCGCTCGTGTTCATGGACGAGGGCACCCTCTACGCCGCCCGCGACCCCCAGGGGATCCGACCGCTGGTGCTGGGCCGGCTCGAGCGGGGCTGGGTGGTGGCGAGCGAGACCGCGGCTCTGGACATCGTCGGCGCGTCGTACGTGCGCGAGGTGGAGCCGGGCGAGCTGCTCGCCGTCGACGAGCACGGGCTCCGGACGCAGCGCTTCGCCGAGCCCGCCCCCAAGGGCTGCCTGTTCGAGTTCGTCTACCTGGCCCGCCCCGACACCCGGATCTCCGACCAGCGCGTGCACACCGTGCGGGTCGAGGTGGGCCGCCGGCTCGCCCGCGGGCACCCGGCCGACGCCGACCTGGTCATCCCCGTGCCCGAGTCCGGCACGCCGGCGGCGATCGGCTACGCCGAGGAGTCGGGGATCCCGTACGGCCAGGGGCTGGTCAAGAACTCCTACGTCGGCCGGACGTTCATCCAGCCCAGCCAGACGATCCGTCAGCTCGGCATCAGGCTCAAGCTGAACCCGCTGCAGGACGTGATCGCCGGCAAGCGGCTGGTCGTGGTCGACGACTCGATCGTCCGGGGCAACACCCAGCGGGCACTGGTGCGGATGCTGCGGGAGGCAGGCGCCGCCGAGGTGCACGTGCGCATCTCCAGCCCGCCGGTGAAGTGGCCGTGCTTCTACGGCATCGACTTCGCCAGCCGTGCCGAGCTGGTCGCGAACGGCCTGTCAGTCGACGAGATCTGCACCTCCATCGGCGCAGACTCCCTCGGCTACGTCGACCTCGACGAGCTGGTCGCCGCCACCAACGTGCCCGCGGACGACCTGTGCCGCGCCTGCTTCGACGGGGTCTACCCGGTACCGCTCCCACCCGCGCACCACCTGGGCAAGCACCTGCTCGAGCTGGAGGTCGTCACCCCCGCCACGGATGCGGACGGGCTCCCCACCCTCACCGCCGCCGGCGGCGCGGCCGAGGCCCTGACGCGTCCATGACCCGCTTCCCCACCCGATAGTCTGCGGCCGGTGAGCGGCGAGTCGACGTACGCGGCCGCCGGGGTCGACATCCAGGCCGGCGAGCGCGCGGTCGAGCTCATGCGGAAGTGGGTGGACGCGGCGCGGCGCCCCGAGGTGATGGGGGGCATCGGCGGCTTCGCGGGTCTCTTCGACGCGTCGGCCCTCAAGGGCTTTGACCATCCGCTGCTGGCCACCTCCGCCGACGGCGTGGGCACCAAGGTGGCGCTCGCCAGCGCCATGGACCGCTACACCACGGTCGGCCACGACCTGGTCGGGATGCTGGTCGACGACCTGGTCGTCTGCGGCGCCGAGCCGCTCTTTGTCACCGACTACATCGCCTGTGGCCGGGTCGTGCCCTCCCGCATCGCCGCGATCGTCCAAGGCGTCGCCGAGGCCTGCGTGCTGGCCGGCTGTGCACTGCTGGGCGGCGAGACGGCCGAGCACCCGGGCCTGCTCGGGCCCGACGACTTCGACCTGGCCGGTGCGACGACCGGCGTGGTGGAGGCAGCGGCACTGCTGGGCCCTGACCGGGTACGCGCCGGAGACGCGGTGGTGGCGATGGGGTCGTCCGGCCTGCACAGCAACGGCTACTCGCTCGTGCGGCACGTGCTGCTGGACCGTGCCGGCTGGGCACTGGACCGCCACGTCGACGAGTTCGGCCGCTCGCTCGGCGACGAGCTGCTCGAGCCGACGAGGATCTACGCCCAGGACTGCCTGGCGCTCGCGGCTGCGGTGGACGTGCATGCCATGTCGCATGTGACCGGGGGAGGGCTCGCGGCCAACCTCGGCCGGGTGCTGCCCGCAGGTACGGGCGCGGACATCGACCGGCACACCTGGTCGCCGGCACCCGTGTTCGAGGTCGTGAGAGCCGTCGGCGACATCGCCCGCGAGGAGATGGAGCGCACCCTCAACATGGGGGTGGGCATGGTGGCCGTCGTGGCCGCGGAGGCGGCGGACGCCGCCGTCACCCTGCTGCGCGACCGGGGGGTGCCGGCGTGGCGGTGCGGCGCAGTCGTCGCAGGGAAGTCCAGTGTCCGGCTGCTCGGCGAGCACCGCCGAGCCTGAGTACGGCGCCGGTGTGCGGAATGCCCGGACGGCCGGGTACCGTTGTGCCCACGAGTGAACTGATGACACGGCCGGGGGCCCCACACGGCTCTCCCGCCTCGACCTGTGCAAGGGGGTCGACCCTATGGGCCGCGGCCGCGCGAAGGCCAAGCAGACCAAGGTTGCCCGCGAGTTGAAGTACCGGCAGCAAGGGCCGGACTTCACCCAGCTGCAGCGCGAGCTGCACGGCGGCGACGAGATGACTGACGACGGGGCGCCCGCCGCCGACGAGGACGACGGGGAGGACGACCTGTACTCCCGCTACATCGACCCCGACGACGCGGAGCCCGCCGCGCGCTGAGGCTCACTCTGCAGCGGGGCAGCCCTCAGGCGACGGGTCTCGTCGCGGCGGCCAGCCGCTGCTCGGCGGTGCGGTCGGCGGCGACCGATGGCGGCACCCCTTCGGCGAGCGCGCGCTCGAGCACCCGCAGGGTCGTGTCGAAGATCCGCGCCGCCCGCTCCCGGGCGCCGTCCAACCCGGACCCGTCGCGCTCGGCCGCCACCTGGATCAGGCCGCCGGCGTTCACGCAGTAGTCCGGCGCGTACACCACCCCCCGCTCGTGCAGCCGGTTGCCGACCTCGGGATGCGCGAGCTGGTTGTTGGCGCCACCGCACACCACCGACGCCTGCAGCAGGTCGGCGACGACGTCGTCGATCGCACCGCCGAGGGCGCAGGGCGCGTAGATGTCCAGCGGCGCCGCCGCCAGCTCCAGGGCGTCGGGCACGACGGTCACCTGGGGATGGGTGGCCACGGCTCGCTGGACGGCGGCCGCGTCGACGTCGGTCACCACCACCTCCGCACCGGCCTGGACGAGCCCGTGCACCAGGTGCCCCCCGACCTTGCCGACCCCCGCGACCCCGATCCGCCTCCCGGACAGGCCGGGATCTCCCCACACGTGCTGGGCCGCAGCGCGCATGCCATGGAGAACTCCGTCCGCGGTGAGCACCGACGAGTCGCCCAGGCCGCCTCCGGCCACGCTTCGGCCGGTGACGTGGTCGCAGGTCTCGGCGACGACGTCCATGTCCTGCGGGTAGGTGCCGACGTCGCACGCGGTGACGTAGCGACCGGAGAGCGACTGCACCGCCCGCCCGTACGCCCGCAGCAGCTCGACCGACTTGTCGACCGACGGGTCGCCCAGTATCACCCCCTTCCCGCCCCCGAGCGAGAGGCCGGCCAGAGCCGCCTTGTACGACATGCCTTGCGAGAGGGCCAGCGCGTCGTCGAGGGCGTCCGACTCGTCCGCGTAGGCGTGGAAGCGCGTACCGCCCAGCGCCGGCCCGAGGGCGGTGGAGTGGATGGCCACGATGCACCGCAGTCCGGTCGGCTCGTCGGTGCTGAACAGGATCTGCTCGTGTCCGGCCGCGCGGGCGAAGACGCCGGTCTCGGGTGCGCTCACCGGACCACTATGGCCCAGCCCGGAGGTGACCGATCCGGCGCCACCGCCGTGGACGGTGGACGCCGCTCGCCCGTGCCACTTCCCAGCCGCGGGCTAGGGTCGGAGGCGTGCTCCCGTACGCCGCCTACCTGCGCGTGTACGAGCCGGTCGAGTCGCTGTCCGTCCGTTCCGGCGAGGGGGTGCCCGCGGTCGGCGACGCGACTGCTCCCGACCCGCAACAGCTGACCAGCGCAGAGCAGGAGCGTTCGCGCCGGGCGGCCGTCCTGGGCGGCGCCGTCGTCGTCGTCGACGTCGAGGACGAGGCGGCGTTCGTTCTCCGCCGGGGCGGTCGCACCTTCGTGGCGCCGGCCGACGAGCAGGTGCGCTCCTGGGTGGCCCTGGGCCGGCTGGCCGCCACCTTGTCGCCCTCGGCGTCCCGTGCGCTCACCTCGCAGTCGCTGCTGGACCGGGCGGGCGAGGCGCTCCGGATGTGGCAGCACGGGCACCCCGATGCCGTCCCGCACGTACGGGAGACGACCTGGCGACTTCCGGTGGCGTGGCTCCTGCTCGCCGCGCCCGACGAGCAGGACCCGTACCAGGTGGGCGATGAGATGACCGCGCGCTACCTGGTCCCGATGGCACAGGCGCGGCGGCGCATCGCCCGGGCTCTTGCCGCCGCCCGCCGGCACTTCCCCGACTCCGACGACGTGGCCGATCTGGTCGATGTCGGACGCTGGCTCGAGGCCTTCCACGCGCACAGCTGGGTGGAGCTGGACCTCGCCGGGCTCGGCCTGGCGGTCTCGGCCGCTGACCCGGCCGAGCCCGACCGCTCGCTCCAGGACCTGCAGGCAGCGGTCACGGCTCTTCGCGAGGGTCGCGTCGACGACGCCGCCGAGCACTACCGCGGGGTGGCCATGTGGTGGGGCTCCCTCGCTCTACGTGAGCGCGCGAACTGATACTGTAATCAGGTCGCACCCACCTTGGCCGATTATTTCCTGTTTTTCAGGAGGCCAAGAGGCGGCGACTTCTGCAACACTGGTCGGACATTCGGCTGTCACCCAAGCAGTGGGGGCGGCCAAAGGAGGCACAATGACCGCGCAGCCGACTCAGACCGAGGCGCTCCTCACCCCGTCCGAAGTGGCGGCCCTTTTCCGGGTCGACCCGAAGACGGTCACCCGGTGGGCCAAGGCCGGCAAGCTCAGCTCGATCCGGACCCTCGGCGGACATCGCCGTTACCGCGAGACCGAGGTCCGGTCACTGCTCGCCGGCACCGGCATGGCGCTGCCCGGGCAGCGGAGCCCCGCCGACGCCTGACCATCCGGCTGCTGCGCGCAGCGCCGCTGTCGAGCCATGTCACCGCCCTGAGCAAGGGTCCGAGTGCAGGCCGCGCGGGCCACGGGCGGGCACGTGCAGGAGGAGCCCAGCGTGAGCGACGCGACCTCCGGACACCGTCTGGGCGTGCTGGCGGGATCGCGCAAGGAGAACGAGCGCCGCCTGGCGCTTCATCCGCGCCACCTCGAGCGTGTCGACGCAGACCTGCGCCGGCGGATCGTGCTCGAGTGTGGCTACGGAGACCGCTTCGGGGTTCCCGACTCAGAGCTTGCCCCTCTGGTCGCCGGCATGCTGCCACGCGAGCAGGTCGTCGAGCAGTCCGACATCGTGCTGCTGCCCAAACCCGTGGCCGACGACCTGCGCAGGTTCCGCGACCAGCAGGTCCTGTGGGGTTGGCCCCACTGCGTCCAGGACGAGCAGCTCACCCAGCTGGCCATCGACAAGCGGCTCACGGTGGTGGCCTTCGAGGCGATGAACCACTGGACCGACTCGGGCGCGTTCAGCCTGCACGTATTCCACGCGAACAACGAGCTGGCCGGCTACTGCTCGGTGCTGCATGCACTGTCGCTGGTCGGCAGCACCGGACACTACGGCCGCCGGCTCTCGGCCGCCGTCATCGGGTTCGGGGCCACCGCACGCGGAGCCGTCACCGCGCTGAAGTCGTCCGGGGTCCATGACATCGACGTGCTGACCCAGCGGGACCCTGCCGCGGTAGCCGCGCCTCTCCACTACGTGCAGCTGGTGCAGTTCGAGGTCGACCCGGACCACCCGCGCGCCTCCTCCGCCCTCATACCCGGCGGCCGGCAGCCGCTTGCGGGCTTCCTCGCCGAGCACGACATCGTCGTCAACTGCGTGTTGCAGGACACCGACGCGCCGCTGGTCTTCGTGACCGATGACGAGCTGAAGGCGTTCGCGCCCGGCAGTCTCATCGTCGACGTGTCGTGCGACGAGGGCATGGGGTTCAGCTGGGCGCGGCCGACCAGCTTCACCGAGCCGATCTTCACTGTGGGGCAGAACATCGACTACTACGCCGTCGACCACAGCCCGTCGTACCTGTGGAACTCCGCGACCTGGGAGATCAGCGAGGCGCTGATGCCGTACCTTCGGCCGATGCTCAGCGGGCCCGACGGGTGGAAGTCGGAGCAGGTCCTGGACCGCGCGGTCGAGATCCGCGACGGAGTCGTGCAGAACCCCAGCATCCTGTCGTTCCAGCACCGCTCGGCCGACTACCCGCACCTCCGCGCCTGACGGGGCGCCGCCTGGCAGGGTCGCCGCAGCGAGAGATCCGGCCGCCGACCCGGCGACGCGGCCTTGCCGGACGGAGTACGGTCCGTACTGCTGCCATCCTTACCCTTTCGGACCAGCGGAGGAGCAATGCGCGGGACCGGTGGAGAAGTCGCGCGCGGACACGCCGAACGACCCCCGGATCTCGCGACGATCATGGCCGAGGTGGCGCGGCAGCTGGACCAGCCGGACACCGTGGAGGACCAGCTCTCCACCGTGCTGGACGCCGCGGTCGAGACCGTGCCCGGGGTCGATGTGGCCAGCATCACCGTCCTGCACAGGGACGGGCGGGCCGAGACGGTCGCGTCGACGTCGCCGCTCGCTGACGAGATCGACGTGATGCAGTACGAGCTGGACGAAGGCCCGTGCCTTGACGCGTTGAGACGCCGCCCCTTCCTGCGGGTCGACGACATGCCGGCCGAGAAGCGCTGGCCCGTCTATGCGCCCAAGGCGGCGGAGAGGGGGGTCGGCTCCCAGATCGGACTGGAGCTGTACAACGACCAGCGCAGCATCGGCGGCCTGAATCTCTACTCGTTGCAGCGCAACGCCTTCGACGAGGACACGAGATCCGCCGCGTGGCTGTTCGCCACCCACGCCGCCCTGGCGATGGGCCGTACCCGGCAGGCGGAGGAGCTGAAGACGGCCCTCGAGGGTCGCAAGGTGATCGGCCAGGCCCTGGGCATCGTGATGGAGCGCTTCGAGCTCGATGAGCACCGCGCTTTCCAGTTCCTCGTCCGCGTGTCCCGCAACGGCAACATCAAGCTGCGCGACGTGGCCCGCCGGATCGTCGACGAGCGCAATGCACCTGGCCAGGTGAGGAGCTGACCGGCCCCCCAGGACCGTTCGGCGGATCACGCGGCTCGGCTAGTGACTCTGCTGCCGGCAGGCACTAGGCTCGGCGACATCCCGGGCCGGCGATGGTCGCCCCGAGGCATCCGGTGGCCCAGGAAAGCGCCGCCTCCCGTCCACAGCGGTCCGAGGCCGATGTGCGCGCAAAGCGAGTGCCTGTGACGTCCTCTCTCTCCGCAGCGGCTCGACCCGGCGCCTCCGAGGTGCCGGCCCAGCCCGCAGTACCGGGCTCCGAGCACCGTTCCGACAACGACGCCAGTGACGCGGAGGCCTGGGCGACGGCGGCCTTCCAGCAGCGGTTCTGGGAGGCCCAGATGGTGTTCCTCACTGCCGCACGTACCCGGACCGGCCCGCTGCACCTGCTGGAGGCCGCCGAGCAACGGGCGGCCCTGCAGCGGCTGGCGCCGGCCGGCCGTGCGCTGGGGGTGCGTGGTGGAGCGCCGGCTGGGGCGGGCTCCACAGGTACCCCTGACCGAAGTCGCAGCCGAGGTCCCGGAGGATCTCCAGGTGCTCCCAGGTCTCGATGCCCTCTGCGACCGCGTCGATGCCGAAGGCGTGCGCGAGCTCGATCACACTGCGCACGATCGCATCGTCGTCCTTGTTGAGGCCGAGGCCGGCGATGAACGAACGGTCGATCTTGAGCAGGTCGACCGGGAACCGCTTGAGGTACACCAGCGACGAGTATCCGGTCCCGAAGTCGTCGATCGCGATCCGGACGCCGAGGGTCTTGAGCTCCTTGAGCACCCGCAGCGCTGCCTCGGCGTCGTCCACCAGGGCGCTCTCCGTGACCTCCAGGACTACCGACGTGGGGTCGAGGCCCGAGTCGCGCAACGCCAGCCGCGTCGACTCGACCAGGCCGGCCCCCTGCGCGAGCTGGCGGGCGGAGACGTTGACCGCCATGTCCAGCGCTCGGTGCGGCTCGGTGCGCCGCCACTCCGAAGCCTGTCGGCACGCCTCTCCCATCACCCAGGCGCCGATCCCGGTGATGAGGCCACTGCGCTCGGCGAAGGGCACGAAGTCGTCGGGGGCGACCAGCCCGAGGTGGGGGTGCTCCCAGCGAAGGAGAGCCTCGAGGCCGACCACCTTCTCGTCGTCGAGGCTGACGACGGGCTGGTAGTGCAGGCGCAGCTGGTCGTCCTCCACGGCGCTGTGCAGCTCCGCCAGGAGCCGCAGCCGGGACTTGGCGACGACGCGCAGCTGCTCGTCGAACAGCTCGATGACGTTGGGTCCCTGCCGCTTGGCCTTGTACATGGCCTCGTCGGCGTCGCGCAGCAACGTGTCCGCGCTGGCATCGTGGTCGTCCACGGATGCGACGGCGACACCGATGCTCACGGTCACGTCGAGGGTGAGTGCGCCGGCGGTGAACGGGGCGGAGGCCGCGGCCCGCACCCGGGACGCGACCACCGCGGCGTCGGTCATGTCCTCGAGGCCCTCGCACAGCACGACGAACTCGTCGCCGCCGATGCGGGCGACGGTGTCCTCCGGCCGGACCGCCGAGGCCAGGCGCTGGGACACGACGCGCAGCGTCTCGTCGCCCACCTGGTGCCCGTGGGCGTCGTTGATGTTCTTGAAGCCGTCGAGATCACAGAACAGCAGCGCCATCACGTTCTTGTCGCTGGCCCGGCGCGCGAGTGCGTGCTCGATGCGGTCGTTGAGCAGGCCACGGTTCGGCAGACCGGTGAGGGTGTCGTGCTGGGCGGAGTACGTGACCGCTGCCTCTGCCTGACGCTCCCGGGTGAGGTCCGTGACCGTGATGCAGATGAGTGTTTCGCTGTCCCGCTCGTCAGCGAGCGACGAGCCGATGAGCACCGGCACCGTGCGATCGTCGCTGCCGAGCAGTGCCGCCTCGAACGAGCCGCCTGAGCTGTGCGGGCCGACCATCTGGGCGAGGTGCTCACGGGTCGCGCCGTCCAACAGGGCGGCGAGCGGCCGCCCGACGATCTGCTCGCACGACGTTCCCAGCAGATCGGCCAGCGCCTGGTTCGCGTACAGCACGATGCCGTCGATCGACACCGTGGCAGCCCCGTCGGACATGTTCTCGACGAAGTGGCGGTAGGCGCGGTCAGCGCCCGACAGGGTGAAGATCTGTTCCTCACCCGGTGTCGACCCGATCACGAGGGCGTCGACCTCGCCCTGGCTGATCGCGCGGAGGGCCTGCTCGTACTCGACCAGGCGCTCCAGGGCGTCGGCGAGCTCGTGCCGCACCTGCGTCACGTCGATCGTGGTTCCGTCAGCGGGCGGCTCGGTGGCCTGCGTGATCCGCCCGCCGGTCGTCATCCGCTCGACCCGGTGTCGGGCGCTGGCTCGGCCACCCTGATGTCCAGTGCCGCCAGTACCCGCGACGTGTCCGACAGGTCACCCACCAGCCGGCGCTTCGGCAGCGGGGACTCCTTGATCAGGGTCGGTGCCGCCAGCACGTTGTGCGACAGCATCGACACGGCGTCCCGGTGGATGTCCACGACCTCGAGCTGATAGCGGCCCTGCAGATGCATCTCGCACAGTGCCCGCACATTGCCGATGGCCCGCACAGACATGTCGGATGCCCCGGTGACGAAGAGCGTAAGAACGTACTCGCCCGGGCCTAGGTCGGCCAGGCTCTGCTCGAAGCGGCGAAGCGTCGAGTCGTGCTCGCCGGTCACGTCGGCCCTCTGGGGGCCAGCTGCAGACCTACCAGGACACGCTCGGTGTCGGACAGGTCGCCGATGATCTTGCGCATCGGCGCCGGGAGCTGGCGCACCAGCGTCGGGATGGCGACGATCTCGTCCCCTCGGGCAAGGCGCGGATGCTCCAGCAGGTCGACGATCTCGATCTCGTAGCGGCTGGCGAGGTGGGTCTCGCAGAGCCTCCTGAGGTTGTTGAACGCCTCCAGCGACTTGGGCGAGGCGCCGGCCACGTAGAGGCGCAGGTGGTACTGCTCGGTGCCGGCGAGGTGCGCGTCGATGTCGACCTCGACCGAGCTGGTCGGCTGACCTGGAATGGCCGGGCTGTCGGTGGTCATGCGACGTCTCCGTTGTGGTGGACTCCGGTGAGCTCGAGGCCCTCCTCGCTGAGCACGAAGCTGCGAATCTCGTGGGAGTGCGACATGCCCCTCGACTTGAGGACGTACAGGACGCGGCTGCGCGATCCGTCTCCCTCTGCCAGCTTGGCGACGATCCAGGTGTCGATGAGCGAGCCGATGCGCTGCTCGGTGTTCTCCGCGTCGGAGACGGCCTTGAGGCTGGTGAACAGCGCGGTCACGCCACGGCTCTTCAGGTAGTCGACCTGACGGGTGAGCATCGACGACACCTCGTCGCCGCCCCCTGCGTGCAGCAGGTCCGAGATGGGGTCCATCACCACGACGTCGGGAGCGAAGTCCGAGACCACCTCCTGCATCGTCATCAGGTGCGCCTCGAGGCCCAGCAAGCTGGGGCGGATGCAGCGGAACTGCAACAACCCGACGTCGACCCAGTGCGCGAGATCGATGCCGACCGACGCCATGTTGCGGACGATCTGCGCTGCCGACTCCTCGAAGGCGAAGTACAGCGCCCGCTCGCCCCGCGTGCACGCGGCTGCGCAGAACTGCGCTGCCAGGGTCGACTTCCCCGTTCCCGCCGTACCGCTGATCAGCACCGAGCTGCCGCGGTAGAAGCCCGTCCCGCCGAGCATCTCGTCCAGGCTCGGCATGCCACTCGACACCCGTTCGTCGGACACGGTGTGCTGGAGCCCGAGCGAGGTGATCGGGAGCACGGTCACCCCGTGCGCGCCGATCAGGAACGGGTACTCGTTCGTGCCATGCAGGGTCCCGCGGTACTTGAGCACTCGCAGGCGCCGGGTCGACGTCTGCTCGGTCACCCGGTGGTCCAGGACGATCACGCAGTCGGAGACGTACTCCTCGATGCCCTGTCGGGTGAGTGCTCCGTCACCGCGTTCGCCGGTGATCACGGCCGTGACGCCGCGATCCTTGAGCCAGCCGAACAGCCGGCGCAGCTCGGCGCGCAAGATGCTGACATCCTCGAAGGCGCCGAACAGTGTCTCGATCGTGTCGAGCACGACTCGCTTGGCGCCGACCTCGTCGATGGCGGCGCCGATGCGGATGAACAGGCCTTCGAGGTCCCAGGAGCCGGCCTCCTGCAGATCGCTCGGCGCGAGGTTCACATGGTCCATCACGAGCAGGCCGTCGTTCTGCAGCTGCTGCAGGTCGAATCCCATGGATGCCACGTTCTCGACCAGCTCGTGCACCTTCTCCTCGAACGAGATGAAGACTCCGGGCTCACCGAACTCGGTGATCCCTCGGAACAGGAACTCCATCGCCAGCAGCGTCTTGCCACACCCGGCAGGACCGCAGACGAGCGTCGGACGACCTTGCGGAAGTCCGCCACCGGTGACCTCGTCGAGCCCACTGATGCCCGTCGCCGCCTTGCGCAGAGCCGCCAGCTTCGGCGCACGCTGTGGCGGGAGGCTGAACGTCTGGTCAGCGGTCTTGGACGGCATCGCGCGGCTCCCCCGGGTTCCCCGTACGGAATGTAGCCGCACGAATACACTCAGCAACGTAACAGCCGGTCGAGGATCCGCGGTGCCCCCGCTGGCAAGGCAGCGACGAAGGGACTAGTCCCCGGCACCCGTCCGGGCGCGGCGCTCGCGGCGACCGCGGTCAGGTACTGCGGACAACCCTGGACGATCCAGGGCATATCCGGGCTCGTCACGTGCTCCCGGCACGCGGCATGGCGCACACTGGAACGGTGGGGACAACAACAGGCGCGATGGCGCCGCCGACGTGCGTTCGGCCGGGTGTAGCCCGTGGCCGGTAGTGTCCAGCCCTGGATCTTCGGCCCGGCCACCGCTGCCGCCCGACGCGATCGGGCGGAACGTGCGGGCAGCGCGGCGCGGGGCTATCCGAGATCCGAGCACCTCGACGACCCCAGCGGCAACGCCGTGGCGCTCGCGGCGACGCGCGCGCTGCTCACGGTGCAGACGCCGGCGGAGGCGGCGCAGGTGCTGCACACTGCCGTGCACGACCTCGGCGGCGCCGTCGTGCCGGCGCGGCTGGCCGGCGACGACGCCCTTCCGGTGGATGTGTCCCTGGGGGTAGGCGAGCCGCGGGTGGTAGTGGCCGACGCGCTGGACATGGCGGGCATGCGCCTCGCGCAGCACCTGCCGCTCCTCGTCCAGGACGCCCTGCACGCTGCTGCCCGATGCGAGACCTCGAGACCGCCAGCCCGCGAGGTGCGGGCCAGCGGTGCACCGCTGCCGGACCAGCAGCCGTCGTCGCCCAGCACCGGCGACGGCTACTTCGCCGCGCTGTCCGCCGCAGACGCCGGGGCAGCCGCAGCCGTGCTCGCCCGGGCCGTGGACGCGGGCGAGACGACGCACGCCCTGATCCGCGACGTCCTGGTGCCGGCGCAGCGCAGGATCGGCGAGATGTGGTTCTCCGGCGCCTGGAACGTGGCCGACGAGCACGCCGCGAGTGCCGTCGCGGAGCAGGCGCTGACCCTGGTCGCCGCTCCGCGCGCTCGCAGGTCGCTCCGGTCGACAGTCGGCGGGTCGACAGTGGGCGGGTCGACAGTGGGCGGGTCGACAGTGAGCCGATCGACGACGGACACCGTGCTGATCGCCTGCGCCGAGGGGGAGTGGCACACGCTGCCCGCGCGGCTGGCCGGGGAGCTGGCGCGCACCGACGATCTCGAGGTCGTCCTCCTCGGCGGCAGCATCCCCGCGGACCACCTGCGCCAGCGTCTCCGGGCCGACCGGCCGGCGGCGCTCGCGCTGTCCTGCACGATGGCGACGAACCTGATCGGTGCGACCCGGAGCATCGAGGCGGCACACGCCGAAAGGATCCCGGTGATCGCAGGAGGAGCGGCGTGGGGCGAGGGAAGCCACCGCGCCACCCGGCTGGGCGCCGACCTGCGTCTCGACGACCCCGCCGAGCTTGCCGACGGCCTCCAGACCGTCTGGGGGACGAGCCTCGCTGAGCCCCTGCCGTCGGTCTCCGCCGAGGCGCTGCTGCTCGACGCCGCGCCGCCGGAGCTGCTGGTGATCGCCCTCGAGCGCCAGTGCGCCGCGAACCCGTGGATGCGCGGCTTGCGGCCCTACCAACGAGAGCGCTCCCTGGAGGACCTGGGCTGGCTGGCCAGGCATGCGGCCGCCGCCGTCGCGTGCGACGACCCCACCATCGTCCGGCAGCTGCTGGACTGGCTGGTGGGGCTGCTGACACCACGGGGCGTCCCGGCCGCCGCCGTTCTGGAGAGTGGTTTCTACCTCGCCGACAGCATCGAGGCGGACGCGCCGACCGCGGCAGAGATGCTCCGTGGCGAGGCCTCGAGTGCTCTCGACGAGCAGGCGCGGCGGGACCGGGCATGAGCCACCACCTCGATCACTCTCCCGCGGCATTCGTCGTGGCCAGCGAGCTGGCGGTCGACCCGGACGGCGCATCGACGCTCGAGGATGCCTTCCGCGGCCGGCTCGGGCAGGTGGAAGGGCATCCGGGCTTCCAGCACCTGGAGGTGTGGCGGGACAACTCCAGCGAGGGCAGCTACCTCATGATCACCTGGTGGGACGACGAGACGGCGTTCCGCACGTACATGCGGTCGCCGGAGCACCGGGTCTCGCACGACCGCATCCCCACAGAGCCGGCCCGCGCTCGCGGCGTGGGGCTACGCCGCTTCACCCGGGTCGCGACCTGACCGAGCCCAGCTGTCACACGGTGGCAGCGGCCCGGCGGACGCTGGCCACCGACGCGGCCACGTCGTCGGCGTCGGTCGACCAGTTGCTGACGGAGATGCGCAGAACGGCCCGGTCGCGCCACAGCGAGCCGGACATCCATGCCGTCCCGTCCGCCAGCACCCGGGCGGTGACGGCTCGGGTGCGCTCGTCGTCGCCGAACGCAACGCAGACCTGCGTGAACACGACCTCGTTGACGATCTCGGCGCCCTCGATGGCACCGATGCCGTCGGCCAGGGCCCGGGCGTTCGCCGCCAGCCCGTCCACCAGCTCGGCCACACCGCTGCGAAGCGCATCCCGCTGTTCTGGTCCCACGCCGAGGTCAGCCAGTCGGCCGCCAGCGCCGCCGGCAGCGTGCCGCCGATGACCCAGCCGAAGAAGCGGACCACGGCCGCGGGGTCGCTCGGCTCCTCCGGCAGGGCCGTGCGCCGGCCGACGGCCAGCTCGTCGATGGTTGCCGTCGGAGGGACCGGCCGGTCGGGCAGCGAATCCAGCCAGGCGCGGGCGTGCGTCACGGCACGTTCCAGGGGGGCGGCGTACGCGTCGGATCGGGAGTTCACGGGGTCACTGTGCACCACTCGCCCGTCTCCGGCACCGGGCTTTACGCCCTGTTCGCCCACGTCAGCGTGCCGACCAGCGTGGGGCACGGCGCTCGGAGAAGGCTCGGGGGCCCTCCTCGGCGTCCGCCGACCCGAGCATCGCCTGGTAGTCGGGCAGCGAGCCGCTGCGCAGCAGGTCGAAACCTCGCTCGATGTCCAGGCTGGGTGTGCGCTCCAGCACCTCCATCACCGCCGCCACCGCCAACGGACCGGCGGCGCGGATCCGTCCGGCCAGCGCCAGCGCGGCGTCGAGCAGCTCGCTCCCCGGGACCACGGTGGTCACCAGGCCGTGGGCGTGCGCCTCGCCGGCAGACATGCGGCGGCCCGTGAGGAGCAGCTCGGAGGCCAGGTTCTGCGGCAGCCGCCGGGGGAGCCGGAGCAGGCCACCGGAGTCCGGGACGAGGCCCAGCGTGACCTCGGGCAGCGCCAGCTCGGCGTGGTCGGCGGCCACCATGAGGTCGGCTGCCAGCGCGATCTCGAAGCCACCGCCGAGGGCCATCCCGTTCACCGCGGCGATGACGGGTGTGCGACGGCCCCGCAGCTCGGTGAGCCCTCCGAACCCCCCCGGCCCGTGGTCGGCGTCGACGGCCTCTCCCGACGCGGCGGCCTTGAGGTCCCAGCCGGCCGAGAAGAACCGGTCCCCCGCACCGGTCAGGATGGCGACCCGGAGCTCGGGGTCGCGCTCGAGCCGGGCGAACGCGTCGTACAGCTCGCCGCTGGTGCGCACGTCGACGGCGTTGGCCTTCGGTCGGTCGAGGGTGACGAGCAGGATGCCCGTCTCCACCACCTCGGTGCGGACCGCGCTCGCGGAAGGTCTGGTCACGTCAGGCTCCGAGTGGGCGCAGCAGCGAGCGCGAGATGATGTGGCGCTGGATCTCGCTGGTCCCGTCCCAGATCCGCTCGACCCGGGCGTCACGCCAGAAGCGCTCGATGGGCAGCTCGTTCATCAGTCCCATCCCGCCGTAGATCTGCAGCGCCTGGTCGGTGATGTGGCCCAGGGCCTCGGACGAGAAGACCTTCGCCATCGCGGCGTCCCGGTCCGTCATGGTGCCCTGGTCGAGACGCCAGGCGGCTCGCAGCGTGAGCAGCTCGGCGGCCTCGAGCTCGGTCGCCATGTCGGCCAGCGGGAAGCTGACGCCCTGGAAGCGCCCGATCGGCTGACCGAACTGCGTGCGCCGGGCAGCCCACTCGGTCGCCATCTCCAGTACCCGGTGCCCGCGCCCGACGCTTGTCGCGGCGACGGTCAGCCGGCTGGCTCCCAGCCACTCGCCCATCAGCTCGAACCCGCGCCCCTCCTCCCCGAGCCGGCTGGACCCGGGCACCCGGCAGGAGTCGAAGGACAGCTCGAGCTGGTGATAGCCCCGGTGCGAGACCGCGGCCGACCCACGGGTGAGAGTCAGCCCCGGCGTGTCCAGGTCGACGAGGAAGCAGGTGATCAGCTTCTTCGGGCCGGAGGCTGTCTGCTCGGTCCCGGTCGCGGCGAAGAGGACCACGAAGTCGGACATGTCCGCGTGGCTGATGAAGTGCTTCGTCCCGGTGATCAGGTAGTCGTCCCCGGCCCGGACCGCCCTGGTGGTCATCGAGCGGACGTCGGACCCCGCTCCGGGCTCCGACATCGCCAGACAGTCGTGCCGCTCCCCCCGGATGGTGGGCAGCAGGTAGCGCTCGCGCTGCTCGCCCTCGCAGGCCAGCAGGATGTTGCTGGGGCGTGCCACCAGCCACTGGAGGGCATAGCTGGCCCTCCCGAGCTCCCTCTCGACCAGCGTCACACCGACGGCGTCGAGCCCACCGCCGCCCAGCTCGGCCGGCATGTTGGCCGCGTACAGCCCGGCCTCGAGCGCCTTGGTGCGGATCTCGTCGGCGATGTCCGGCGCCACCTCGTCCAGCCGGTCGACCTCGTCCTCGTGCGGGTACAGCTCTGCGACGACGAAGCGGCGGACCGTGTCGACGATGGCTCTCTGCTCGTCATCGAGAGCGAAGTCCATGCTGACCTCCCGGAGGCTCGAACAACTTGCGGTGCCGACTATCGCCGGTGGCGGATACGCAGGGGCCGACCCACCAGGTCCGGCACGGCGAGGCCGGCGTGCGCCTCCCGCACGGCCCGCACATGGGCAAGGACCTCCGCAGGCATCGATGTCGAGCGGCCGGCTGCAACGTCCACGTGCACGAGCAACTGCTCCGCGGCCGCGAGCAGCTCGCCCGTCCCGCCGTGCAGCATCTCGTGATAGATGTGCACCCGCGCGTCGTCGTGGTCGAGCACCCGGAGGGTCAGGTCGAGAGGATCGCCTTCCGCGGCCTCGCGCCGGTGATGCAATGAGGTCTGCACCGTGTACAGCGACTGACCGCTCTCCCGGTACGCCTCGTCGATACCCACGTATCGGAAGAAGGCGTCGGCGTTGTCCCCGAACACCAGCAGGAAGCAGGACTCGCTCATGTGCGCGTTGTAGTCCACCCACTCGGGCCGGACCGTCGCCGCGTGCAGCCGCAGCGGCGCGTCGACGGGGGCCGACGGGTCCCGGGCCGGGCGTCCGCTCCCCTCGTACGGGGTGGCGATCCGGCTCACGAGCGACTCCGGCTCCGCCATGTCGACCTGGGTACCGCCATGCCCGCACTGTAGGCGTCCCCGTCCCGCGGTGCCTGTGCGGATCTGTCAGCGCTGGAGCCGCCTGGCCGGCACGACGTGCCTCCCCACCCCGCGGGTCATGACGTCGCCTCGGCCAGTGGACGCGGTGACACCTCCGTGGAGCGGTGTGCGGACAGGAAGGTCTCGGGCCTGCCCTCGATGTGCAGCTGGGGCACCCACCGGCCCAGCCAGCCGGGCAGCCACCAGTTCGCGCGGCCCAGCAGATGCATGACTGACGGCACCAGGAGCATCCGCACGATCGTGGCGTCGATGAAGATCGCCGAGGCCATGCCGACACCGATGACCTTGAGGATGACGTCGGCACTCGGGATGAACGCGGCGAACACCGCGACCATGATGGCGGCGGCGGCCGTGATCACCCGGCCGGTGCCCGCCAGTCCCTCGACGATCGCCCGGTGGTTGTCCCGGGTCCGCAGCCAGGACTCGCGCATGCGGCTCACGAGGAAGACCTCGTAGTCCATCGAGAGCCCGAACAGCACAGCGAACATCAGCACGGGCACGAAGGCGGGAAGTGGCGTCTCGGCGTCGATGCCGACCAGGCGGCCGGCCCAGCCGCCCTGCAGCACCAGAGCCACGATGCCGTAGGCAGCCGCGACGGAGAGCAGGTTCATCAGGGCGGCCTTCACGGCCACCGCCAGGCTGCGGAAGGCGACGATCAGCAACAGCATCGACAGCAGCACGACGCCGCCGATCAGCAGCGGCAGCCGCTTGGCGATGTTCTCGGTGCTGTCGATCGAGGTCGCCGTGACACCGCCGACGTGGACCTCTGCTCCGGTGCCTGCGGTCGCGGCCGGCAGCACGTCATCGCGCAGGTCACGCACCAGGTCCTCGGTCCGCGCATCCTGTGGGCCGGTGTCCGGCACCACGGTGAAGACCGCCGTGTCGCCGGAAGGGCTGACCGCCGGTGGGGTGACGGCGGCGACGCCTGCGGTCTCACTGATCGCGGCCATCGCCGGCTCCAGTGCAGCGGTGTCGCCAGGAGCGGGCAGCTCGCTGACCAGGAGCAGCGGTCCGTTCGAGCCGGCGCCGAACGCCCGCGCCTGCAGGTCGTACGCCTCTCGGGTGCTGGTCTCCTCGCGGTTGTTGCCGGCGTCAGGGAACCCGAACCGCACATCGAGGAACGGTGCGGCGACGACCAGGAGCGCGACTACCCCGGTGAGCATGGCGACGACGGCGTGCCGCTGGATCAGCCGGCTCCACCACAACCACGCCCCGGACGGTTCGACGTGCCCGCCGGCGGCCACCTGCACCGCACCGCCCCGCCGGACGGGCAGGCGCAGCCGGTCCACGTGCGTGCCGAGGTAGCCGAGCAGCGCCGGGAACAGGGTCACGCTGGCCGCCATCACGACCAGCACGCTCAGAATGGTGACCACGGCCGCTCCGCGCATGAACGACAGGCCCATCGCGAAGAGGCCCAGCATGCTGATCACGACGGTCGTCCCGGCCACCAGTACCGCCCGGCCAGCGGTGTCCAGGGTCGCGACCGTCGCGGCCTGCTCGTCGAGTCCGGCGGCACGCCACTCCCGGTACCGGGTCACCATCAGCAGTACGTAGTCGATGCCGATACCGATCCCCATCATCGTGGCCAGCGACGTGGACCAGTCCGGGGCGTCGACGAACGCGATGAGCAGTGTGGTCAGGGTCGAGCTCACCGCCAGACCCGCGACGGCGACCAGCAGGGGCAGCCCGGCAGCCACGACGGACCCGAAGGTCAGCAGCAGGATCACCGCGGCCGCAGCCAGGCCGATGGCCTCGGAGCCGATCTCGCCCTGCTCGGCCTGCTGGATGATCTGACCTCCGAGAGCGACCTCGAAGCCGGTCTGCGAGGCCTCCTCGGCGATCTCGAGCATCCGCTCGCTGTCGGCGACCGGCACGTCCACGGGGTTCGACACGTCCAGCCGCAGCTGCGCCGCGAGCGTCCGTCCGTCGGGAGAGACGGCTCCCGGGGTGGTGTACGGGTCATCGACCGACTGCACGTGCGGCTGCTCGCCCAGCTCCTCGAGGAGAGTGCCGACGCCAGCCTTCGCGGCCGCCGTGCGCACGCCGCCGTCCGCGTGCACGACGACGGCGACAGTGTCGCCCTTCATCGCGGGGAACTGCTCGTCGAGCAGACTCTGCGCGCGGCTGGAGTCCGACCCGGGTGCCGAGTAGTCGGCGAAGAAGGATCCCCCGAAGGCGGAGGCCAGCCCGACCGCCAGCAGCAGCGCGCTGACCCAGGCGACGACGGTCCGGCCGCGGCGACGGTAGGCGAGGGCGGCGAGCCGGCCCAGCGGGCCGGGTGCAGGACTGGTGTGCGCCATGGCGGTCGAGCCTCACGGGAGAGATGATCGTTACGACACGTAACGAACACGATGCAGCGTCACTTGTCAAGCCTCTTCACTTCCGTGACGACTCTTCACCCCCTCTTGCCACCTCCTGTTGCCCACCCCCCTCTTGCCCACCCCCTCCCGACGATCCGCGACTTATGCAGGCGGGTCGGCCAAGCCCCTTGTCCGGGTGCTGTCGGGCATGTCGACCGCGGGGGTGGGGTCACTGGCAGCGAGCCCGCGCATACGGCAGCATGCTGCGGCACCAGGACGGCTCGGAAAGGCGGGAACATGTCCCCACAGCGCATGGTCGAGTCGGTGACCGCGGCGCTGCGCCAGCTGGCGGTCGACGGGCCCGTGCTCGCCGTCGGTCAGTTCATGCCGCGCGGCCATACCGGGAGCATGTTCGCCGGCGGACTTCTCGGAGACGGTGTCGGCGGTGGGGGTGGCGGACTCGTGGACAGCATCGCCATGGTCGGCGGGTCGGTCGCCGGCTACAAGCTCCATGACGCCACCTCCGGCTTGCCGGAGCGAATGCTCATCGGCGTGACGCCCAACGCCGTCTATGGCTTCGCGGCCTCGAGCCGGGCCAGCGAGGCGGGAGCGCTGGTCTTCGCCCTGCACCGCGACGACCTGACCGTGCAGGTGCACCAACGTGTCAACGTACGGATTCTCGAGCTGATCCAGACCTCGACCGGCGCCAGAATCCAGGTCGAGGGCAACCGGATTCCACTGACGCACTCCAAGGACGTCATCGACGCACTCACCTGACGTGCTCGGGTGCCGGGGCCGTGGTGCGTGCAGTGTTCGCCGCGCGGTGCGTGCTGCTTCGTAGCTGGCCGGTTCCTCCCCTGCACAAGTCGCGGATCGTCGCGAGGGGGAGCGGGGCGGGGAGGGGTGGAGGCTTGTCAAGTGCCTTCACAGATGTGATGCTTCTTCACGCGACAGCGACTGAAGGGGGCCCTGGATGCCGGCGACGCCCGCCACGGAGTCCCGTCGGGACCGCGCCCGGAGCGCGACCATCGACGAGATCAAGCGGACTGCTCTGGACCTCATGCGCGAGCAGGGGACCACCGACGTCCGGTTCACCGACATCGCCCGCGTCATGGGCATGACCCCACCCGCGCTGTACCGGTACTTCGCTGACCGCGACGAGCTGCTCACCGAGCTGATCGTCGACGCCTACACCGAGCTCGGCACTGCCGTCGCGACGGCCCGGGAGAGCGTGCCCGAGAAGGACATAGGGGGACGGTGGTGGGCGACCGCCTCGGCCTACCGGGACTGGGCGCGTGGACACCCTCAGCGGTTCGCACTCGTCCTCGGCCTGCCGGTTCCGGGCTACGCCGCCCCCGAGGAGGGCCCCACCACCGAAGCCGCCAAGCGGGCGATGTCCGAGCTGGCTCAGCTGTTCGTGGCCGCAGCCGGTCTGGGCCGGTTGCGCAAGCCGCTCGTGCGGGGCGTAGGCGCGGCCATGGTCCGGTGCGCCCAGGACAACCACCCCGAGCTCGAGGGCGTGGTGCCGCACGACACCTTCCAAGCCATGCTGCAGGCCTGGGCGTCTCTGCACGGGATCACCTCGCTCGAGGCGTACGGCCACTTGGACTGGCTGGAGCCGGCAGCTCGTGACGCACTCTTCCGGAGTCAGGTTCTGATGGTGGCCAAGGCGGCCGGCCTACCGGCGCCCGCCTCAACCGCCGCCTGACCCGCCGGCCTTGACGGCTCGGCTGAGCGTGTCCGGCTGAACGCGTCCGGCCGACCGCCCGTCACCCGGCGAGTGAGTCCAGCAGAGCCCACAGGGCGTCGACGTGCCGCTGGACGGTGCCGGTCTGCCCGACCGAGACCCGTACGAAGGTCGTGCCGTCCGGCAGCTCCGAGGCGGTGAGGTGCACGCGTCCGGTCGCGTTCACCGCCGCCACCAGCGCCCGGGTGGCATCGTCGCCGTCGACGTGCCGGAAGCACACGAGCCCGAACGGCACCGGCGCCACCAGGGCGAACCGGGGGTCTCCCGCCAGCCGCTCGCTGAGACCCCGGGCCAGCCGGATGTGCTCGCGCACATGGTGGCGGATGCCCTCGGCGCCGTACGAGCGCAGCACGAACATCAGCTTCAGCGATCGGAAGCGGCGCCCGAGCGGTACGTGCCAGTCGCGGTAGTCCACCGCGACGTCGGACTGCGACGCGGCCTCCCGCAGGTACGGCGGCAGGACCGAGAGGGTGCTGATCAGCTCACGGCGGTCCGCGACCCAGAAGGCGGAGCAGTCGAAGTTGGTGAACATCCACTTGTGCGGGTTGAACGCGTAGGAGTCGACGAGCTCCACGCCGTCCTGTAGATGCCGCAGCTCCGGACAGATCATGGCCGTCCCGGCGTATGCGGCGTCCACGTGGTGCCAGATGCCGTGCGCCTGCGCGACCCCTGCCACCGACCTGACGGGGTCGACAGCCGTCGTGCCGGTGGTCCCCATCGTGCTCACCACCGCACAGGGCACCAACCCGTCGTCCCGATCCCGCTGCACCGCGTGCGCGAGCACCAGCGGGTCCATGGCGTGAACCTCGTCGACGGCGATGGCGCGGACGTGGCCGAACCCGGCCACCCGGGCCCCCTTCTCGACCGACGAGTGGGCCTGCGACGACGAGTACACCACGAGCCGGCCGATCTCCGCCCCGGCTCGTACGGCACGCTCCCTTGCCACGACCATGGCGGTGTGGGTGGAGTCGGACGCGCTCATCTGCAGCACGCCACCACCCGGCCCGGTGTCGATCCGCCAGCTCGAGGGAAGCCCGAGCAGGTCGACGAGCCAGTCCAGGACCAGGTTCTCCACCTCTGTGGCCGCCGGGCTGGTCGACCAGAGCATCCCCTGCACGCCCAGCCCCGCGGACACCAGCTCGCCCAGGATCGACTCCGGCGAGGAGTTGGCGGGGAAGTAGGCGAACCAGCCGGGGTGCTGCCAGTGCGTGATGCCCGGCAGGATCACGCGGTCGAGGTCTGCCAGCACCGCCTCGAACGACTCGGGTCGGTCGGGTGCTCGCGCAGGCAGCCCGGCTCGTACGTCACCGGGCGCCACGGTCGCCAGCACGGGCCGCCGCTCGACGGTGGCCAGGTAGTCGGCCACCCAGTCGACCAGCTGGTGCCCATATCGGCGGAAGTCGTCGAGAGGCATGTGATAGCCGGCTCGCTCCTCGCCGGCCGCCGGCCCGTCGCGGGTCGGCTGATCGGTCGAGAAATCCTCAGCCGGTCGGTCAGAACCGGCACAGCCAGGGTGACTCACGCGACCATTCAAGCGGACGACGCATCGGGCGTTGCGCCGTGCTTCATGCCACGGGGTATGCACGGGTCTTCGGGGGTGAGGGCATGCCGAGCAGGGTCGGAGTGACCAAGGGCCTGCTGGCCCAGATCGTCCAGGTGTCGGCCGACGCCATCTTCAGCGAGGATCTGCACGGGAACATCACGAGCTGGAACGCCGCCGCTGAGCGCCTGTACGGGCGTTCCGCCGAGGACATGGTCGGCCGGTGCGCGACCGACCTGCTGCCCGCCGAGACGACATGGGATCTGCGCCGGGTACACGACCTGGCCATGCAGGGTGAACGGGTCGAGCGCTTCGACAGCTGGCACCTACGACCCGATGGCCGGCGCGTGGCCGTGTCGCTGACCGTCTCACCGCTGCGCCGACCGGACGGCGAGATCGCCGGAATCGCGACGAGCGTGCAAGACGTGACCGATCGGGTTGAGCCGGCGGCCGAGCTGGACCGGGTCCACAGCGAGCTGGAGAAGCAGTTCGAGGCGCTGGGCCGGTCCAACCGGGACCTGGCGCAGTTCGCGTACGTCGCGTCCCATGACCTTTCCGAGCCGCTACGGGTGATGACCGGCTTCGTCCAACTACTGGAGAAGCGCTATGCGGAGGTGCTCGACGAGCGCGGCTTGCGCTACATCGAGCACGTCGTCGACGGTGCCGCGCGGATGCGCGCGCTCATCGACGACCTGCTCCAGTTCGCGAGCTTCCTCCGATCCAGCCCGCCGCCGACGCATGTCGAGCCGGTCGAGGTCGCCCAGAAGGTGCTGACCTCGCTGGGCACCGACGCGGTGGAGATCGGTCCCCTGCCCGCGGTCTGGTGCGACGAGCCGTCGGTAGCCGCCGTCCTGCAGAACCTGCTGAGCAACGCGCTCAAGTTCCACCGCCCGGGGACCTCGTCCCGCGTGATGCTGAGCGGGTCGCTCAAGGGCGATCGGGTGACGCTGGTCGTGGACGACGACGGCATCGGCATCGCACCGGAGAACCGGCAGCGCGTGTTCGGCATGTTCTCGCGTCTGCACACTCGTGAGTCCTTCGCAGGCAGCGGCATCGGGCTGGCGATCGTCCAACAGATCGCGGAGCGGCGGGACGGCACCGCCTGGGTCGAGGAGTCCCCACTGGGCGGCAGTCGCTTCTGCGTCACCCTCCCCGCGAGTGCCGTCGACAGTGGCATCGACATGGTGCCTCTCGCCGAGCTGGTGGGAGCGTCGGCGCAGATCCACGCCCCCGTCTTCGACGGAGACCGGGTCCGGTTGCCGTCGTGGTGACAGCGGTTGCGCTCCCGGTCACCCCTGCGGCCCTCGTACTCGGCAAGGACAGCCCGCTGCGCCTTCTGCTCATCGAGGACTCGCTCCCCGACAGCGACCTGGTCCTCGCCGTGCTCGAAGAGGAGCTGCCGCAGATGGAGGTGGAGGTCGCCGGCAACCTCTCGGCTGCCTTGGCGCTGGCGAAGACGCTCACCTTCGACGTGGTGCTGGCCGACCTGTCGCTGCCCGACTGCGAGGGCAAGAAGATCGTGGCGGCCGTACGGGAGGCCCTTCCGTCCACCGCTCTGATCGTGCTCACCAGCCGGGTTGACGGGGAGCTGGCGCTGTGGGCGTTGTCCGCCGGTGCTCAGGACTACCTGATCAAGGGCCACAACGACGGTCCTGGACTGGCCACCGCCTTGCTGCACGCGCTGCAGCGGCACCGTACCGAGCAGGAGGCGCACCGCTACCTGAGACTCGCCCAGGACCTGCTCGACGCGTTGGAGGCGCCGACGTGCGCCGTCGGAGCTGACAGCCGGATCGTCGCGGTGAACGAGTCGTGGCGGGCGTTCATGGCCGCCAACGGCGGCAGCCCGGAGTCCTGCGGTGAGGGCAACAGCTACCTGCTGGCCTGTGACCAGGCCGACCCCGCCTCGGAGGGAGCGGTGATAGCCGGTGAGGTCGCATCGGGGCTGCGCAGCGTCCTGGACGGGCAGCTGACCCGCTACCAGCAGAGCTACCCGTGCCACACCGCGGGAGTGGACCGCTGGTTCAGCGTGCGGATGACGTCCGCGGCGGTCGACGGCACCGGTGGCGGCGCGGTGATCAGCCACGTTGATGTGAGCGACATGCACGCGGTCCAGCAGGCGCTGGCGCACCAGGCGCTCCATGACGCGCTGACCGGACTCCCGAACCGACTGCTGCTCACCGACCGGCTCAGCCAGGCGCTGCTCGACCGTGACCGGCGCGGCGGCGACGTCGCGGTTGCCTTCGTCGACCTGGACCGCTTCAAGCGGGTCAACGACAGCTTCGGTCACCCCATCGGGGACGCGCTGCTCGTGGAGGTCGCCCAACGGCTCACCCAGCGGATCCGCGCCACCGACACCCTGGCCAGGCTGTCGGGTGACGAGTTCGTCGTCGTATGGCGCGACCTCGGATCTCCCGAGGAGGCCACGTTCCTGAGCGAGCGGCTGGGCTCTGCGCTGCGGGAGCCGTACCACCTCGGGGGCGACGTGGTGGACATCTCGGCCAGCATCGGAGTCGTCGTCGGGCGGGCGGGCGACGGCGTCGAGGAGCTGCTGCACGCGTCCGACGCCGCGATGTACGAGGCCAAGCGCCTCGGCGGCGGCCGGGTGCACGAGTTCAGCGACAAGCTGCGCGGTGGCATCAAGCAGGCGCTGGTCGCCGAGGACGGCCTGCGCACCGCGCTCGCACGGCACGAGCTGGTCCTGCACTACCAGCCGGTCATCGACCTCACCACCGGGCGGGCCGTCGCGGTCGAGGCACTGGTCCGGTGGGAGCACCCCGAGCAGGGCCTGCTGGGACCGATGCACTTCATCTCGGTGGCGGAGTCGAGCGGCCTCATCATCCCGCTGGGCCGGTGGGTGCTGGAGCAGGCCTGCCGGGATGCGGCCGCGGCCAGCGGTCCGATGGCCGGTCTGGACGTCGCCGTGAACCTGTCCGTCCACCAGCTCATCCAGTCCGACGTCGTGGAGCACGTGAGTCAGGCCCTGAGCCACAGTGGTCTCGCACCGGAGCGGCTGCTGCTCGAGGTGACCGAGTCCGCCGTCATGGAGGACGCGGAGGCCGCCGCGCTCACCCTGGACGCGTTGTCGCGCCTCGGCGTGCGCATCGCGATCGACGACTTCGGCACCGGGTACAGCTCGTTGCTCTACCTCCGGCTGTGTCCCATCACCGCGCTGAAGCTGGACCGTGCCTTCGTCTCGGGGATCGGCATCAGTGCGGACGACGAGGCGATCTGCGGCAGCGTCGTCGGCCTCGCGCACGCAGTCGGTGCCACCTCCATCGGCGAGGGTGTGGAGACGATGGAGCAGTACGCCGCCCTGCGCGGACTCGGATGCCAGCAGGCCCAGGGGTTCCTCTGGTCGCCGGCGGTCCCGATCGAGGAGCTGAAGGACACCTTGGTGCGCATCGCCACGATGTCCCGGCCGGCGCCGAGGCCACTCGCTGCAGCCGTGGTCCCTCCACTCCCGCTGCAACGCCGGGGCAGAACCAGCGCCGACGACTCTCCTAACGGGCAGTCTGCCGCAGCGATCTCAACGGCCGACAAGACGGCCGAGGTGGCCGAGACGGCGCGCGGCGAGACCGCCATCGCGGTGGCCGTGGCGGCAGAGCTGACGGCGGAGACCGCCGCGCAGACCGCCCTGGCCGTCCAGCGTCAGGCCGATGCATCCGCCTCCAAGGTGGCCGACGCTGCGTCGGCCGCAGCCGCCGCAGTCGCCGCGTCGGTCTCCGAGGACGATCCCGCGGCGACGCTGGTCGCGCTGAGGCTGGCCGCGATAGTGACGGCCGCGGCCATGGCCAACGCCGAGGAGACCGCGGCTGCTGCAGCGATCGTGGCCCGCGCCGTAGCGACGGCGGCCGCGGACACCGCGCTCACTGCGTCCACGCAGGCCAGCGCTCGTGAGCAGGAGGTCTCGGATGCTGCCGCCGCGGTACGTGCCGCTGTGGCCGAGGATGCCGGTGACAAGCACGAGAGGGTCCGGAAGGTCACGGTCGCGGTCCCGGTCGAGAGCCTCGACTCCGCCTGACACCTCGCACCCCCGGTCCCCGCCGCTGGCGGATCCGTGGGCAGGGGCGGGGTCGAACCGCCGACCTTCCGCTTTTCAGGCGGACGCTCGTACCAACTGAGCTACCTGCCCCAGGCGACGCGCAGACCCTACCTGACGTCGTGAAGCGACCCCGACGGGACTCGAACCCGCGGCCTCCGCCGTGACAGGGCGGCGCGCTAACCAGCTGCGCTACGGGGCCTGGATGGGACTTTGTACTGCGACGGGTAATTCTAACGCACCCGCCGAAGCGTGCCCCCAACGGGATTCGAACCCGTGCTGCCGCCTTGAAAGGGCGGTGTCCTAGGCCTCTAGACGATGAGGGCGGCCGGCCGGGACTGGCCGGCCGCCATCCTCTCAGACCGGCAGATCACTCGTTGCCGTGGACAGGCTCCGCTGTCCAGGTCAGCCCGAGCGCGGATCTCGCTCGGCTGTGGGGGCAGGGGAATGCCGCGCCCCTCAGCCGCCCGACGTGGCGTCTCGCTCGCGCTGGACGACCAGGTCGCTCGCCACCTGGCGGAGCTTCACGTTGCCCTCGCGGGACACGCGGATCAAGAACTGGAACGCCCGCATCTCGGTCATGTTGTAGCGCTCCATGACGATCCCGATGGCCTGACCTATCGTCTTGCGACTGGCCAGGGCCTGTTCCATCTGCTCCGTGTGCCGTGCGGCGCTCAGCGCGATCGCGGCGTGAGCGGCGAGCAGGGCCGCGATCTCCTGGGCATGCTCGTCGAAGACGTCGGCTTCGGTGGAGTACAGGTTGAGCGCACCCATCGAGTCCCCTGCGGTGTACAGCCGGTACGCCATCCACGAGCTGACACCGAGCTTCTCCGCCCGGGGCGCGAAGTTCGGCCACCGCGACTTGTCATGCAGGTCGTCGACCTGCATGACCTCGTCCTCGTGGTCGAGCAGGTCCACGCACGGGCCCTCGCGCAGCTCGTACTGCATCGTGTCGATGTCATGGACCAGGTCGCCGGACCCGGCCAGCGTCTCGATCCGTCCCTGGCGGTGGATCTGGGAGATGCCGGCGTCCGTGACCCCGGGGATGGCCTGGGTCGCCGCCTGGACGATGCCGTGCAAGGTCTCGGGGACAGAGCCCTCGGCCTCCAGGGTCCGCGCCGCGACCTCCATGGCCTCGGCTACCGAGAGATTACGCTGAGTCATCTCACCCATTCCGTCGGACCACCACGTCAATCCCCTTCAGCACTGTTCCTCAGCAGGCGCATCGGATGCAAGCGCTACCTCCACCGTCGCGACCGACCCAGTGCCGGGTCGGGGCTTCGCCGCTGGTCGACCGTGGTATCACCACGGACCGCCGAGCACCCGGGCCTCCCCGGCTGCCGGACCCGAGGTCGCGTAACGTCGCGCTGGACGACGGCGCGGGGCCTCTAGCTCAACTGGCAGAGCAGCGGACTTTTAATCCGCGGGTTGTGGGTTCGAGCCCCACGAGGCCCACCTCCTGACCTGCGGCGATGCGGCGAACCGGCGCAGAATGTCCACGCCAGAGCTCGCAATGTAGCCAAGTATGTAGCCAAGAGATCAGCGGTCAGTTGAAGAGTGCGGCTTCGAGGGCGTCGGCGGCGTCGCGTTGTAGCAGGGGCGCGACGTGCGCGTAGGTGTTCATGGTGATGCCGATCTGTGAGTGCCGAAGCATCTCCATGACGACGAGGGGGTGGACGCCGAGGGCGGTCAGGATGGTGGCGCAGGAGTGACGCAGGTCGTGCAGCCGCAGGTGCGGTAGGTCGGCTTCGCGGCGCAGGCGGTCCCATGCGCGGGTGACGCTGCGGGGTTCCAGCGGGGTCCCGGTGGTGGACGTGAAGACCAGGTCGAGTCCCGGCCAGGCCTCACCGAGAGCGAGCCGATCGGCCTGCTGTTGGACGCGGTGTCGGGCCAGGATGGCGATCAGACTTGGGCACACCGCGAGGGTTGCGGGGGATGACCGGGTCTTGGTTTCGACCAGCTGGAGCGTCCCGTCGAGCCGCTGGAGCGACCGTCGGATCCGGATGATGTTGTGGTCCATGTCAACGTCGTCCCAGTTGAGTGCCAGTACCTCGCCACGCCGTAGGCCGAGCACGAGAGAGGTGGCGAACAGGGGACGACCAGGCTGTCGGCACCATCTGCCGTCAGGCCAACGAAGCCAACCCGCGCGACCGCCAAACCGCGACAGCCGTGGACCCACGGCGGCATGGTGACGGGGTACCGAAACGGGTGCCGCTCAAGGCTGCAGCAAGGCCCACTCGGACCATGAGGCCGACATGCGGATCGCCAGGAGACGGCGGCTGGACACCGATCCAAACGTGGTGCCTCATGGCCGGACGACGACCTGCGTCGGTTGGTGCTGCCGATGCGACGAGTGCCTGGCGGCGATCCGCGAACAAGAGAGCAGACGGAAACAACGTACTCGTACACGCGACTTCGCCGCCTCGAGCTCGACCAAGTCTTCGCAGTAGCAGTCCAACACCAAACGCGCAGCCTCAGACCTCTCCCAACAACAGCTCGTAGCAGTCTGCGGTGAGGGTCGGTGATGGAGGCGATACGTCAGAGTGAGCGGAGGGCGCTTGAGTCGCGCTCGCGGTCAGTCGACGTGGCGATACGTTCACCGTTCGCTGTACCTATCGCTCGTCGGCGACGGCATTCTGGAGCACGCTTAACGCGAGCAGCGCCGCTTCCAGCCTCCGACCAATGCACTGGCGGCCGGGCCGTCAGCCGACAAGTCTCCCTGCTCCATGGGGACCCGCGGATGCGGCGGAGGGCATGCGCCGCGTCTGCCTGCTGCCTTGGGTGGGCGGCATTCCTCCATAGTGGCACCTGACGCCGTTGGAGTGGTGCCGGACTCAGGGTCGTGGGCCTCGTCTCCGGCCGTCGAGGTTGTCATCTTGGCGACGGGAATGGAGCTCGGGTCGTGGCCGACTCGCGCTAGAGAGCCGCAGCGGTGAGTCCGATGAGGGTGCCCGTGATCGCGCAGATGCCGAGGGTACGAAGCACCGACCAGTTGCGCCAGAAGATTAGTGCGCAGCCGAGGACTGCGATGGCGACGGCCGCCCACTGGATGGAGTCGAGGACAGGGGCCTCGAAGTTGAATGGTCCCGCGCTGATGTGGTTGGTGTCGTCGAAGAGGGTGTGCAGGGCGAAGTAGACGGCGAGGCTGGCGATGACGCCAACCACGGCGGCGGTTATTCCGGTCAAGGCGGTCGAGAGCGCCCGGTTGCCACGGAGCCGCTCCACGTATGGGGCTCCGAGCAGGATGAAGAGGAAGCACGGCACGAACGTCACCCATGTGACCAGCAGAGCGGCGATCGTGGCGGCGACCCATGGGTTGAGTTCGCCGGACGCACGGTATGCGCCTACGAAGGCGACGAACTGGACCACCATTATGAGCGGGCCAGGAGTCGTTTCGGCTAGGGCGAGACCTCGTACCATCTCACCGGGCGCAAGCCAGCCGTAGACGTTGACGGCCTGCTGGGCGACGTACGCAAGGACGGCGTAAGCGCCGCCGAAGGTGACAACGGCTGCGCCAGAGAAGAAGAGTCCTTGATCGACGTAAATGCTGGAATGACCGAAGACAGATGCGGCTATGACGACGGGTGCCGCCCACAGGGTGAGACCGACACTCAAGGTCGTGGCGGCACGCCGTCCGGACGGGCGCTCAGCGTGGAGGGCTTCGTCGCTGATGAGTGGCGGGGGGCCGTCGTCGGCTGCCGTCTTCCTTGGCTTCGTGAGATTGGGGATGATCCGTCCGAGGATCCAACCGATGAGCGCGGCGAGGGCTACGACGATGGGGAACGGCACCGAGAAGAACGTCAAGGCAACGAAGGCCGCGACGGCGAGCCCGAGCAGCGCGGGATGAGTGAGACCCTTCTGGGCGACGCGGGTGACGGCTTGGATGACGATGGCGATCACGGCGGGAGCGAGACCCAGAAAGAGGGATTCGACGAGGGTGGTGTCGCCGAAGGCCACGTAGATGGCGGAGAGGGCGAGGAGAGCGACGACGCCTGGGAGGATAAACAGCAGCCCAGCGATGAGTGCGCCCTTGATGCCGTTGAGTAGCCACCCTATGTAGGTCGCCAATTGCTGGGCTTCGGGGCCAGGCAACAGGGTGCAGTAGGATAGCGCGAACAGGAACCGCTGCTGGCCAATCCACCGCTTCTCGTCCACTAGCGTGCGCTGCATGACCGCGATCTGCCCGGCGGGTCCACCGAAGGTCTGCAACGAGATCGCGAACCATGTCTTTGTCGCTTCAGGTAGCGGGATCACGTCCGCAGCGTGAGAGTCGCGGCGGCTGAGATGAGCGTCCTGACCGGTCACGAGGATGCATGCTGCCATGTGATCCGACTATGAACTACTAACTTCACTGACTAAGTATAGATTGGTCCATGTGACGTCGTGACCATCTGGGCCTGGCGGCGGCGCTCGCACTCGCCCCCGGCCGTACTGGGCTGCCGCCCTCCTGTCTTCGCCCGGACGAGCGCGCCGCCCCCGGATGGACCACTCTTGTGCGAAGCGGCCGTCGGCGGGGAACGACTTCGGAGAGGACGAGGATGTACGAGTACAAGGTCATCGAGGTTCGCGAGAAGATGATCGGCGGCAAGATGTCGGGTGACAAGCTGGAGAACCGGCTCAACGAGTACGGCAATCAGGGGTGGCAGCTGAGGGCGATCACCGCGACGGAGATCAAGGGCCGGATCGGACCGGGTGGGGTCGAGGGGCTGCTGGTGACGTTTGAGCGAGGTCGCTGACCGACGGCCGGTCAATCAGCGGGCCGCGGATGAAAGGCCGTGTCAGCGCGAGTAGGGACCGCGGACAGCGTGCACATCTTGGTCGCCTGGTTGACATGGTCGTGCGCCCTGAGAGACCGCCTACAGGCCGTCCTGGCCGACCCGCAGACGATCCCAAGGGACCTCGCCGCGGTCTCGCGGGAGTACTGGATGACCCTGGACAAGCTGGCCGAGATCGAGCCGTCCTCGGGCACGTCTCCGCTCGATGAGATCGCCGCCCGGCGACACCGCGGCGCCTCGTGACCGAGCCGACCGAGCCGACGTTCACCCGGGTACCGACCGGCGACAAGACCACCGGGCAGGTAGCCGTCGACCTGGCCCGCGCCTACGGCGTCCCGCTCGACCCCTGGCAGGAAGACATCGTCCGCGGCATCCTCCGCGAGATCAGCGGCACCTGGTGGACTTCTTCACGTCGATCGGGCGAGAGACAGAGCCCACTGCCTTCGACGGGCGCTCCGACTATGACGCGTTCGTCGCCGCAGGAATCCCGGCCGGCGGTTTGTTCACCGGCGCAGAAGACATCAAGACCGAGGAGCAGGCAGTCAAGTGGGGTGGTACCGCGACCGAGGCGTTTGACCCGTGCTACCACCAGGCATGCGACGATCTCGACAACGTGGATCTCGTCGCATTGGACGAGATGACTGATGCCGTCGCGCACGCAATCCTGACGTTCGCGATGACCCGCTCCGCGGTACAGGGCACCAACAGGGCTGCTGACCGCGCGGCCACGTACGACCCAACCTTCCGCGGGTCCGCCGCCATCAAGTAGAACTCGTCGCGGGTGGGGTGGCGCCACTGGCGCGGCCCCATCCCATCTACACCAGCATGTGCGACTACTAGCGACACCATTGCTGGCCCCGGGGTCAAGTCCCGGGGTGTGGTGTACGAGTCGTCGCGGTTGATGGAATGTACACGCTTGAGTGCCGCGCCGAGGGCTTCGCCGCAACCCGCGCGACTATCGCCTCCGGCGACCCCGGCAGCGTCGAACTCACTCTGCAGCCGCAGTAGCCCTAGCGACCGTCGCAGGCTGCCTCCGATTCGCGCCGAGGCGCACACCTGCTTCCCGCTTGCTCGGCGGCATCGCGAGTTGGTCCACGCGGCGTTGCGGGCGGTGCACTGGCAACCAGGCTGGGCGTGCGCACCTTGCGATCCGGCCCGGAGCCGGCTGGAAGATCAACTTAGTACGGCGTGGGCTCCGATTCGGGGTTCACGCCTAGCACCCTTAAGTCCGTGGCACGAAGCTTCTTGGGAAGGTCATGCGGGCCCTCGGCGAAGACGACCACCTCGTCAGCCCCCATCGGGACTGGGTCGACGTCGCGGAGGGAACCCTGCGCGGAACGCACCGCATCCTCTAGAGCGCCGAGGTCTGTGCTGGCCGCCACGGTGATCAGCCAGCGCACGGTGCTCCTGGAGACGCGATGGAACTACGCATGCAAAGCACTGTAGGCGGCGGCCGCGTTGATGATTCCCCGACCGTACCCGGGGTCCCAGGGCCGACCGGTTACGTTGTGCAGTCCGGCGAGGAGGACGCCGCGAAGCTGGTCCGGCGTCACGCCCGGCGAGGAGGAGAGCAGCATGGCTGCGATCCCGGCAGCGACCGGAGTGGCGGCGGAGGTGCCGCTGTCAAACGGGGACACTGTGTCCCCGCCGGGGCGGCCAGGTCCGAAGTTGCCGAAGAAGTGTGAGTAGCACGCCATGTCGGGCTTCTCTGGTTGGAACATGCCGGGGCCCTGGGAGGAGTACCCGATCCGCTCGTGGCGGGTGTTCACCGCTGCGATCGTGATGACCTCTCCGAGACTGTTGGACGCATGAATCGATTTGCCGGGGCCGACGCCGCTGGCATGACACGCTCCACTGGGGCAGTCGGCGCCGCAGTTGCCGGCAGCGAAGAAGCACGCCGCTCCCGAAGCGACCACTTCACGCACCTTCCGGTGCACCGGGTGGTTCGGGTCGTGCACCTCGTGGCCAGGGAAGTCAGCGATCGGCGGGATTCCCACGAACCCGTAACTGTTGGATGTCAGATGCGGCGTCCCGTCGAGGCGGCGGTGGTCCAGGATCGCCTGGAACATCGTGAGCACGCCGCCTGAGTTGGCGATCCCCAGGAACGGGTAGTCGTAGATTCTGGCGCTTGGAGCAGCGACGAGGACGTCCGCGGCGCACATCGATCCGTGGCTGGTGATCGGCGCCGCCCCAGGCTGCTGGGCGTTCGGGCGGCCGAACCCGTCGACGACGGGGTACTCCTGCCCGTTGACGCCCTCATCGACGATCGCGACAGCGACGTTCTGACCACGGAAGCCATCGTTCCAGGCGCGGTGGACGCCGAGCATCGTTCGAACGACGTCGACGGTCACCGCGCCCCGGAAGGGGCGGCAGTCGAGCCCGGGTCGAGAGCGAGCGAGGTCCAGAGTGGCGTCGTCGTCGTGGTAAAGGGTCACAGCGGAGTTCGGCCACACCGTGACATCGTCGCGGGCCCGTAGTTCCTCGAGGTTTGAGTGGTCGACTTCGGCGGCGACCACAATCGACGTTGCGGTCACGTCCTGGTTGGTCTCCTCGGCGCTGAAGGAGGAGAGTTCGTCAGTTGGATCTCGCTCGAGGGGGAGGTTGTCGTCGCGGATGCCGAACATCGGCACGGGGGCAAGCGGCTCGTCCACCTCGACGCCGAGCCCCGTCACCCGGTCCAGCGCGGGACGCGCCCGCATGTGTGCCTCGTTCGCTGACTCTGTCGCCTCAGCGAAGAGAGCGAATCCCGCTGGCTCGGGAGGCGCCGTCATCTCCAGCAGCACCTTCACCTTGGACATCTCCGTCCTCCCTTCCACCATCCCCGAGGCTCGGTCCTTACATTGTGGACGAGGCGGCAGTTTCGAGGCAATGGCGATTTGACACTGGCAACAGCGCAATGCGCCGGCTGGTGAGAGTGACTCCGTTGCGACGTCGACCCCTTTTGCATGCGGCGACCTCCACAGTTCGCGCCAAGCGCCGCTCCTCGGCGTCTATGCCTGGCCCTTCGGCATCTTGGGCACCGCCAGCGTGCACCCGACGGGCGGGCAGCACGGTCATCGCCCGCTGCCTCGGTGGACGCGGCAGAACGGCTTGCCGTCTGCTGCCAACCGACGGCCCCGGCCGTATTCGCGGCGCTCGCCAAGTCGGCCCACTTAGCCGCGATCCTCCACGGTGCAGCAACCAGGCTCGGGTAAAGCCGCTTCTTGGCTATAGCAGTATTATTGCTCCCTCGGGAAGTGAACGCTTGCTGCACTTGTGGCGCATCTGTTCGTCGCCGACAGATTTGGTTCCCACGGTGGACACTGATCTCGTGTCCCGCGGGCTTACCGATCGTCGGCTAGACGGTAATGGAATCGGTGCTGGCCGGAGTGGCCCGAGCTATCGCCGCCCTCGTCTGCATCCAGGAGCCCGGTGGAACCCGCAAAGCTGCCCATCGGGCACTGCCGGATGTGTCTGTCACGGGAGGTACGCAGCGGCGGGTTTGACGCGGGTGTAACCCGGCTATACCGGCGCGGCAAGGAACGCGCTGTGGCCCTTGGTGACCGATGGCGGGGGTGGTGACAAAGCGACACACACGGGTCATCCTATTGTTGAGGCTAGGGGCCGAGCCTCTGCCCGGCGCAGGGAGGATGCGGTGGACGGTCAACTTGTCGTTAGCATCAATGAGGGCGGTGCTGACGCGTCACGGCTGGAGGACCTGTCGCTGGCGTTGCGACAAGACCTGCTAGAACTGGACGTCGACGATGTTCAGCCGCTACGCACGGGCGAGGCCCCGGCGGGGACGCGGGCAATCGACGTCGCCGCGGTAGGTGCCTTGTTGGTGTCATTGAGCTCCTCAGCAGGCGCCGTGACCCGCGTTGTCGACATGCTGCGCGGTTGGCTAACCCGGGGGTCGGGAGGGCGCACAGTCGAGTTATCCATCGGCGACAAGACGCTGAAGTTGTCCGGAGCGTCAAGTGAGCAACAAGACCGGCTCGTGCAAGAGTTTCTCCGCTCAATCAACGGGGATTAATCGTGAACGGTCGTCGGCTCGCGCTAGTGGTTGCCACGGACCAGTACGACGATCCGAGGTTGCATGGATTAGCCGCACCGGGTGCTGACGCCGAGGCGTTGGCCGATGTCCTAGGTGATGCCGATCGAGGCGGCTTCGAGATTGACGTGTTGCGCAACCCATCCTCGTGGGTCACCGCCCAGCACGTTGAGTCCCTGCTGTGCGATCGGCACCCCTCGGACCTGGTACTGCTGCACTTCTCGTGCCACGGTCTAAAGGACGACTCCGGCGAGCTGTACTTAGCCGCACGCAACACGGCGCCGACACTGTTGGCCTCGACGGCGGTGGACACGGCGATGGTCAACCGGCTGATGCAACGCAGTCGGGCACAGCGCGTCGTCCTGCTGCTGGACTGCTGCTACGGGGGAGCGTTCGAGCGTGGCGTCGTCACCCGTGCGGACCCAAGTATGCACGTGGGAGAACAGTTCTCACAGGGCCACCTAGGCGGCGGCCGCGGCCGGGTGGTCATCACCGCATCTAGCGCCATGGAGTACGCCTTCGAGGGAACCGACCTGAGCATCACCGGCCCGCCCACACCGTCGCTATTCACCGGTGCTCTGGTCGATGGTCTCCGCAGCGGCGAAGCAGACCGCGACCAAGACGGCAATGTCGGCTTGGACGAACTGTACGAGTATGTGTTCGAGAAAGTACGGCAGCGGAGTTCGAAGCAAACCCCGAGCAAGTGGGAGTTCGGCCTGCAGGGGGACTTGTTCATCGCCCGCAACCCCCGGCGACGCATCGTGCCGGCTCCCGTGCCCAGGGAAATCCTGGACCTAACGCAACATCCCACGGCCGGTGTGCGGATCGGCGCGATCGACGAGCTGGCGCAGCTCGGCGCGGGAACGGCCCTGCCACGAGCTGCCGGGGCGGCGCTCCTCTTGCGGCAACTGCAACAGGACGACAGCCGTCGGGTCTCCGAGGCTGCTACCGCTGTCCTCAGCGAGATATCCCTGCGGGTGTCGAGCGCGGTGATCGACCTCGAGACGATCCCAGCCGGCGGCACTCCGGTGACGCGTGACGTCCATGTTGACGGAAGTCCGCTAGCGCTTGCCTCGATGGTGGAGACATCCAGCGATCAGATACAGGCACGACTCGAACAATCTGTGCTGCACGTCGAAATCACCGCGAGCACGCCCGGTCCCCTTCACGGGTGGGTGACTCTCACCGGACCGGCAGGCGATGTCCGCATCGATGTCACCGCCCGCATTGTCCCCAGCATCAGCGCGGACCAAGAGTCGGCTCCAGCTGTCGGCGGGGGGGAGGGCGCCACCGGTGAACCGCCTGCAAATGCAGAGCCACCAAGTGCACAGCGCGCCCAAGATTCCGGGGAGCCGTCATCGACCGCCACGCTGCTCACCCCGGCGCCACAGGGCACGGAGTCAACCGAGTACACCTCTTCGGTTGCGGCCTTCCCGCAGCGCACAAGGTTGGCGTCACTCACTGTGCTGCTGGCGACCGCCGCAGCGGCGATTGTCGCGGCGGCACTCCTAGCTCCTGAGGTTGACGGCTTCCGGACAGCTCCTGTCAGGGGGGCTGGCTGGATGTTCCTCCCAGCCTTTGCCGTGGCGGTAGCCGTGCCGGGTCTGTTCTTTGCGCGGACGCGTGCCGTTGCGCTCGGAGTCGTCGGGGGAGCTGCCGCCTGGGCCGCGGGGTTCTTCCTGAAGATGACGGTCAGCGCCCTGTTTGAACTGGAACCAGCCGACCTCCCATCGGTGTGGTTCAACACCGGCCTGTGGGCCCTCGCCGCGGCGTCTCTGATGCTTGCTGTCGCTGTTGCCGGTGCACTCAGCCTGTCGGCGCCGCAGCGGCGAACTTCACCGTTGGTGCGGGACGGGCGCGCCGTGACGGCGGGAGTGCTCACCCTTTGCGGACCGGCTCTGCTGCTGGTCGTCACCGTGATTGACGAGCCGGATAGCGTTCCTCGGGTTGCGACGCTTTCCTTCGTTATCGCCGCCGTGTGCCTGCCGGTTGCTGTCATCGGCCTTGCCGTTGAGCAACGTCGTGCGGCGTTGACCGGTGTGACGGCTTTCCTGCTCTTCACCTGGGGCAGAGACGTCTGGATGCTCGCAGCGGGACAGTACAACCCCCACTTCGTGGGTACGGTCTCATGCCTGCTGCTCGTCGTCAGCGGCTGCTTCCTAGGGGCATGGCGCACGGAGCGCGGTAGCCTCAAACATTGAGCGATTTGTGGGTCAGCCGGCAACATGGTGGCGAACCGCCGGCCGAGCGGACCTGTAGCAAGTCACACCACTAAGGGCAGCGGCGATCTCAGCGCACTACACACCTCGGGAACGATGACCGCGCTCGCCGCAACCCAGGCCCGCGTCAGCGATGTCGGGTCTGCCCCCGCTTTGGTTGACTCCGCGGGTGGGTGATGGTCAGGCCGCGTGAGCGGTTTGGAGGAGGGTCTCAAACTCGATGGGGGTGAGTCGACCGAGGCGGTCTTGGCGGCGTCGGCGGTGGTAGGTCTTCTCTATCCAGACGATGATCGCCAAGCGCAGCTCGTCGCGGGTTGTCCAGTGTGCCGGTCGAGGACGTTCTTCTGCAGCAGGCTGAAGAACGACTCCAGGCGGCGTTGTCGGCGCAAGCGCCGACTCGGCCCATGGAGCCGTGGAGGCCGTGATCGCGGAGAGCGCGGACGAAGGCGTGGGACCGGAACTGGCTGCCCCGGTCCGAGTGCACCACGGTGGCTGTGGGGTCTCGCAGGGCGACGGCGTTGCGCAGGGCGCTGACGGCAAGGTCGGCGGTCATCCGCGCATCCATTGAGTAGCCGACTATCCGGTTCGAGCAGGCGTCCTTGATCGCGCACAGATACAGCGTGCCCTCGTCGGTGGGGTGCTCGGTGATGTCGGTCAGCCACAGCTGGTCTGGTCGCGGGGCGGTGAAGACCGGGTGACGAGGTCGTCGTGCACCGGTGGGCCGGGCTTGCGGCTCAGCCCACGCTTGCGCGCGTGCACCGACCAGATCCGCTGCTGGCTACACAGTCGATGCACTCGGTTGCGGCCGGCCCGGACGCCGCGGCCGGACAACTCGTCGGCGATGAACCGGTACCCGAAGCCGGGGTCGTCGTGGTGGATGTCCAGGGCGGCGTTGATCAGGTGCGCGTCGTCGTAGTCGCGCCGGCAGACCGGACGCTTCCGCCACGCATAGAACGCTTGCGCAGAAAAGCCCAGCACCCGGCAGGTCACCGCGACAGGGATCTTGTCGGCGGCAAGGTCGAGGACCAGCGGGTACATCATTTTGGCAGCACATCGCGGGCGAAGTAGGCCGTGGCTCGGCGCAGGACCTCGTGTCCGGTTTAGGCCACACCGTCGTGTAGCCAAGTTTGTAGCCAAGCCGGTCGACGACCGCCGACACGGGCGGACCGTCAGCGACAGTCTGCTGCTGGCTCCTGCCGCCAGCCGACGGTCAGCGACCCCCAGCGACGGCCCGCTCGGATCTTTTAATCCGCGGGTTGTGGGTTCGAGCCCCACGAGGCCCACCCCTATGACCTGCGGTCTTGCCTGTAAGCAGCGCGAGTTCTTTTGTCCACGCCGGTGGATCCCCTCAACCTCGCAGTCGCGCACTCCCCTGTCCCGAGGCTGGCAGCGGCGCGACCAGCGGGTGCCAAACCTCCCGCTCGGCGGCCTGCCGACCACCACGACGGACGACGCCCGCAGCAGACGTCGCCACCGACGCCCGTCTGCACAGCAGATACGCACCCGGCACCGCGACGCCCGGCTGTCGCCGCCAAGCACCAGGGAGCCAGGCGGCAACTCTGACGCGGGCGGCTTCGCCGGTCGCCGATCCGCCGGTCGCTGCTCTCGGGCCGCTGCTCCATCTAGCCGCCGCGCGGAGCTCCGTTCAGCCGTGCTGCTGCCACGGGGCTCCAGCACGGCCTCTGGGACGGGGGACTCAGCGCCGACGTCGAGTGGGAGGCGATGCTGCGCGGGTAGATCTGGTGACGGAACTTCGATCACCGTGCGGATCGCAAGCTTATGGTTGCTGCGGGCATCAGCCCACGGCAGCACTTCCAGGTCCACTAGCCCTGCCCGACGAGCAGATACGTCACCATGGGCCCTTTGCCCTTCACATCGATCGTTCCCCGCGGCTGGACAACGAACTCCGGACCTAGCGCGACCGCAACCCGTTCGGTGATCTGGATCTCGCCACGCCCCCCGTGCGACTCCATCCGGCTGGCCGTGTTCACGGTGTCGCCCCACAGGTCGTAAATGAACTTGCGTCGGCCAATCACGCCTGCGACGACCGGTCCGGTGTCCACTCCGATCCGCAGGTCGAGCCATCCGTGCCCTGTCCGCTGGCCGATGGCCGAGATCTCATCACGCATAGCTAGAGCGGTCCGCGCGATCGCCTGAACATGGTCCGCCCGCACCTCTGGCAGCCCACTGGCGACCATGTAGGCGTCGCCGATCGTCTTGATCTTCTCGATCCCCTCCGCATCAACGAGCCGGTCGAACGCTGAAAAGATCCGGTCGAGGAGGACCACCAGCTCGTCGGGTGCCATGACAGTCGCGCGCTCGGTGAAGCCGACCAGGTCGGCGAAGAGTACGCTCACGGCACCGTATTGCTCCGCGATCACCTCGGTTCCCTGTTTCAGTCGCTCGGCGATCGGCTCGGGCAGGATGTTGAGCAGGAGCCGCTCTGACCGCTCTCGTTCCGCCTCTAGTGCCCGATGGGCTCGCGCCCGCTGTTCCACGAAGTACGCAAGCATTACGTACGCGCTCACCGTGACACCCACGATGTTCAAGACAAAGAACGAGATCACGAGGCCCGCGGGCAGAGTCGCCGGGTCCCGGGAGAGAACCGGGTCGAGCAGCGCCAGCGCCGCCAGCTCGACGAAGAACGCCGCCAGCCAAGGCAGGGACCGTCGGACCCCCAGCAGGGCAAGGGCAGCAAGTGGGATGAAGATCGCCCACAAGGCCATCCCACTCGATGCCACAAAGCCGCCGAGCGAGGCCTGGAGCAGGGCAGGCAACACGAGCATCACGAGGAGTTGCGACGTACGGAACACATCGAACCGACGAGTCCGGGAGAGCACAAGCAGCCCGACCACCGTGGTGAGCTGGTAGAAGGCAGGGATCGCCGCCGATCTGGGATAGCCCAGGGCGAGGTAGGTAACCACCCAGATCACAGAAAGCAGCGCGATCAATACGGACGCGAAGATCAACGTCCCACAGCGCAGCCGCTCATCGCGAGAATCGTCGGGCCGCGCGCCGAGGTTGGAGAGTCGATCGAGCAGACCCACGAGCGTCCGCTGCGATCCGCGTTCCTCAGACCCCCGGGCGACGTCGGACTCGGCCACTTCGCCGACTCTATTGGGTGCCTGGCCACTCGTCACCCGGCCCTGACGGACACCTTCCAGTCTGCGTGGCCGGATGCCTGAAGCCATTCATGCACGGCCACTCACCGCACGGGCGCTCGCGGCGGCGGTAGTAGCCTGCATGTTCCCGCGAAGGTGAAGATGGCGATGGGCGACAACGCCGGGACTGCAGTTCAAGCTGGCGCGGCTGCGCCTGGATCATGCAGGCACTGCTGTCCCAGCAAGAGGGAGTCATTTCGACTCGGACTGGATGGATGGGCGGCGAGAACGAGAACCCGACCGAGGACGACGATGGCGGTAACGCGGAGGTTGTCGAAGTCGTCTTCGATCCTGAGCGGCTCTCGTACAGGGGATTGTTGGAGGTGTTTTTCTCGTCCACCGAGCCGATCTTGACGAAGGCGTCGTCGGTTCGATCTACCGCTGCGAGATCTTCTGTACGAGCGCGGAGCAGCGGAGAGTGGCCGAGGAGATGGTCCGCGACGTTGATGCGTCGGGCCCTTGGCCCGGCAAGTCGGTGACCAACATCAGCGAAGCCAAGGTGTTCTGGAAGATGGAACCTGAGGATCAGGACACCTGTTGCGGTTCCCGCACGGCTGCAAACCCCCATTCCCTCTGCAGGACGACAAGTCCGAGAACGTTTCCGCGTTTGTCTAGCCGGTGACGGGCTCTATGCCGCTGTCCTCGCGAGGCATGACGGGCTCGCGGGGGAGAGTCGCAATCCCAGCCCTGCCGCCTGAGGTTCGCCCGCACCCGATGAGTCCGGCGCGGGCGCGGGCATGGGGAGACGCCCACCCGCGTTTGCGCTTGGGCCTGACCATCGGCGTCTCTCTCCTGGCCGGGCTACTGGTCATGGCGTTCCTGAGTAGCACCGGATTCGATCCCAGCGGTAGAGCCGGCTTTTTCGTGACGCTGGCCTTCGGCGTGACACTGATCGTCTGGACCTGGCACAAGGGCCCGAAACCCGGTGTCGAGCCGCACGCGCTCACCGCGCTGCAAATCGGCATGGTGGTGCTGCTGATCCTCATGGCGGTGCTTGAATTCTCGTGACGCTATGACCACCTCTAGCGGTTACTGCCAGCTTCGGAGATCATGCCGGGGCGGTCCCCGCCGGCTCACGGCCCGCATCCGGTTGGGTCAACGGGTGGTGAACTCGGCCGTAGCCGCCTTAACCGACGACGTTCGGTAATCCGACGTTGTTGCGCTGTGCAGGGTGCTGCCAGCTACCCGGACGCACGCAGTGCCCTGAGTCGCAGAGGAGGACTGGTGCGGGATCAGGTCGAGAATAGCGTTGAGATTCGCCGCCCCGTGAACGACGTGTTCCCATACGTGGTCACACCTGCCCACTGGCCGCAGTGGGCAGGCCCGGTAATCGCCGTGGACACCGGCACGCAATCTGGACGTCTACACCCGGACGAAGAGTTCACCGTGGTCTCGAAGCTCATGGGCAGACAACTCGATACCAAGTATCGAGTGATTGAGTTTGAGGAGAACCACATCCTCCACTACGTGTGCACTACAGGTCCGCTACCCCACGAGTTCATCGTACGATTCGAGCCCGTGACGAACGGGACGCGGGTCACTCAGACCGTGGTAGCAGATCAGGACCAAGCTGGCGGCTTTTTCAAGCTCGCCTACCCACTCGTCGAAAAGATCTTCGCCCGCCAGTCGGCTGCCGACCTCCAGACTCTGAGGGATGTGCTCGAGGCACAGAGCCACTCATGACGTCGCTGCAGCGGCTCGCAAGTGGTCGGCCAGAGGTCAACCGGAAGCACTATTGTCAGTCGCTGATCTAGGTGTTTGCCCTTCTCGCCGTGTCTTACTCGGAGCCTTGGCCGGAATCTGGCCGGTTGCAACGGGGGCGAAATGGACCAGGAAACCTGGCGTGAGGCGCGGCTGATTCCGGCGCCGGGCATCAGTGGTGCGGACGAGCAGCAGCGTCGAGCTACTTCTGCGGTGTCACCCCTGTGCTCGCCAGTGCCGTCGTGACAGCTGGGGGCCAGCGTGAGTCGTCGACGCGTCCCACCGCTGGTTAGCCCCGGTGGCGTGACCCCTTGAGGTTGGTCCGCTCGTGATGAGACTCGATAGCCCACGATGGTGGGTGAAGGAGGATCACCACGATGACTCGACGTCGACATACTCCGGAGCAGATTGTCCGCAAGCTCCGTGAGGCTGTCCGGCTGCTCGGTGAGGGCCAGGGCCTCGCAGCGGTCGGCCGCCACCTGGAGGTCTCCGAGCAGACGCTGCACCGGTGGCGCGCTCAGTACGGCGGGATGAAAGGCCGACGACACCAAACGGCTCAAGGAGCTGGAGAAGGAGAACTCCACCTTGAAGCGGCTGCTGGCCGACGCCGAGGTCGAGAAGGCGGCGTTGAAGGAGATCGCCAAGGGAACTGGTGAGCCCGTCGAGGCGACGCCAGGCCGTGCACATGCTGTGTTACCGGCTCGAGTTGTCGCAGCGGCGGGCGTGTCAGATCGTTGGCCAGCACCGCTCCACACCAACGCCATCAACCCACTGAACCGGATCCGGACCGGGATCTGCGCCGATGGCTGGTCGCCTTCGCCAGAGCCCACCCGCGTTGGGCTACCGGCGCGCCCACGCGGTCCTGCACCGCGACGGCCATGCCTGCAATCGCGAGAAGGTGCAGCGGCTGTGGCGCGCCGAAGGCCTCAGAGTGCCCTCGCGGCGGCGTAAGCGTCGCCGGGTCGGGAAGTCCACCACGCCAGCTGATCGGCTGCACGCCGACTCCCCCGACCATGTGTGGGCGTTGGACTACCAGTTCGACGTCACCACCACCGGTCGGTCCTGCAGATCCTCCACGTCGTGGACGAGCACACCCGCGAGTCCCTCGCAGACGTCGTCGCCTACTCCATCGACGCCGACACCACCGTCGACGTCCTCGACAAGATCGCCGCCGACCGCGGCCGCTACCCGCGGTTCATCCGCTGCGACAACGGCCCCGAGCTGACCGCAAACGCCCTCAAGGACTGGTGCCGCTTCAACCGGGCCGGCACCGCCTACATCGAGCCCGGCTCACCCTGGCAGAACCCTTGGGTGGAGTCCTACGGCTCCCGGATGCGCGACGAACTGCTCACCCAGGAAGTGTTCGACACCCTGCTCCAAGCCCAAGTGCTTGTCGCGGACTGGCGCGACGAGTACAACCACACTACCGACCCCACTCCGCCCTCGGCATGCTCACACCCCACCAGTACGCCAGCCGATGGCAGACCAACCCACCAGAACTCTCATAACGAGTGGACCACTTCAAGGGGTCCGGTCACCTGCGTCCACCGCGCTCGTACGGCAGTATGCGAACTGTAAAACGCGGCATCGCGCTGACTCGACCAAGAGGTACCCCTGTGCACGACTCCCATCGCCCGGGCGCCGAGTCCGCGAGCGACCGGAGATACGGTCCCGCGGGTAACCCGTTCGTCGGGAAGCCGCGCAAGATCGCGCCGTTCGTACTCCCGCAGTCGCCGGGCCTCGGTGCACCACACGGGGCCCTCGTCGAATACGCGGCGGAGAAGGCGGCCAGTCTCAACCAGCATGTCATCGGCTACGGTGAGCTGGCCGAGCGCGAGTGGGCGGACCGCGGATTGGATGCTCCCGACATGGAACGGGCCCGCCGCTACCGGCTCGGTCGCATCCGCGTCGAGCTGGCGAGGCGTGACCTCGTCGGCGTCATCGTGAGCGATCCGCTTAACGTCCGCTACGCAACCGACGCGACGAACATGCAGGTGTGGTGCACTCACAACGCGGTGCGCTACGCCTTCGTCGCCACGCAGGGTCCGGTCATCCTGTGGGACTTCCACAACTGTGAGCATCTGTCCCACCACCTCGACGTGGTGGATGAGGTCCGGCACGGCACCGCCTGGTCGTACTTCGAGGCGGGTGGGCGTGCTCGCGAGCGCGCCCGGCTGTGGGCGGCAGAGATCGCGGACGTGGTGCGGACCTACGGCGGCGACAATCGTCGCCTGGCGTTCGACCGGATCAATCCCGACGGGGTGGAGGCGCTAACCGCACAGGGGGTCGAGCTGCACAGCGGTGAGGAGGTGATGGAGCTCGCGCGCTCTGTGAAGAGCCAGGACGAGCTGAAGGCGATGCGGCGCTCGATCGGCGCCTGCGAGGCTGCCATGGGCGTGATGGAGGGCGCTCTTCGGCCGGGGATGACCGAGAATGATCTGTGGGCGATCCTGCATGCCGAGAACATCCGGCGGGGTGGCGAATGGATCGAGACCAGACTCCTGGCGTCGGGGCCGCGGACAAACCCCTGGTTTCAGGAGAGTTCAGCGCGTGTGATCAGTGACGGTGATCTCGTCGCGTTCGACACCGACCTCATCGGCCCCTACGGGTACTGCTGCGACATCTCCAGGGCATGGTTGGCCGGCTCCGGGACGCCGACCGCGGAGCAGCGCACCCTCTACGCCATGGCGGCCGAACAGGTTGACGCGAATACAGCGCTGCTGAGACCTGGTCTCACGTTCAGCGAACTTTCCCGCTCGGCCAACGGCCTGCCTGCGGACTACCTTCCCAACCGCTATCCCGTCCCATTCCACGGCATCGGACTGTGCGACGAGTACCCAGTGGTGCCCTATCCGGAGGACTACGCGAGAACCGGCTACGACGGCGTGCTTGAGGCCGGGATGGTCGTCTGTGTGGAGAGCTACGTCGGGCGCCACGGTGGCGACGAGGGCGTCAAGCTCGAGGAGCAGGTGCTGATCACAGAGACAGGACACGAACGTCTCTCCCGGTACCACCGCGATAGGCGCCTCGCCTCGGGTTAGCCCGGTCCCGCTGGATTCAAGTCAACGTGATGGCTCTGTGGAATTCCACCGAGCCGAGACACATTGTGCAGCGCGACAGTGCACACACACGAACCTCTACGGCTTCTGCGCCGATGCCTTCCTGGTGGTGTTCACGCACAGCCTCGCCGTACCGGTGTCGAGACTGGGCATCCTCGCTGCCGCCGCCGTGGGCACAGGGACCACCTCCTAGGAGCGCAGCCAAAGGCTCACGTGGGCGGGGCTGCCAGGTCTCGTCCACCGCTGGTGCGACGGTGAACCGTCA
>JAQSWV010000083.1 GCA_029266455.1 Nocardioidaceae bacterium
CCACGGCCCCGAAGGCGTGTCCTTCTACACCCGCGCCAAGGTCGTCACGTCCCGGTGGCCCGAGCTCCACCACGCCACCGGCGCCTCCTACCACTTCCCGACCGCACAGTAAGACGAGGGATGCGACGATGAGTGAGACCACAGCAACACCCATGCCCGGTCTGGGCCGGTTGCGACTGGGCACGGCTCCGGACTCCTGGGGGGTGTGGTTCCCCGACGACCCCCACCAGGTGCCGTGGCACCGCTTCCTCGACGAGGCAGCGGCCTCCGGCTACGAGTGGATCGAGCTGGGGCCGTACGGCTACCTGCCGACCGATGCGGAACAGCTGCGCGACGAGCTGGGCCGGCGCGGCCTCCAGCTGTCCGGGGGCGCTGTCTTCGCCGGCCTGCACCGAGGCAAGGAGGCGCTCGACTCAGCGGTCGAGGAGTGTCTGGTCGAGGCGAGACTGCTCACCGCCCTGGGGGCCCAGCATCTGGTGCTGCTGCCCGAGGGCTACACCGAGCTCGACGGTACCGTCAACCAGCCGATCGACCTGACCGCCGAGCAGTGGGGCGACCTGACCTCTCAGATGTCCACCCTGGCACGGATTCTGCGCGACGAGACCGGTGTGGAGCTTGTCTTCCACCCGCACGCCGACAGTCATGTCGACACCCAGGAGCGGGTAGTGCGCTTCCTCGAGGACACCGACCCCGAGACCGTTCAGCTCTGCCTCGACACCGGACACATCTCGTACTGCGGTGGTGACAACGTGGCCATCATCCAGGCATTCCCGGAGCGCATGGGGTATGTCCACCTCAAGCAGGTCGACCCGGCGGTGATGCAGCAGGTCGCCGAAGGAAAGCTGGGGTTCGCTCAAGCAGTCCGCCGCGGCGCCATGGTCGAGCCGCCCCGCGGCATCCCGGATATGCCCACGCTGCTGGAGGCCCTGGGTCGTCTCGATGTCGACCTGTTCGCGATCGTCGAGCAGGACCTGTATCCGTGCGACCCGGACGTCCCGATGCCTATCGCCACCCGCACCAGCCGCTACCTCAGCGAGTGCGGGCTGGGCCCGGTGCGATCCGGCGTATGAGCCACGTACGACTGCCTGCGTCGACGTCGAGCTGGTCGAGCGTCCGTCGTCTGCGCCAGACCTTGATCTCTTCACTCACCGCCCGTCAGCCCAGCGGCTCAGCCGGCGGCCGCCACGGTGATCAGGTGTGCCGGAACGGGTCTGCCCAGGTAGTACCCCTGCCCCTGGTCACAGCCGAGGTCGATCAGCTGGCGTAATGCGTCTCGGGTCTCGATCCCTTCAGCCACGACGTGCATGTCCAGCGCGTGGGCGAGCTCGATGACCGACTGGACGATCGACACGTCTCGCGAGTCGGTCACCATCTCGGTGATGAAAGATCGGTCGATCTTCAGCTCCTGGACGGGTATGCGTCGCAGGAACTCCAGCGAGGAGTAACCGGTCCCGAAGTCGTCCACCGCCAGCGTCACGCCGATCGCGTGCAACCCGGCGATGACCTCAGCGGAGCAGCGCGGATCGTGCATCACCGCGCCCTCGGTCACCTCCAGCTGCAACAGCTCGGGTGGGACGGCTGCCTCCTGCAGCTGGCCGCCGACGGTTGCGCACAGGTCGGGGTCGCGGAGCATCTGCGGGGAGACGTTCACGGCCACCGGCCGTGGGACACCCAGCCGAAGCCACTCACCTGCCTGCCGCAGCGCCGCGTTGAGCACAGTGGAGGTGAGTCGTTCAGCGAGTCCGTTGTGCTCTGCCAAGGGTACGAAGGCATCGGGCAGCAGCATGCCCTGTTGCGGGTGCTGCCAGCGCACGAGTGCTTCGACTCCCACCGTTGCACCACTGGAGAGCGCGATCTTCGGCTGGTAGTGCAGAACGAGTTCCGCACCGTCCAGCGCCCGGTGCAGGTCCTGGAGCAGCGCAAGGCGGCCCAGCCGCTTCTCGTGATGCTCCGCGTCATAGACGCTGCACCCCGTCGATGTGGCCTTTGCCTGATACATCGCGACGTCCGCGCGCTTCAGCAGGATCGAGGGATCGTTTCCGTGAATCGGTGAGACGATCACGCCGAAGCTGGCCTGCACCTGGAAGGAGAGTCCGGCAACCTGCATCGGCTCTGCCAGTCGCTGGCGCAGCTTGTGGGCTACCTGGGCGGCACCCTCCGCGGTGGCGAGCCCCGGCATCAGGACGACGAACTCGTCGCCGCCGAGCCGCGCGACCGTGTCGACCTCTCGTGTTGCCGCCTCGAGGCGAGAGGCGACGACGCGGAGAATCTCGTCTCCCACATCATGTCCGAGCGAGTCGTTGATGTCTTTGAAGCTGTCGAGATCCGCGAGCAGCAACGTGAGGCCGTTCTTCTCGCGGCGGCTCATTCGTATCGCCTGCACGAGACGGTCGCGGAGCAGCCGGCGGTTGGCGAGTCCGGTGAGGGGGTCGTGCAGAGCCTGCGCTACCGCCGCTTCCTCGGCCTGACGCCGTGCCATCGCCGCAACCACGATGTTGGCGAGGCTCTGGAGGAAGCTGATCTCGTCGTTGTGAAAGGCGCGCTGCTCGGTCGACTGAACCTGCAGCACCGCTCGCAGACCCGACGAGCCGCCGACGGGGACGCTCAACGAGGAGAGCCCACGGTCCTCGTCCGCACCCGTCGGTGCTTGATCACCCGTGACGACGGCGGCCCCGGTGCGCGACGCCTCATCAGCGAGCCTCGCCGGGTCAGGACGTGCGGTTCGGGCTCCGCCCCCCGTCGCGGCTCCGCGCTGCACCTCTGCTCGCAGCCGGATGGCGTCGTCAGGATCCGCGGTGAAGAGCCGGGCGACGTCGGTTGCCAGGACATCGACGACGAGCGAGATCGTCTCGTGGAACAGGTCGTCCAGGGATGCTGCCTCGAGTGCCCGCTGCCCGAGCCGCGCCACTGATGCCTGTCGAGTCTCGGCTGCGCGCAGCTCGGTCACGTCCTGCAGCAGGACGACCATCTCCCCGGCCTCGTCGTCGCGGCCTCCCGACGGGATGACGGTGGTCTGGATCGAGAGCCGTGGTCGCCCGTCGAGTGGCCGCCACTGCAGCTCGGCGAACTGCCGGTGCCCCGTGCTCACCGCGGTCTCCAGCGGTCCCCGCTGAGGCGGCAGCGGCTCCCCCTGGCTGTTGAGCAGCTCGAACCTAGGCAGCAGTTCCGCGAACCGTTCCCCGGCCTCGAGCGGATGACCGAGGAGCCGCCGCGTTGTCGGCGAGGAGCGCACCACGACCAGGTCGGTGTCCAGAACCAGCCCGCCAAGAGGTAGATCGTCGAAGGACTCCTCGCGCGTCACGAGCTCGGCCAGCGCAGCATGTTCTGCTGCGGTCTGGGTGAGGCCGCGGCGGCTGGTGACGTCTACCAGCGTCCCGGAGTTGCCGATCAACGCGCCGGCCTCGTCGAAGAGCAGGTTCGCGCGCAGCTCCAACCACCGGTACGCCCCGCTGCGTGTGCGGTAGCGGGTCTCATGGTGACAGGCGTCCGCCCCGCCCTCGACCACGGCCGTGAACATCGCCACCGTGGCCGCACGTTCGTCCGGATGCACGTAGTCAAGGAAGTTCGTGCCGAGCGTCTCGGCGACAGGAAAAGCCGTGATGGTCGTCCACGCCCGGTTCAGGTACGTCCAGTTGCCCGACGGGTCGGTTTCGAACACGACAACGGCCAGATCGTCGAGGACCCTGCGCTCTTGACCCAGAGGCGACGAGTCACGATGCGCCGCCCCGTTGGACTCAGCACTCACAGCCATCCCCTCTGAGGAAGCGACCGACGACATCGGGGTGGAAACGCCAACAGGGCCGACAATACGACTGCAGCACGAGCGTGGTCGACAGCGTCGAGAAGATGATATAACCCAAAATAAGTGGTCAAGTACGAGGAGTGATGATCTGATGGTATCGAGCAGCCGCCTCGCGGCCGTCACCTGCCTGTTCGCTGTCAGCCTCGGCACCGTTGGCGGCGGCGTCGTCGCGGCCGAGAACCGGCACAATCTCGTAGGCGCACCTGATGACCAGTGCGCGGACGGCAGCTCGACATGCGTCGACGCCACCATCAGAAGGATGCAGCGACACTTCGAGCCGCTGGCACGCGCGTGCTCGCACCAGGCGATCTTCTCCCTTGCCTACCTGCGCACCACGCAGGAGTACGCCAGAGCCGCCGCGGAGCCTGGCTTCTTCCAGGACGTGCGCTTCGTGAACCACGAGGACGCGGTGTTCGCCGAGTACTACTTCGACGCCTACGACGCCTGGGTGGCGGGGCGGACGGCCCAGGTCCCCAAGGCGTGGGCGATCGCGTTCGATGCCGCTGAGCAGCGCCGAGTCTCCGGGTCGGGAAACCTGCTGCTGGGCATGAGCGCCCACGTCAATCGCGATCTGCCGTTCGTGCTCGCCGACCTTGGCCTCGGCCTCAAGGCCGATCACGACAAGGTCAACGTGTTCTTGAAGCGGGTCGTCGATCCCCTGCTGACCGAGCTCACCGAACGGTTCGATCCCACGATCGACGATCTCGATACGCCGTACGGGCTCAGTCGCGAAGCCATGTTCAAGGCACTCGAAGGGTGGCGAGAGCTGGCCTGGCAACACGCCGTGCAGCTGGTCAACGCCCCCACACCCGCCGCTCGCGCACTCGTGGCCGCCGAGATCGAGGCCTACGCCGCCTCGACCGCCCGGGAACTCGTCGTCAGCTATGGATACCGGCCGCTGCTCAGCAGCGCCGACGAGCGGGACGCCTACTGCGCCGCCCACGGCTAGTGAGGCAGACCACGATCTTCAACTGGCTCGATGCGACCTTGCGGTCACCATGAGCGCTATGACGTCCTCATCAGCGATTTCCTCAGCGGCGACCGTGTACGCGTCCCTCGGTGACTCGATCTCGATCGACGACTACGCGGGCGGCCCGGGCTGCGGTGGGGCGAGCCTGCTCCATGCCAACCGTGACGACGACTTCCCGGAGTGGCGCGGGCGTGATCTTGTCACCGGCAGTCCTGGCGCGACGTTCGCCCAGCTCGCGACCGACGGGGCAACGGCGACCACACGGGTCGACGTCCAGCTGCCACGGCTGGCCGGGCTGAGGATCGAGCCGACGCTTGTCACGGTGACCATCGGTGGCAACGACGTGTTGGCTGCCTACGGCGATACGCCGAAGGCCCGGCAGGCGATGGGCGAGGTGCGCGCCTCGTTGGACCTGACGCTGACCGCTCTGCGCGGGCTCGTCGCACAGGCTGGCCGCGTGGTGGTCGGCACGGTGTACGACCCGAGCGACGGTACAGGCGATTCCGCCCGGCTGGGACTCCCGCCGTGGCCGGATGCCGTCTCGCTGATCGCGGAACTGAACGAGACACTGCGGCGCGTCGCCTCTGCGCATGGGGCTGCGGTCGCGGAGATCGGGCGGCTGTTCCGCGGCCACGGGCTTCTCGCTGGTGATCCCTCGCAGGCGCAGCCTCGGCCAGCACAACGCGACCTGTGGTTCTGCAACGTGATCGAGCCGAACGCCTGGGGAGCAAGCGGTGTTCGCGAGGCGTTCTGGAGCGTTGTCGAGTAGGCGGGGTCGAGTGGGGCCTTCTCATCCGATGTCGGAGGCATGAGGCTGAGACGGCTCACCATCCGCGGTCTCGCCACAGGAATGCCGTCGCCGGACCCTGAGTGTCGGGTGGCTCGCCGGGCGATCACGGCTCGACGAGACCGGCCCTGATTGCGTACCGCGTGAGCTCCGTGCGGTCGCGCATCCCGAGCTTCTCGAGGACGTTGGCACGATGCCGCTCGACCGTCTTGACGCTGATGACCAGTGCTCGGGCGATCTCCTTCGAGGAGTGGCCTTCGGCGATGAGCTTCACCACCTCGTCCTCGCGTGCGGTCAGGACGCTCGTCGGGATCGCCTCTCCTCTCGCGATTCGCTCGAGGTAGCTGCGCACCAGGGCGCTCTCGACGCCGGGATACAGGAACGACTCGCCCCGGACGGCTGCACGGCAGGCCGTGACGAGGTCGTGGTCCACTACTGACTTGAGGACGTAGCCAGACGCTCCGGCCTTGAGGGCTTCGAAGAAGTACTGCTCGTTGTCGAACATCGAGAGCATCAGGATGTAGGGGTGTGCGTCGTGGCTGGTGATCTCTCGGGCCGCCTGCAGGCCGGTCATCCGAGGCATGGCGACATCCATGATCACCAGATCGATGTCTGATGCGCGAGTGAGTGCGACGGCCTCGGCGCCATCGCTTGCCTCGGCAACCACGCGAAGGCCCGGACTCGCATCGAGGATGAGACGCACACCGCGACGGACGAGGGCGTGGTCGTCGGCAAGGAGGATGCGTGCCTCGTCGCTCACTGCTGGCTCGCCACCGGGATTCGCAACGAGACCTCGGTGCCACCGCCGGTGCCGGGGACGATGCGCAGCTCTCCGCCCACCGCGAGCGCGCGCTCGCGCATGCCGCGGATCCCCTCGCCGTTCCCCTCGGTGCTCATGCCGCGACCGTCGTCGGTGATCGACAGGGTCACACTCTCCGGGTCGGCGAGCAGACGCATGTCCACCGTCTTGGCCGTCGCGTGCCGACTGGCGTTGGTCAGCGCCTCCTGCGCCACCCGGAAGATGACCAGCTCGGTGTTGGCGGTCAGGGTGGGGAGTCGAGCGGTGAGCTGGTGCCGCACGTTGACCGGAGACTTCATGTCGAACTCCTGGGCGATGGCTCCCAGCGCCGTCACCAGACCGAGCTCCTCGAGCACCCCCGGTCGTAGGCCGCGCACGATCCGCCTCACCTCGTCCAGGCTCGCGCGGGCACTGTCTCGCACCAGTGTCAGCTCGTTCTCGATGTCGTCCGGCCGCATGTCCAGCGCTCGCTTGGTACTGAGCAGCACGACCGTGAGACTCTGGCCCACCTCGTCGTGCAGCTCCTGCGCGATGCGCCGCCGCTCGTTCTCCTGCGCCGCCAGCGCACGCGCGTTGCCTTCGGCTCTCTCGAGCTCCAGACGGGTGAGCACGGCGTTGAAGCTCTTGGCCACCGACGCTGCCACCCTGTCTCCGCGCTCCGGGAGCCGCTCACCGGGTGCGCCGATGTTGAAGCGGTCCATGCGCTGGATCAGCCGGCTCAGCGGGGCGAGGACGCCGTGCAGCAGCAGCGCATTCGTGACCACGATGAGCGCCAGGCCGCACGTCAGAACCGCCAGCTCACGTGGCGTCACCTGCTGCGAGACCGTCGCCGGTGAGACCACCAGCACAGTGATCCCCAGCGCGAAGACAGCCCCGTTGATCAGACACACCTTCGAGTACAGGGGCAGGTTCATCGACTGCTTCACATCACCACAGTCGTACATCGCAAAGGGCCTGTCCATGAAGACGTCAGCGATCAACTGAAGATGGGTGATAGCACCCATGTTGCCGGACGACTCAGGACCGCAGACTGGCTGTGCGAGACCGGCCGAGGATCTCAGGACCGCACCCGGCATCCTCGGTCGGGTCTCGTGCCAGTTGCGATCCTCCGCACCCGAACGGAGACGAACATGCTCGGTTTTCTTGTGGCTGGCCTGGTCATCGGTGCGCTGGCGCGCCTGATCAAGCCCGGCAAACAGAACCTCAGCGTTCTGATGACACTGCTACTCGGCCTGACGGGAGCGGTCATCGGCGGGGTGATCGCCAACCTGCTCGGCACCGGCAGCATCTGGGAGCTGAACATCATCGGCTTCATCGTCGCCGTGGTCTCCGCTGTGGCGCTCATCGGTGTGTTCGAGGGCTTCACCCACCGCGGATCCCGCTCCTCGACGGGCGACCACCAGCACGACCGGATCTGACCCGCGGTGACCACTGTCTCCGTGCGCCCGACCGGCCTCCGTCCGGTCGGGGGGTTGAGCCCGGCGAGCGCGTATGCGAGGGCGTTGTCGGGTGAGGAGTGTGCGGTGGTGGGGGAGGACGGGACCCGGGATGCGCTGC
>JAQSWV010000127.1 GCA_029266455.1 Nocardioidaceae bacterium
CACGTGAACGGCGTGCCATGCCTGATGGCACACCTCCGAGCAGAAGTCGTCCGACACGGACCCCGTGAGGTCTTTGCCGCACTGCTGGCAGCCGGTGACGGAGTCGATGGCGGCGATGATGTCCGGCCTACTGGGTGTCATCGTCCCTCCTCGAAGTCGTAGTGCCACGCGTGGTCGACGTCGGACATGAAGTCGCGACGACGATAGGTCAGGGACGAAGGCCCCGGCTTGGTCGGTCCGGCGAAGTCGCGCAACTTGAGCGGACGTGACAGGTCCGGCAGTTGCAGCACGTCCGGCGGTCCCTCGCCCTCGAACGGCACCCACATGGAGTGGCCGTCCTGTGGGCCGCCGTGGAACTTGACGTGGTCGCCGTCGGTCATGCCGAAGCCTCGCTCAACGCAGTCGACAGATCTCGCAGGCCCGCCACGTCGATGTGGCGCTGTGCGTGGACCACCGGGTCGGCCTCGCTCACGAGGAGAACCACGGCGGTGGGCATGACCCACATGCGGAAGTGTCGACCGGAGGGCAACGGGCCGGACGCGCGGAAGATGCGGTCGCTCACTCTTCGCCCTCCTGGTGGTCGGTGAGGCCGTAGCCCTCGGCGGTGTTGCGGAGCGTCGCGCACGGGTAGGGCTCGAACTGGATCACCGTGTACGGGTAGCCGCCTGAACCCTCCTCGTCGTAGCTGCCCGTGTAGCAGCGGGAGCAGAAGCCGCCGTTGTTCCGGTGCAACTCCACTGTCCGCTTGTCGGCGGCACAGCGGCGGAGGACGGAGGAGGGGTCGTTGCGGGCGATGTGGCGGGCCGTCGCTTCACCATCCAGAACGCCCGTCGGGTCGAGCACCTCCGCGTCGCTCTCGATGTCCGAGACTTCCGCGATGGGGCAGTGGTCCTGAGCGCTACGGATACGGAAGGTGCGCGGGTGCGACCCGGCCACGTGGTGGGCGTACCACTCGGGGTCGTCCTGCTTCAGGTTCGCGGCGAGCGCCAGTCGTTCCGTCTCCTCTATGGCTGAGAGAAGGAGAGAGGAGAGGTCATCCACGGGGGGCCTCCACACTGACGACGCCTCGCAGTCGCTCCGCTCGTGCCCACAGTTCGCCGCCGCAGCAGAGACCGTCGGCCAGATCCTCAACCTCGCGGATGACCATCTGCACCGGCGGGCAGGGCCAGTCGTCGTCGCACGAGCCGCAAGCCAGCACCGCAGGGTGGGGTCCGCACGGCGCAGAACCGCACGAGGGGCAGTCGAAGGACTCCCAGACCGGGACGTGGTCGCCGACCGGGCCGATGCGATCCGGCAGGTCCGCGTTGATCGCGTTCAGGTCCAGGCGCTTGAACTCGGGTGCGGACTGGTCGGTCATCGAGTCCTCCAAGGTGGCGGCGTACACGTCGGATTCTAGCAGTTTGCGCAGGTCAGAGCACGTTTACTCGGGTTCACCGAGCACGATCCGGGCGAAGCGCAGGGCCGGCGCGTGACGGCGCACTGCCTGGTCGAACATGAACCCTTCCCCTCCCGGCTCCCAGGCCGCGATGTCGTCACGGGCAGCACGGAGCAACTCCACGAGAGGAGAGGCCACGGGCGGGCCAACGAGCTTCGCCCAGGCGGCACCGGCCTGACTCATGTCCGCGCCACGCACCTCACGCAGCCAGTACTCCGGCGGGCCGAAGTCGGCCGCGCGGCGTTCCAGTTCGGCCGCTGCTCTCTCCAGGAGAGCAGAAGGGGACTCGGTCATGCCTCGCATCTGTCGCACCCGCCTTCCGGGTTGATCTCTCCACGCTCGTCTAGGTGGTCACACTGGCCGCCCCGAGGGTCATCGGGGATGGAGCGGGCCTGCGGCGCTCCCGGGTCGGCCAGCGGGTGACCGTGCTTGGCGTTCCACTCGGAGAGGAGGGCGGCCCCGTCGTCGGTGAGGAACGCCCGCTGGTTGACGTTGAGTCGGTCCAGCACCGTGCAGACGAACGGTCGGATTGCCTCCGCCACGCGCACCTCGGCTCCCCGCACGAACGAGTCGCCACGCAGCAGGTTCCAGTGGAGCCCGATGTAGACCTTCATCCGCCCGGTGGCCACCTCTGCGAGCAGGCGGTGACGTGACGGCGTGTGCTTCAGGGCTGCCACTACTCGCACTCCTTGTCTTCGGTCACCGGCTCGGGGTCGATGACGGTGCACAGCGAGTACACACTGAAGTAGGTCTCGTGGCCGGGGCTCCAGAAGTGGAACGTCCCGGGGTCCACCACCACGCAGTCCCACACCCCGATCCTGGCCTCGTACTTCGTCACGGTCGCGGTGAACCACCTCGCGCCGCTCTCCCACCGCACGGTCTTGCCCCGGAGGCTTCCGGCGTAGCCGCCTCGGGGTTCACGCGATCTCCTGCAAGCGCGCCACGGCGGCCTCCCGGCAGCTGGGCTCGTCGATCACGGCCTCTATGAGCACCTCGGCCGTCATGGTCAGCTGGATGGCCATCGTGCCCGACAGGCCTGACTTGTCGACGTAGTCGGCGATCGACAGCAGGAGCGCGGTCACGACGCCGAGGTGCGTGAGCGTCTCGCCGGCGATGCGTTCGGCGATGATCGGGTAGTAGCCCTCGATCGCGTGCGGGTTCGGGTCGGCCTCGGCGAGTCGGGCCAGCAAGGTGGAGCGGTCCGGGAACGTGTAGCTGGGGATCGGTTCGGTCATGTCTTCCCCTTCCGGGAACAGAGAGAGGGGCGGTCGATCAGTTGTCGAACCAGAAGACGATGCGCGTCGGTGCCTGCTCGTTGAGCGCGCGGAGCCGGTCCAAGTCGGTGAAGAAGGCCGGGCCGAGGAACTCGCGGTAGGTCGTCATCTCCCCGCCGCCCGGCTCGGCGGTCACCCCGCCGTCGCCGTTCCGGGTCACACGTCGGTCCTCGAACTGCTGGTCGTAGTCGAACGCCAGCAACTCGTCGGTGGTGAACCACGAGGCGCTGTGGGCGTCCCAATGCATGCCCTCGTGGGCGTCCCGCACCTTGGCCGACACATCGTCCGGCAGTCCGCGGGGTTCGTCGATCGGCGGCACGGCGGAGTAGTTCCGCACGTCGGCCCGCCAGCCGAACAGGTGGTAGCTGCGCCAGTCGAACGGTCCGGCAGCCCACTTGTCATCGCTCTCCCACTCGACAGCGCGCCAGACTCCGGACGCGTCCTTCGTCTCGGCGTAGCTGTGGATGTCAGCGCCCACTCGTCTCTCCTCCTACGTCTTGGTCAGCGATACAGGGGGTCAGGACTGGTCGGGCGGGTGGCACATCTCCAGGACGGCCCGGACGTCCTTGACCGGAATGGTCGGGCCGTCGCCCCAGTAGCCGAGCAGATAGGACAGCCGCTCGGAGACGGCGGCCAGTCGCTTCTCGGCGTCGTTGCGCTCCCGGATCACGTCGGTGACGTTCTCCCCGAGGCGCATGACGGCACCCTGCTTGGACAGGACGACGTACCGGAACTGGTCCGGCCCGACCATCACCCACAGGTCGCCCTCGTCGTCGGGGTACGGGGTGCCCATCTCCCGAAGGCGGGCGTCGAGCTCGGACATGGCGCTCATCTGCGACTTCCCTCCGCTCATGTACGTACACATTAGCCCGGCTTGTACGTACAGCGCAACCCTGTTGCTCGACTCCGTGTACGTACGCGCGCTATGCTCGACCGGTGACTACCGGCGACAACGTGACCCAGCACCGCAGCGTCCGCGTGCCCGACAAGCGCTGGTCTGCCGCCGCGACGAACGCGAGTCGCCTCGGCACCGACCGGGCCAAGTGGATCAACGACGCCCTGGCCTGGCTGAACCGGGAACCGGGGGCGAAGCAGCCGAAGCGCCCCTCCCCCGAGTAGCCCTCCCAGTCAGGCCGCAGACGCCGAAGCCTGGATCGTCTCGACCACCTCGCGTCGGTAGCCGTGCATCGGGAACGGCACCGGCAGGTCCAGCGTGACGGCGGCGATCGAGGCGATGACCAGGGCGTCCGCCGCGTTGTTGCCGCGGACCTCGATGTCCGGCCACATCTTCGCCGCGGCCATCGC
>JAQSWV010000084.1 GCA_029266455.1 Nocardioidaceae bacterium
TGCGTCCGCGGCTGCTCATGTTGCGGCTGTCGTTGGACTTGGGGTTGCGGTAGTCGAGGCCGTTGGAGGTGTGCCAGAACACCGCGGCGTTGGAGACGGAGATGGTGCGGTTGGCCTTGTTCACCACGCCGTCGGCGAACTGCACCGTGTACCCGAAGACCGGGTCGACCATGACGCCGGGCCGGTCCTGGGTGCCGGTCGGGAACAGCGCCGCGGTGGCGTCAGACATGTGGAAACCCTGGGTCCGAGTGATCGCCAGCTTGCTGTGCGTGGTGTTGCCGCCCGTCAGCTTCCAGACCGGGTCGGATGCCTTGCCCAGACAGTGCGTGGAGGCCCACAGCGGGTTGACGTTGACCTTCGGCCAGGAGACGGCCTTCTGCTCGGGATGCGACTTCATGAACGCCTTGAACGTCGTGGTGCGAGCTGCGTCGACCGGTGCACCCGCGACCGGGGACTTGAAGAACGAGTCGGCGGTGTACGGCAGCGCCGGAGCGGCTGCCGATGCGCTCGAGGCGGGCAGCCATGCGGCTGAGCCCATGGCGCCGACTGCTGCGGCGGCAAGACCGCCACGGAGGAAGTTGCGCCGGGTCGGGGTGAACTGTGTCTTTGCGTTCATGATTCGTCACTCTCGGTAGTGGTCGGTGGTTCGAGAGTGCCGCGAGGTCGCCCCGCCCGGGAATGACTTGGCGGGGAAACTCCCGGGTTGGGGCTCTTGCACGAACCGTTCGCTTCGTCGGCATCGTCCGATCGGGGCGCCGCTGCCACCGCGCGGTGTCTCGCCGGGCCGAACGGCGCCGCGCCGGTCGCCCGGGGAGGCCCCGTAGACGGTGGGCCAGAAGGAGAAAGGGCATAGTGAGCAACGGGAAACGCCGTAGCCAGCAAGGGGATGGGCCTCCGTACGCCACGGAGATTCCGACCGGTCCTCCCGTCGGTCGGCGATCTGCGAGGTGCTCAGGTGGGAGGGCTCGGCCCTGACCGGGAACCGGGCATCCGGCCTCCGAGCACATCACGAGGACGCGCCGGCCCCGGTGGGGCGCAGACATCCGGCGATGCCCGGGACTCGTCACTCTCAGTGAGTGGGCGATACTTCGCGGGTGCGCCACCGGGTGGTGCTCCCCCGCCGGCCGTGCGGTCTTCTCGCGCGCCGTTGCTCGCCTCACATCGCATCCGCGTGCCATGGGGGGCGCGGGGCAGAATGAGTGGGTCCCGAGGGGAAGTGGTGGCAGGGCATGCCTGACGACGAACTGGTCACTCTGGTGATCCCGGCACTCAACGAGGAGCGATTCCTCGGCCCGTGCCTGGACTCGGTGCGCCAGCAGGACTACCCCAACCTGCAGATCGTGGTCGTCGACGGCGGGTCCACCGACGGCACGGTCGGCGTGGTCCGCCAGCACATGGCCGACGACGACCGGATCGAGCTGCTGCACAGCCCGCGCCGCAACATCCCGACGCAGCTCAACCTGGCCGTGGCTCAGGCTCGCAGCCGATGGCTGGTCCGGGTCGACGCCCACTCGATCGTGGACCCGGCCTACGTGCGGCTGTCGGTCGAACGGCTGACCGAGGGCCGCTGGGGCGGGGTAGGCGGGCGCAAGGACGGCGTCGGACGGACCTCGGCCGGCCGTGCGATCGCGGCCGCAATGGCCAGCCGCTTCGGTGTCGGAAACTCGACCTACCACCACGGAACCGAGCCCCAAGAGGTCGACCACATCCCCTTCGGGGCCTACCCGGTCGAGCTGATCCGGGGGCTCGGCGGCTGGGACGAGCAGCTGAGCGCCAACGAGGACTTCGAGTTCGACTACCGGCTCCGCAAGGCGGGCCACGTCCTGCTCTTCGACCCGGCCATCGTGATCAAGTGGCACTCCCGGCAGTCCATCCGCGACCTGTTCCGGCAGTACCACCGCTACGGCCGCGGGAAGGTCGACGTGGCCCGTCTGCACCCGGAGTCGATGAGCCTGCGTCATGTCGTTCCCCCCGCCTTCGTGGCGTACGCGCTCGTGGGCGGCTTGATCCTGTGGCGCCGCCCGCTCCGGCTGCTGGCTCTGCTCGCCCCGTACGGCATCGCCATCACCGCCGCCTCCGTGGACACGGGCCGCGACCTCGAGTCGCCGGCCGACCGGGCGTACGTGCCCCTCGCCTTCGCGGCCATGCACGTCGGCTGGGGACTCGGCTTCTGGTCGGGTCTGCTTCGCACCGCGATCAGCCGACGCCGGTCCGCCTCCTGATCGGCGGAGCGGCCCGGGTGGTGTCGCGGCCCGGCGGCCGTCCTGGTGGACAATGAGACGGTGAGCCTCTACCGCGACGAGGCGATCGTCCTGCGCACCCAGAAGCTGGGCGAGGCCGACCGCATCGTCACCGTTCTCAGCCACCGGCACGGGCGGGTACGCGCCGTCGCCAGGGGAGTGCGGCGCACGACGTCCAGGTTCGGGGCCAGGCTGGAGCCGTTCAGCCATGTCGACCTGCAGCTTGCCGAGGGGCGGTCCCTGCACGTCGTCACCCAGGTCGAGTCGTTGTCGACGTGGGGCTCGTCGTCGGGCCGGCCGCTCGGGTCGGTGATCGGCGGTGACTACCGCGCCTACACGGCGGGCACCGCGATGCTCGAGGCGGCCGACCGCCTGGCCGGCGAGGACTTCGAGCCGGCTGTGCAGCAGTACCTCCTGCTGGTCGGCGGGCTGCGGGTGCTCGCGGCCGGCGAGCGCGAGCCGTCCCTGGTGCTGGACGCCTTCTTGCTGCGGTCCCTGTCCGTGGCCGGCTACGCGCCGAGCTTCGACGACTGCGCCCGGTGCGGCGAGCCGGGACCGCACCGATCCTTCAGCCCGCCCATGGGAGGCATGACCTGCTCGGCCTGCCGCCCGCCCGGCTCGGCCAGCCCGCGACCCGAGACGGTCGCGCTGCTGTCGGCGCTGCTCACCGGCGACTGGACCACCGCGACAGCCAGCGATGAACGCACTCGCCGGGAAGGCGCCGGCCTGGTCGCCGCCTATCTGCAGTGGCACCTCGAGCGCGGGTTGCGCTCCCTCACCCATGTGGACCGCTGACTGTCGGAGAGGACCGCTGAGCCGTGACCGATCCACGCCCGCCGTCCGCACACCCCTCCGGTGCTCGGCCGCCCGCACTGCCCGCCCCGCTCGTGCCTCAGCACGTGGCGGTCGTCATGGACGGCAATGGTCGGTGGGCCCGCGCCCGTGGACTGCCGCGCACGGCCGGCCACGAGGCGGGCGAGGCGGCACTGTTCGACGTGGTCGAGGGCGCCATCGAGATCGGCGTCCGCTACGTGTCGGCCTACGCCTTCTCCACCGAGAACTGGCGGCGGTCCAGCGATGAGGTGCGCTTCCTGATGGGGTTCAACCGCGACGTGATCCGGCGCCGGCGCGACGACATGCACGCGCTGGGCGTGCGGGTGCGGTGGGCTGGCCGCAGGCCTCGGCTGTGGCGCAGCGTGATCCGCGAGCTCGAGGAGGCCGAGCGGCTGACCCGCTTCAACACCGTCTGCACCCTGACGATGTGTGTCAACTACGGCGGCCGCGCCGAGATCGCCGACGCTGCGCGTGCGCTGGCCGAGCAGGTCGCGGCCGGGACGCTGAAGCCCGCCCAGGTCACCCAGAAGGCACTGGCCCGATGCCTGGACGAGCCCGGCCTGCCGGACGTCGACCTGTTCTGGCGCACGTCGGGGGAGCAACGCCTGTCGAACTTCATGCTCTGGCAGTCCGCCTACGCCGAGCTCGTGTTCACCGACGTCCGGTGGCCCGATGTCGATCGGCGGCAGCTGTGGTCGGCGGTCGAGGAGTACGCCAGGCGGACACGCCGCTACGGGACGGCCTGATCCCGCAACCGGCCTGCGCTGAGCCGGTGTCGGTCAGTGCTCGTCGTAGTGGTCGTCGTGCGGCGCGTGGCGGTGGCCGTCGTGCACGTAGTCGACGTGGTCCCCGTGCCCGATCGCGAGGTGGCCGCACCCTGGCCGGTGCTCGTGCGTGTGCGGCTCGCTCAGCTCGTGTGGACCCTCGTCGCCCTCGTCGGGGTCGAACGGCCGCCGCCGTCGTCGCCACCACGCCAGCGCGGCCCCGACCGGCGCGGTGGCCACGAAGCCGGCGAGGGCGATCATCACGATGGTCGGACCGGGAGCGGTGTCGACCTGGAAGCTGGTGACCACGCCGGCGACCGACGCCACGACACCGAGGCCCATCGCCAGCGCGAACGTGGTGCGGAAGCTCCGGGTCACCTGCTGCGCGGTGGCGACCGGGACCACCATCAAGGCGCTCACCAGGAGCAGTCCCACCGTCCGCATGGACACGGTCACGGTGACCGCGGCAAGCACCGCGATCACCAGGCCGTACGTCCGTGTCGGGACGCCGCTCACCCGGGCGTGCTCCTCGTCCTGGCAGACGGCGAACAGCTGCGGGGACAGTCCCACCGACAGCACGAGCACGACCGCCGAGAGCCCGGCCACGATGCGCAGGTCGTCGCCGGACACCGTGGTGATGGCGCCGAACAGGTAGGCGTTCAGCGTTGCCGCCGACTCGCCGGCGATGCCGACGATCAGGACGCCGCCGGCGATGCCGCCGTAGAAAAGGAGCGCCAACGCCACGTCGCCGCTGGTGCCGGCGTACGTCCGGAGCAGCTCGATGGCGACCGCTCCCGCGGTGGCGACGACGACGGCCGTGATCAGGGGCGCCCGGCCGGTCAGCAGGCCAAGGGCGACGCCGGTGAGAGCGATGTGCCCGATGCCGTCGCCGAGCAGGGCGAGGCGCCGCTGCACGAGGTAGGTGCCGATCGAGGGGGCCGCGAGGCCGGTCAGGAAGGCGGCAAGAAGCGCCCGGCGCATGAAGTCGTAGTCCAGCAGCGCGAGCATCAGCGCCACGGCCCCTCGGACGGCAGGCCGGTGCGCGGGGCGGGCGCCTCGCCGTGGGCGTGCGCGTGGGCGTTCGCGGCGTCGGCGTCGCTGTCCGTCAGCTGGTGCACCGGACCGTCGTAGGCGACGCGGCCGCCGCGGAGCACCACGGCCCGGTCGACCAGCGGCGCCAGCGGGCCGAGCTCGTGGGCGACCAGGAGCACGCCGCATCCAGCCCGCACCAGCTCGCCGAGCACGCCGGCCAGTACCTCCTGGCTGGCTGCGTCGACTCCGGCGACCGGCTCGTCGAGCACGAGCAGATCAGGGTCGCAGGCGAGTGCTCTGGCGATCATCACGCGTTGCTGCTGTCCGCCGGACAGCTGGGTCACGGCGTCGGAGGCACGGTCTCCGAGACCGACCTGCTCCAGCCGCGTGCGTACGGCGCGCCGGTCCTCTGAGCGGGGCCAGCCGAATCGCTGCCGCCGGGCCAGGCGGCCGGTGCCGACGACCTCCGCCACGGTCGCCGGAACCCCCGAGGCGGCACCCGAGCGCTGAGGGACATAGCCCACCCGGTGCCAGGCCTCGAAGGCCGCCAGCGGGTCACCGAACAGCTCAACCGAGCCTGATGTCCACGGCAGCAGGCCGACACAGGCGCGGACGAGAGTGGACTTGCCGGAGCCGTTGGCCCCCAGCAGCGTCACGAACTCGCCAGGGCGCACCGCCAGGTCGACCCGTCGCACCACCGGTCGCCCGGTGAGCGAGACGCTCAGGTCGTGCACGCGCAGCGCCGGAACTGTCATCAGCCTCCGTCGGCCTCCTCGGGCGCGCCGGGGTGCGCACGCCCGACAACGGTAGTCCGCGGGCCTGTCGGCAAGAGGCATCGGGCGGCCCCCGAGGCGTCGGGTCGGATGCACGTGGTCCGACCAGGCGCTGGCCATACGCTGACCCGGTGCTGGTCGTCACCCGATACCGCGTGCCCGAGGATGCTGCGGAGACGTTCGCTGCCGACGCCGAGTCGGCGATGACGGTGCTCGCCGCGCGGGAGGGCTTGATCGACGCCTGGCTGGGCCGGAACACCGATGACACCGAGCTGTGGACGCTGACGCTGCTGTGGCGGAATCCCCGGGCCTACCGCCGCGCCCTGTCGGACTTCGACGTCAAGGTCACCGCGGTGCCCCTGCTGTCGCGGGCCCTGGACGAGCCGAGCGCCTATGTGGTGGTCGGGCGGTGGACAGCCGACCCCGGCGCCGGCGGTAGCCTGGAGCGTTCCTGAGGTCCCGCCGACAACCAGCCGGATGGAGTACGTCGTGCCCGCCACCTCCGTGGAGACCGTGGTAAGCCTCTGCAAGCGCAGGGGCTTCGTCTTTCCCTGTGGCGAGATCTATGGCGGCACCCGCTCCGCCTGGGACTACGGGCCGCTCGGCGTCGAGCTCAAGGAGAACGTCAAGCGGCAGTGGTGGAAGACCATGGTGCAGGGCCGTGACGACATTGTGGGCCTGGACTCGTCGGTCGTGCTTCCGCGGGACGTCTGGATCGCCTCCGGCCACGTCGAGGCGTTCGTCGATCCACTGGTCGAGTGCCAGAGCTGCCACCACCGCTTCCGACAGGACCACCTGCAGGAGGAGCACGCTCAGCGCAAGGGGCTGGCCGACCCTGACGCGGTGGCGATGCAGGATGTCGCGTGCCCGCACTGCGGTACGCGAGGTGCCTGGACCGAGCCTCGACAGTTCAACGGGCTGCTCAAGACGTTCCTGGGACCGGTCGAGAGCGACGAGGCCATGACGTACCTGCGCCCGGAGACGGCGCAGGGGATCTTCATCAACTTCGCCGCCGTACTGGGCTCCTCCAGGCGTAAGCCGCCGTTCGGCATCGGCCAGATCGGCAAGAGCTTCCGCAACGAGATCACCCCGGGCAACTTCATCTTCCGCACTCGCGAGTTCGAACAGATGGAGATGGAGTTCTTCGTCGAGCCGGGCACCGACGAGGAGTGGCACGACCGCTGGATCGAGGCTCGTACCGCCTGGTACACCGACCTCGGCATCGACCCCGACAACCTCCGCCTGTACGAGCACCCGCAGGAGAAGCGCAGTCACTACTCCAAGCGGACCGTCGACATCGAGTACCGGTTCCGGTTCGCCGGCTCGGAGTGGGGCGAGCTCGAGGGGATCGCCAACCGTGGCGACTTCGACCTGACCACCCACAGCAAGCACTCAGGGCAGGACCTCTCGTACTTCGACCAGGCCGCCGGTGAACGCTGGACCCCGTACGTCATCGAGCCGGCGGCGGGTGTCAACCGGTCGATGATGGCGTTCCTGATCGACGCCTACACCGAGGACAAGGCTCCCAACGCCAAGGGGGGTGTCGATACGCGGGTCGTGCTCGGGCTCGACCCACGGCTCGCGCCGGTGAAGGTCGCGGTGCTCCCGCTGTCCCGCAACGCCGATCTGTCGCCGAAGGCCCGGGATCTGGCCGCCGTCCTGCGGCGCAGCTGGAACGTCGACTTCGACGACGCGGGCGCCATCGGGCGGCGCTATCGCCGCCAGGACGAAGTGGGCACCCCCTTCTGCGTCACGGTCGACTTCGACACCCTCGACGACCTGGCGGTCACGGTCCGCCACCGCGACTCGATGGCTCAGGAGCGGATCGGGCTCGACCAGGTGGAGGCCTGGCTGGCGCAGCGGCTGGTCGGCTGCTGAGCTACGCCACCGCGGGCTCGGTCACCTCGATCGTCCGCCGCACCGGGTCGACGCGCACCCGGCAGCCGAGCGGGAGCACGCCCATCGGTGATCCGTGTCCGTGGTCGAGGCCGACCACCAGCGGAACGTCGTCGCGCCCGCTCTCGACGAGGACGCGATGCACCGCGTCGTAGAGCCGGAAGGTGTCGCGCTGGGAGTACCACAGCGGGCGGGAGAAGAGCATGGCGCCGATGCGGTCCAGCACCCCGGTGGCGGCGTAGTTGCGCAGCCAGTGGGTCACCTGGTCCGGTGACGGCGCCTCCTCGGAGATCTCGAGAGCCAG
>JAQSWV010000034.1 GCA_029266455.1 Nocardioidaceae bacterium
CCGGACTCACGCACGTCGGAGTGGCCGCCGCAACCGTGGTCGAACGACACCACCCGGCCGTCGTCACCCACGTTCCCGTTGGCGCACACCCCGAACAGGGTGCCCACCGGGCCGGCGATCCGGACCAGGAAGCCGCAGGTCATGCACCGGCCCGGCGCCACCTCCGCCACTGGCGAGGAGGGACCGTGCTCGCCGTCGTACCAGCGCTGGGCGGCCTCGTCGCGACCCTCAAGCGACAGCACCCGCTCGCGCCCCAGGCCCACCTCGTCGGCGACCGACCGCACCGTCGACTCGTCGACCAGCGCCTCGGTCGCCGGGTCACCGGCCCACCAGCCCGGGACCAGCCGGGGGTCGTCGTCCTCGACCGGGAGCAGGTCGCCCGGCTTGAGGTCGCCGGGGCGAAGGCGATCGGACCACGGCACCCACGGTGGCGCCACCAGTGCGTCCTCCCCCGGCAGCAGCACCACCTCGTCGACGGTGACGTGACGCTGTCGAGGGGCACGCGCGAGCGTCACCGACCACTGCCAGCCGCGGTAGCCCGGTTGCGTGCACGCGAACAGATGGGTCACGACCCGGTCGGCCTCGGCGCGGACCCCGGCGTGGTCGCCCACGTTGGGCGCACCGGCGACCTCGACGGCAGCCGCCCGGGCGTCGTCGACGGCGCGCGCCAACACCGCGTCGGTCCGGGGGCGGGCGGCCCGGGGTGGAAGGGCTGGGGAGGTCACCGGCCGAGTCTTCCACATGGCAGCCACCGCACCGGCTGCGTCTGCCGGGTGCGGCAGGATTGGGACGTGGTCGGACCGGACGAGGGCGAGGGCCGGCCCGAGCCCGCGGCTGCGAAGCCCGGTGCGGGCTCCGGTGCGGGCCCCGGTCCGGACGCCGGTGCGGGCCCCGGTGCGGGCCCCGGTGCGGGCTCCGGTGCCACGCGGGTGCTTCGGGCGGGCGGCAGGGCGGCCCGGGCCACCGGGCGCCTCGGGGAGCGGACGCTGCGGACCGCGCGCCGGATGACCCACGCCCACGGCGCGGGCGAGAGCGGGCTGTCACGTCTGCTCGAGATGCACGCGGTCAGCACGGCGGCCGACGCCGCGGTCGCGGTGGCGCTGGCCGGCACGCTGTTCTTCCAGGTGCCCACCGGTGACGCCCGTGGGCAGGTGGCCCAGTTCCTCGCCCTCACCATGCTGCCGTTCGCGATAGTGGCGCCGCTGATCGGACCGTTCCTCGACAGGTTCCGGCGCGGCCGCCGCTGGGCGCTCGGCTCGACCATGGCCTTCCGCGGCTTCTGCTGCTGGGTGCTGGCCGGAGCAGTGACCACCGACTCACCCACGCTGTTCCTCGCCGCCCTGGGGGTGTTGGTCGCCTCGAAGGCCTACGGCGTGACCAAGGCGTCCGCGGTCCCCCGGCTGGTGCCTCGGGACCTGACCCTGGTCAAGACCAACTCCCGGCTTGCGCTGACCGGCACGGCCGCGGCCGCCGTCTCGGCGCCGGTCGCGGTGCTCCTCGCCCAGATCGGGTCGGAGTGGACCCTGCGCTACGCGTTCGCCTTGTTCGTCGTCGCCACTGTGCTGGCGATCCTGCTCCCGCCCCGGGTGGACTCGTCGGCCGGCGAGGAGCAGGTGGGCCTGTCCGATGTCGGCGGTGACACCCGCTCGGGACGCCGCTTCGGCATCACGCCGGTGGTGGTGTTCGCGCTCCGGGGCAACGCCGGCCTCCGGTTCCTCGCCGGGTTCCTGATCATGTACATGGCCTTCCTGCTGCGCGAGCGCCCGTTCGCCGGCTGGGAGGGGCGCGAGACGATCCTGCTGGCCCTGGTCGTCGGCGCGGCGGGGGTGGGCAACACGGTGGGCACCCTCACCGCCTCGGTGCTGCGCTCCCGCAAGCCCGAGGGCACCGTGGTGGTGGTGCTGCTCGCCGACGTGGCGGCCATCGTGGTGGCCGCCGTGTTCTACGGACTGCCCACCGCGGTCGCCCTGGGGCTCACCGTCGGCATCTGCCAGTCGCTGGGCAAGCTGTCGCTGGACGCCCTCATCCAGCGCGACGTTCCCGAGCGGGTGCGCACCAGCGTGTTCGCCCGGTCCGAGACGCTGATGCAGCTGTCCTGGGTGCTCGGCGGCTTCCTCGGCATCGCGCTGCCGCTGTCTCCTGCGCAGCTCAGCCTGGGGGTCGCTGCGGGGCTGCTGGCGGTCTGGGTCGCCGTGACACTGCGCGGGTTCGCGAACCTCCGCCGCCGCAGCACCGGGGCTGACCCAAGCCGGGACCGGGGCTGACCGGACCCTCGGGGTCAGGCGTCGAGCTCGTCGGCCAGCGCGCGCAGCAGCTGGGCGGTACGCGAGGCGGTCCGCCCTTCGGGCTGGCGACCACGACGGTAGGTGTTCTCGAGGCCGTCGAGCAGCTTGATCAGGTCCTCGACGATCGCGATCATGTCCTCCGGCGACTTGCGCCGGGCCTTGGAGACCGAGGGCGGCGCCTCCAGCAGGCGTACCTGCAGCGCCTGGTCGCCCTTTCGGCCCTGCACGATCCCGAACTCGACCCGCGTGCCCGAGCGGAGCGCCTCGGTGCCTGGCGGCAGCGCGGACGCACGGACGAAGACGTCGCCGCCCTCGTCGGTCGACAGGAACCCGAAGCCCTTCTCGGCGTCGTACCACTTGACCTTGCCAACAGGCACGTCGACCTCACGCTCTCGTCCGGGTGTGCGAGGCCAGGGTACGACCACCCGGTCAGCTGCCCCAACTGCCATCGGCGCGGCGGGCCGCCGCGAGAAGGTCGTCCGTGTGCACCAGTTTGACCCGCGGGCGACCCTGCACGACGCCGGCCGCTCGCTCGACCTCGTCGATGGCGTGCCACCCCTCGTCGGTGACCAGCGCGGGCTGTCGCTCCCGCAGCCATGCCTCCAGCCTGACCGGCCGGTCCGGGCGGGGATCGCGGGGCCCGGCGGCGCCGAGGTCGGCGAGCAGCCGGGCCACGGACTCCCGGGCGTCCTTCTTGTTGGTGCCGATCACCCCGGTGGGGCCCCGCTTGATCCAGCCGACGACGTACTCCCGGTCGCCGCCCTCGACGCGGCCCTGCTCGTGCGGAATGTGACCCGCCGCCGCGTCGAACGGAAGGCCCGCCACCGGCACCCCGAGATATCCCACCGCGCGGACGACCAGGCCCGCGTCGACGACCTCCCGCTGACCGGTGTCGCGTGCGACGATCCGGCCATCGGGGGCCACCTCCGGCTCGTTGACCGCCAGCACCACCCGGGCCACGGAGCCGGCGTCAGACGCCTCCAGCGCGATGGGGGAGCGCCAGAACCGGAACACGAGCCGGCGGGCGCCTGGCGTTCCGGTGGGTGGCGTGGCGGCCAAGACACGGAGGGCCGCCAGGTTGCGCCGGACCGCGGGGGCGAGTCCGTCCTCGGGGATGTCCAGCACCCCCGCCGGCTGGACCGAGACGTCCACGCCGCCGAGCGCACCGAGCTCGCGCAGCTCGAGAGTGGTGAACGTCGCCTGCGCCGGACCACGCCGTCCCACCACGAGGACCTCGCGGACCGCCGAGGCCGACAGCACTGCCAGCGCGTGGTCGGCGATGTCGGTCCGGTTCAGCTCCGCGACATCGGTGCACAGCATTCTCGCGACGTCGAGGGCCACGTTGCCGTTGCCGACCACCACGGCGCGTTCGCCGTGCAGACCGACCTCGACGTCGTGGAAGTGGGGGTGGCCGTTGTACCAGCCGACCACGTCCGTGGCAGCGACACAGCCGGCCAGCTGTTCGCCCGGGACGCCGAGATGCCGGTCCGTCTGCGCCCCGATGGCGTAGACGACGGCGTCATAGACCTCCTTCAGCTCCTCGCGGGTGACGTCGGTACCGAGCGCGACATGGCCGTACCACCGGAAGGCGGGATGTGCGGCGATCTGCTCGAAGGTGTCGGCGACCGACTTGATCTTGGGATGGTCGGGCGCAACACCCGACCGCACCAGGCCCCACGGCGTCGGCAGGCGCTCGATCATGTCGACACGCACCTGCGGCGCCTCGGACGCCAGCAGCGCGTCCGCGGCGTAGAAGCCGGCCGGCCCTGAGCCGACCACCGCGACGTGGAGCGGCTCGCTGGACGAGCGGCTGGACGAGCGGCTGGGCGATCCGGTGGAGGAGGCGCTGGACGGGCCGGGGTGCGGCCCGGTCACGGTCGGGCCTGCGCACCGGACGCGTCGGTGCCGGAAGGGACCGGGCTCATCCAGCCCACGACGATCGCCTCACCGCCGGCGCCGGGCGTCTCCTCGAGGGTGAGCATGCACCGAAGCGTGGTGCCGTCCCGGCGCTGGACGGGCATCTCCACCGCGGCGCCGCCCAGGCTCGTCTCGCCCGAGCTGAGGTACCGGCTGAACCCCGCCACGTGGGCCTCTCGCAGCTCGGCGGGGATGATGCTCACGAGCCGGCGCCCCAGCAGCTCGTCGACCCGCCAGTCGAGCTGCTCGGCAAGTGGCCGGCTGACCGCGATGATCCTGTTCGACGCGTCGACCGCGACGACCTGGCGGGTCGAGCCGGAGATGCCGAGCACGTCGGCGGGCAGCGTGCCTCGCCCCGGCAGCGGATTGACGGCCGTCTCGAACAGCGCGCGGGCCGTGCCCGGCCACGGCTCCGGTTCGCGGCCGGCCAGCTGGGCCGCGATCTCGTCGTAGACCCAGTCCCGGACCGCCACGATCTCGGGCAGGCCGGGCCGGGTCAGCAGCTCGCCGCTGCCGGCCAGCCGCTCCGCCAGACCCAGCATCTCGCGCAGAGTGACGTACGCCGGACCGGCATCGCGCGGGACCAGTACCTCCACGTCGGCCGCCACCGGCTCCCAGGACCGCATCAGTGCCGGTCCGAGGCGGTCGGCCGTCTGGTCGACGACCTGGGACACGGTCTCCCTCGCCCGGCCGGCGAGCGTCAGGTCGATGCCGAGGGACTCCCGCTCCGACGCGAAGAGCATCAGCTCGCGCAGCAGCGCGTCGTGATGCTGTCGCGCCGCCTGCCACAGCCGGACCGGCATGGCCTGCAGACGGATGCGGACCGCCGGACCCTGCGGTGCCGGCGCCCGGGACCCGACGTCCTCGACATCCCACCCGGCGTGGTGTCCCCCGTTGTCGGCGCTGACCTCGAACCAGACGATCTTGCCGTCGGGGCCGAGACTGCGCGCACCGCAGCGGTCGGTGAGCGCCGCTACGAGGCTCATTCCCCTGCCGGTCGTCTCCCGGGGGTCGTAGGCCCGCGGGGTGGGCAGCGTCGGCTCGTAGTCACGCACCTCGACCCGGACGCGGTCGCGGCCGGGCTCGATCGTCACCTCGATCGACGTGTGCGCGTGCAGGACCGCGTTGGCGACCACCTCGTGCACCGCCAGCTCGGCGTCGTCGCCCCACGACGCGGAACCGGCGACGCCTGCGTCGCTGAGAGTGCGGCGCAGCAGTCGGCGGGCCACCCGGGCACTCGACAGCTCCGGCGCCAGCCGAGTCAGGCGCCGGTCGGCACTGGAGTCGTCCGCTTCTCCCGCCGGCACGGGCGACAGCGTACGGGGTGGTCTCAGCCGACGGCCCGGCCTCGCGATGCGAACCGACGCGCGCGACGCACCGGAGGCGACAAGGCGCTCACGGGCGAGGGCCTAGCGCTGGCTCACAACCCGCGGCACTGGTCCTCCTTGTTGCCGTCGACCCGGTTGCCGCCACCAACAGGTTTCGGCTGGTTGCTCTTGCACTGCAGGTTGCCGTCGACCCGGTTCTTGCGCACCACGAACCGGCCGTCGTTGGAGAACAGCTGGATGTCGCCGCCGACGACGTTCCTCAGCAGCTTGCCGCCACCACCCTGCTTGAGCTGGATGCTGCCTTCGACCAGTGACGTGCGGATGTTGCCGTCGACCTTGCGCGTGCTGACCACCACACGCCGATGGTTCTCCGCCTGGATGTTGCCGTCGACCCGTACGCCGCGCGCCAGGAGCGTGGCGTTGCCCTTGACGATCACGTTGCCACCGACGCGAGTGCCCAGGAGCCGGCAGGTCTTCCCCGTCGGCACCACCACGTTGTCATCGATCGTCCTGGCCGCGATGGTGCCCGTGCACCGGCGGTCATCGGCGTGGGCTGCCGGGCTCACCAGCAGGGCCGCCGACAGCGCAAGGGGAAGTGCGGCGATGGGAACGGTGAACAGCAGGCGCTTCATTGGCGGATCCTTCGTCGATGGGGGTGCGCAGACAACTCTTGTCGTCCCACTGTCGGCGACCCGGCTAAGGCCTTGATGAGCGGTCGATGAGACGGCCCTTATGCCGCGGGGCATGCCCAGGCGGCACGCTGTGACGACAGGATGGGGACGTGAGCGAGGACTACCGCGACGTCAACCGGGTGCACTGGGACGAGCGGGCCCCCGCCCACGCGGCGTCGATCGACTACGGCGTGGAGCGCTTCGTGTCGGATCCCGCCCACCTCAGCAGCGTGGTGCGGTTCGACGTGCCGCGCCTCGGCGACGTCTCCGGTCTTCGGGGCGTGCACCTGCAGTGTCACATCGGCACCGACACCGTCTCGCTCTCCCGGCTGGGCGCGCGGATGACCGGCCTCGACTTCTCCCCGACCGCACTGTCCGAGGCGCGCGGGCTCGCGGAGCGGACGGCAACCGAGGTCCACTTCGTCGAGGCCGACGCCTATGACGCCGTCGAACGACTGGGTGCCGAGGCCTTCGACCTCGTCTTCACCGGAGTGGGGGCGCTGTGCTGGCTCCCCGACATCCGGCGGTGGGCCGGCACCGTGGCGGGCCTGCTGCGTCCCGGGGGGCGGCTGTTCCTGCGCGAGGGCCACCCCCTGTTGTGGGCACTGGACGAGAGCGTCACGGCCCAGCTGGTCGTGGGGTACCCGTACTTCGAGCAGCGTGACGCGCTGATGTTCGAGGAGGAGGGCACGTACGTCGAGACCGACGTCGCGTTCACCGCCAACCGCACCTATGTGTGGAACCACGGTCTCGGCGAGACCGTCACGGCCCTTCTCGAGGCCGGCATGGAGCTGACCGCGCTCGAGGAGCACGACTCGGTGCCCTGGGAGGCGCTCCCGGGCCAGATGGTGCACGACGACCGGGACGACGAGTGGCGGCTGGCGTCCGGCCGAGAACGAGTACCACTGACGTACACCCTGCAGGCGGTCAAGCGCGCCTGAGCAGGAGCGCCCGACAGGGCGCAGGTAGGCGTCCGCTCAGCGCTTCTTGCCGCGGGACACGATCTCCGTGGCGCTCGGGAGGTTCTTGGCGTCCGCCTTCGCGTGCTTGTCGGCACGCTTCTCCTTGAGGGACTTGCCCGCCTTCTTGGTCAGGTGCTGTCGCGGGGACTTGTCGGCCATGGCTGCTCCCTTGTCGAGAGCCTGGACGGCTCCGCACCACCGACACTACGCCGCCCCGACGTCGGGGAGGCCGACCGCGGTGCGCCGCGCCGCCGACGACCGGCCAGGGGATGCTCGGGGATCGACCAGGGTCGATCCCGATGGGCTGCGGTGCGGTGTGGTCCCAGGCTGGACCCATGACCACCGAGAACACGACCGAGACCAGGTCCGGAACCACGTCCGACACTCCGCCCGGCCCGCCGCCCGAGCCGACGGCCGACCCGCCGCCCGAGCCGACGGCCGGCCCGCCGCCCGAGTCGATGGCCCCGCCCGCCGCTCCCACCCCCGACGTCCGCTTGCTGCGCCGCCGCGACGACGGTCGACTGCTCGGCGGGGTCTGCGGCGGCTTCGCCGACTACGTCGGTGCCGACGTGGGGCTGGTCCGCCTGCTGATGGTCGTGCTGACCCTCTTCGGCGGCACCGGTGTCGCGCTGTACGCCGCCGCCTGGCTGCTGGTGCCCGTGCACGGCAGCTCCCGGTCCCCGGCCGAGCGCCTGCTGCGCCGCTGAGGGGCCGGCGGCGAGAGATCGAGCGCTTGCAGGTACGGGCGTACTGCGCCACGGTTCCGGAGGGCGGCAGGGGCCGCCCGCGCGAGGAGGTTGCCGATGGTGCGCACGCCTCCCGGCTCGTTGCCCGTGGACGGTCTGCATGCACTCCGGCAGCGACGCAGCGCCAAGTGGAGCACGTACCCCGACGACGTCCTGCCCCTGCCGGTGGCGGAGATGGACTTCCCGCTGGCTCCGGTGGTCCAGGACGTGCTGCGCCGCGCCGTCGACGCGTCGGACACCGGGTACGGCTACGCCGAGCCGGTGCTGGGCGCCGCAGTCGCGCGGTTCGCCGGCGAGCGCTGGAGCTGGGAGGTGGACGCGGACGCCGTGTCCGCGGTGGCCGACGTGGGTGTCGGTACGGTCGAGCTGCTGCGGGCCGTGTGCCGGCCCGGGGACGCCGTGGTGATCAGCCCACCCGTCTACCCTCCGTTCTTCTCCTGGGTTGCCGAGACGCGAACACGGCTGGTCGAGGCGCCGCTTCGCCAGGGCGCCGACGGCACCTGGCGGCTCGACCTCGACCGGCTCGGTACTGCCTTCGCGCAGCGGCCGGCCGCGTACATCCTGTGCAACCCGCACAACCCGGTGGGGCGTGTCCACGACCGCGAGGAGCTGACGGCGATCGCACGGCTGGCCGCCGAGCACGGTGTCACCGTCATCGCCGACGAGATCCATGCCCCGCTGGTGCTGCCCGGCGCGGAGTTCACGCCGTTCCTCACGGTGCCCGGCGGCGGCGAGGTCGGGATCAGCCTGGTGTCGGCCAGCAAGGCCTTCAACCTTGCAGGCTTGAAGTGTGCGGCAGCGGTGACCGCGTCCTCGCCGATGCGCGCGGTCACCGATCGGCTGCCACCCGACGGGGTGTGGCGGATCGGTCACTTCGGGCTGCTGGCGACGGAGGCCGCGTTCACCGACGGGGGCGAATGGCTGGACGCGCTCCTGACCACTCTGGACGCCCGCCGGCAGCAGCTGGGTCGGCTGCTGGCCGAGCGGCTCCCGCAGGTGCGGTGGACGCCACCTGAGGCGACCTTCCTTGCCTGGCTCGACTGCCGCTCCCTCGGCGGAGGTGACACGGCCCACGAGCTGTTCCTGCGCGAGGGACGCGTCGCCCTCGAGCCGGGCACGCGGTTCGGCGCGGAAGGCAGCGGGTGGGTCCGTCTCAACTACGGCACGTCCGAGGAGATCCTCGACGAGGCCGTCCTCCGGATGGCGGCTGCCCTGCACTGACAACGCTTTTGCCGGCGGTACGCACCACCGCGTCAGGACAGGAAGGCAGTCAGGCCAGGAACGCCGTCAGGGCGCCGGCGAGCTCGCCGGGTGCCTCCTCAGCGACATGGTGGCCAGACTCGATCGCGTGACCGCGCAGGTCGTCGGCCCAGGCGTCCCACACCGACAGCGGATCGCCGTAGAGCGCCCAGGCGTCCCACACCGACAGCGGATCGCCGTAGAGCGCCGCCATGTCGTCTTGTGACGACCACAGGACCAGCGTCGGGCAGCGAATCCGGCGGCCCGCTGCCCGGTCCGCGGCGTCGTGGTGGCGGTCGTGGCTGAGCCCGGCGCGGTAGTCCTCGCACATGGCGAGCACCGTGGCCGGGTCCCGGATCGCGGCCACGAAGTCGGCGTGGTTGGCGGCGCCCAGCCGCTGCGGGGTGTTGGTCGTCGCCACCGAGTACCAGGCGTCCGGGTCGGCGCTGATGACCCGCTCGGCGGGCTTGGCCCGCTGGCCCAGGAAGAACCAGTGCCACCACAGGCTGGCGAAACGCACATCGCATCGGTCCAGCGCCTCGACGATCGGCACGCTGTCGAGCACCGCCAGCCGGGTGACCGCATCCGGGTGGTCGAGCGCGGTGCGCAGCGCGACGTACGAGCCGCGGTCATGCCCCACGACGGCGAAGTGGTCGTGGCCGAGTCGGCGCATCAGCCCGACGACGTCACCGGCCATCGCCCGCTTGGTGTACGCAGCCGGGTCGGCACCCACGTCGGGCTTCGAGGAACGGCCGTAGCCACGCAGGTCGGGACAGACCACCGTATGGCTCGCCGCGAGCTGCGGGGCGACCGCGTACCAGGTCGTGTGCGTGCGGGGATGCCCGTGCAGCAACACCACCGGCGGACCGCTACCGCCATGACGCACCCGCAGGATGACGCCGCCGACATCGAGGTGGTCGAGGGTGAAGCCGTCGAAGAAGCCACCGGCCCCGCCCGACGAAGGGTGTGCCATGACCGGCACCGTACGAGGCGCCGCGGACATGTCATCGCGCCGGCTGCGCGTCCACCTGCTCGGCGGTCGGGATGGACGGCACGGCACCCGGTGTCTGGGTGCTGAGGGACGCGGCCGACACTGCCCGCGCGGCCGCCTCGGGAAGCGAGGAACCGGCCGCCAGACCCGCTGCCAGCACACCCGTGAACGTGTCGCCGGCACCGGTGGTGTCGACGACCGGAACACTGGGCGCGGGCAGCCGGTGCGGGTCGGCGGTGCCGGTGAGGACCACCGCGCCCTCAGCGCCGAGCGTGACCACGACGGCGCCGACGCGGTCGAGCAGGGTCGCTGCTTCGATGGCCGGGTCGGCCGGGTCACCGGGCGCACCCGGCTGTGCACCCTCGGCCGGTCCGGCCGCGGCCAGCACTCGCGCCTCGTGCTCGTTCACGACCAGGACGTCCACGAGGCGAAGCAGCTCGTCGTCGAGGGCCTGGGCAGGGGCGGCATTGAGCACCACGGTGGTCTCGGCCCATCGCGCACGGGCCGCTCCTTCGGCCACCACGTCGACCGGCACCTCCAGCTGGGCGACGAGCACCCTGCTGCCGGTGATCGCGGCTGACTCCGCCGGCTGCAGGTGGTCGACGGTCGCGTTGGCGCCGGCGGCCACCACGATCGTGTTGTCGCCGTCCGCCTGCACGGTGATCAGGGCGGTGCCCGTCGGCTGCGCCACCGCTCGTACCAGGGAGGTGTCGATGCCCGCGTCGTCCATGACCGACCGCAGCACGGCCGCCGCGTCGTCGTCCCCGAGGGCGCCGACGAACCCGGTCCGCGCGCCGGCTCGGGCCGCTGCCACTGCCTGGTTGAGTCCCTTGCCCCCGGGGTGCCGGGCCTGACCTCCGGCGAGCACGGTCTCACCCGGTGCCGGGATCCGCTCCACGGTGTAGACGAGGTCGAGGTTGGCGCTGCCCAGGACGACGACGTCGAACGCCGACGTCATGCCCGCACCGACGAGCCGGCAACGGCGGTGACGGCGTGCACCCGGCGAGAGTATGTCGGCGCGCAGGGCACGCCTGCCGGGTGCCCGCTACCGGCGGGCGGCCCCGGCATGGCGAAGACAGCGAACCGCCCAGGGCAGTGCCTCGAGGCGCTCGGGAGGGATGGGTTCGCTGCAGTCGTCACAGCGGCCGTACGTGCCGTCACCGACCTTGACCAACGCACGCCGCACGTCGGTGAGCATGTCCTGCAGCCGTTCGTGGGCGGCCACCGACGAGATGCGGTCGACCGCCATGGAGGTGCCCTCACCCACCCGCTTGCCGAACGAGATGCCGCCGACGTCGCGTTGGGGTGCCGACATCGTCGCCAGCTGGTCCTCGAGCTCGTTGCGCTTGGCGAGCAGCGCTGCGGTGGCGCCCTCCGGACCGGTGGCAGGCGTCTGCCCGGCAGGACCGCTCATCGGGACGTGCTCCTCGGGGACGACCAGTTGCTGCGGAGGGTCGGCGTGCACCACATCCCGCAAGTATCACCCGGCATGGCCCCGGTCCGCCCGGCTCTTGCGCCACGCGCCGAGGGACGCCCGGGCAGACCCGGGCGGACCCGGACGGACCCGGACGGACCCGGACGGACCCGGACGTGCCGATGGGGGTGGCACCGGCCGAAGCCGGCGCCACCCCCATCGGGGTGTCGGACCGTGAGGTCAGACGGGGCGGACGTTCTCCGCCTGCGGGCCCTTCTGACCCTGCGTCTGCGTGAACTCCACGCGCTGGCCCTCGTCGAGCGAGCGGTAGCCGGTCGAGTCGATGGCCGAGTAGTGGACGAAGACGTCCGGGCCGTCGCCGTCTTGGGCAATGAAACCAAAGCCCTTCTCGGCGTTGAACCACTTCACTGTGCCTTGAGCCACGAGGCTCTCCTTCTGGGGTGTGCCGGTCGAGACAGCCGTGTGCAGCCTCGGGTTGCTACCAGGCGCCACGCCTCCGGAGTGCCCAGAGACGAAAAAAGCGCCCGCTGTAAGACTTCGCGGGCGTTGGAAACGAGCGGAAGTACAAACTGCAACCGGTACCGACCGTACGGGGGCGGGGGTGTGCAGGTCAAACCCGGGACCCCCTCGGGGTGGGCGGCGCGCTCGATCGCCCGCCGCCCACCGCCCGCGCCGGTCTCAGGACGGGCGCGTCGCAGAGGTGTCCACGTCCGTCTCGCCCGCCACCCGGTCGTGGTCCAGCGACGACCCCCGGGTCTCGATCGAGAACAGCACCGCCACCACCGTGATCGCCGCCGCGACCGCCAGGTAGACCCCCACCGCCATGGTGTTCGGAGAGCTGACGTCACCCAGCAGCGCGAGCGCGATGATCGGCGCCAGGGCACCCGCGAAGACGGACGCCAGCTGGTAGCCGATCGATGCCCCTGAGTAGCGCACGCTGGTGCCGAACAGCTCCGCGAAGAAGGCCGCCTGTGGTGCGTACATCAAGCTGTGGAACACCAGACCCACGGTGACCGCCGTGGCGACCGCAAGCCCGGAGCCGTCCTCCAGCAGGCCGAAGAAGAAGAAGCCCCACACGCCGACGCCGACGGCCCCGATCAGGTACAGGGGCCGACGGCCCACACGGTCGGAGAGCAGTCCGATCGCGGGCACGAGCACGACCTGGATCGCGGACCCGATCAGCACGCCGTTGATCCCGACCTGCTTGTCCGCGCCCATGAAGTCCGCCAGGTACGTGAGGGAGATGACCGTGAACAGGTAGTACGAGATGTTCTCGGCCGTCCGCATGCCCATCGCGATGAGGATCTCGCGCGGGTACCGCTTGACCACCTCGATGATCGGCATGTGCGTGTCGGTCTTCTCGGCCAGCTCGTCCCGGGCGGCCGCGAAGACCGGCGACTCCTCCAGCGTCAGGCGCACCCACATGCCGACACCCACCAGGACCGCCGACAGGAGGAAGGCCACCCGCCAGCCCCAGCTCTGGAACTGGTCGTCGCTGAGGGTGAAGGCCAGCACCCACAGCACGGCCGCTGCCACCAGGTTGCCGGCCGGCACGCCCGCCTGCACCCACGAGGTCCAGAACCCGCGGCGGGACGAGTCGCCGTGCTCGGCGGCCATCAGCACCGCCCCACCCCACTCGCCGCCGACGGCGAACCCCTGCAGCAGCCGGCACACGATCAGCAGGATCGGCGCGAGGATGCCGACCTGGGCGTAGGTAGGCAACAGCCCGATGGCGAAGGTGCCCGCGCCCATCATCAGCAGCGAGATGACCAGCATCTGCTTGCGACCGACCTTGTCGCCGTAGTGCCCGAAGATGATGCCGCCGAGCGGGCGGGCGAAGAAGCCCAGGGCGTAGACCATGAACGAGTACAAGGTGCCCGTCGTGCCGCCGATCTCGCCGAAGAACGCCTCGCCGAACACGAGGGCGGCGGCCGACCCGAACAGGAAGAAGTCGTACCACTCGACGGTGGTGCCGATCGTGCTGGCGAAGACGACCTTGCGGATGCTGCTCTGTGGGGGCGTCTCAGCCGGCTGCGCGTTGCTCATGTGTCGTCCTCCCGACGTGTTGCCAGGGACCTCTCGGTACCTGCGCGTGGACGGTCAGGTCGCCGTCCACGCCCCTGCCATCTCGTACGAGGAACCCGACATCGATGCGCTGCCGGGTCCGCACAGGTAGACCGCCAACCCCGCCACCTCCGCGGGTTCGATCAGCCGTTTCACCGGGGTGCGCGCGAGCAGGACGTCGTTGAGCACCTGCTCCTCGGGAATGCCGTGGGCCGCGGCCTGGTCGGCGAGCTGGCCCTCGACCAACGGCGTCCGGACGTACCCGGGGCAGATCGTGCTCGACGTGACCCCGTGCGCGGCTCCCTCGACGGCCAGGACCTTCGACAGCCCCTCGAGCGCGTGCTTGGCCGTGACGTAGGCCGACTTGTACGCCGATGCCCGGTGGCCGTGGACGCTCGACACGTGCACGAACCGACCCCAGCCGCGGTCGTACATGCCGGGCAGCACCGCTCGCGCGATCCGGAACGGTGACTCGACCATGACCCGCAGGATCACTCCGAACCTGTCGGGGTCGAAGTCCTGGACGGGCGCGACGTGCTGCAGGCCCGCGTTGTTGACGACGATGTCGGCGTCGAGCCCGTCGAGGGGTCCGCCGTCGAAGAGCGCGCCCGGTTCGGACAGGTCGGCGACCAGCGCCTTTCCGCCGACCTCGTCGGCGACCGCTCGCGCACCGTCGGGCTCCCGGTCGAGCACCAGCACGTCGGCGCCGGCGGCGGCGAACGCCTGGGCACAGGCGCGACCGATTCCGCTGGCGGCGCCGGTGACCAGCACCGTGCGACCACCGAGGCCGGAAGGCCCGGAGGGGCCGGACAGGGACGTATCGGGAGCAGCCACGCGGAGACAGTAGAGGGCCGGGGCCGCCTCCGCTACGCCCTGAGGCCACCGATTGCCGCCCCGCTGCGGCGAGGCGGTGCCGGACCGGGACCCCCGGAAGGGCTCCCGGCCGCGGCTACCGTGGACGACGATGTCCACGACCCCTGCCCAGCACGCGATCCCGCGTACCCTCGCCGACGCCCTGCGGGGCTGGGACGACGCTTCGCTGGCCGCGCTGCTGCTGGCCCGACCGGACCTCGCCCGACCGGCGCCGGTCGACGTCGGTCAGCTCGCTGCGCGGGTCGGCGGCCGCAGCTCGGTGGCGCTGGCCGTCGACCGGCTCGACACGGCCCACCTCACCGTGGTGGAGGCCCTGGCCCGGCTGGACGAGCCCGTCGGCGGAGCCGACGTCGCGCGCGTGGTGAACGCCGAGCCCGAGACGCTGCACGCCGTACTGGGACGGCTCCGCGCGCTGGCGCTGCTCTGGGGTCAGGACGACGACCTGCGGCTGGTCCGCAGCGCGCGCGAGGTGCTGAGTCCGCATCCTGCCGGTCTCGGACCTGGTCTGCGCACGCTGCTGCTCGGGCTGGCGCCGGCCAGGCTCTCGGCGCTCGCGGCCGACCTCGGCCTGCCGGTCGCGGGCGACCCGACGACCACGGCGAGCCGGGTCGCCGGCGCCTACGCCGACGAAGGGTGGGCGCAGGCCAGGGTCGACGAGGCGGCCGCGGCGGGCGGTGCCGACGCCCTGCGCCTGCTGGACCGGCTGGCCGACGGACCGGCCAGTGGCCGGCTCGGCCAGGTGCCCGACGACGTCCGGCTCGGGTCCGCCACCACTGCACTGGAGCACCTGCTGGCCCGCGGCCTGCTGGTCGGCACCGATGCGCGCACCGTCACCCTGCCGCGCGAGATCGGCCTGCTGCGGCGGGGCGGGCACACCACCCGGCAGCCGGTCGACCGTGCACCCGCTCTGGGCACCGCGCCCGTGGACCCCGGGCGGGTCGACCGGGTCGGTGCCGGCGCCGCCTTCGACGTGGTCCGTCGGGTCGAGCTGGTGCTGGAGTCGTGGGGGGCGGCGCCACCCGACGTCCTCCGGTCGGGGGGCGTCGGCGTCCGTGAGGTGCGCGCACTGGCCGCTGCCATCCATCTCGACGTCGACCAGACGGGCTTCCTCGTCGAGCTGGCTCGCGCGGCGGCTCTGCTGGCTCCCGGCGACGACCCCGACCGAGGTGACGTCTGGCTGCCGACGGGCCTGTTCGACCGCTGGAGGGAGCGGCCGCCGGCGCAGCGGTGGGCGGCGTTGGCACAGGCCTGGCTGCGCACGCCGCGCGCCACCGGCCTGGTGGGTGGTCGGGACGAGAACGACCGCCCCGTCAACGCGCTGGCGCCCGACCTCGAGCGCGGAGCAGCCGCGACGGTGCGGGCGGCCACGCTCGACGTCCTGAGCTCGCTGCCCTCCGGCACGGCGATGACCTCGGCCGCCGACGTGGTGGCGCAGGTGGCGTGGGCCCGACCGCGCCGCAGACTGCTCCGGGAGCTCACGGTGCTGCGCACCATCACCGAGGCCGGCTGGCTGGGGGTGAGCGCCATGGGCGCGCTCACCTCGGCCGGACGCGCCCTGGTCGGTGGCGCCGATCCCGCACCGCTGGTCGAGGCGCTCCTCCCCGCGCCGGTCGACCACGTGCTGCTGCAGGCCGATCTGACCGCGATCGCACCCGGCCCGCTGGAGCCCGAGGTCGGCAGGGGGCTCGCCCTGATGGCCGACGTGGAGTCACGTGGCGGAGCGACGGTCTTCCGCTTCAGTGCGAGCTCGGTACGCCGCGCCCTCGACGCCGGGTGGCCCGCCACGCAGCTGCACGCGTTCCTCGACGCGCACTCGCGCACACCGGTGCCGCAGCCGTTGACGTACCTGATCGACGACAGCGCCCGGCGGCACGGTCGGCTCAGGGTGGGTGGAGCCGCGGTGTACGTGCGCAGCGACGACCCCGCAGAGCTCGACACCCTGCTGGCCGACGCCTCGCTGGCCGGTCTCCGACTGCGCCGGATCGCCCCCACCGTGGCGCTGTCCGACGCGCCCGCCGACCGGGTGCTCATGCGTCTGCGGGCGGCGCAGGCCGCACCGGTCCTCGAGGGCGCCGACGGTCGCAACGCCGAGATCGCCTCGCCCGTCCGCCGGTCGGCCGTGCCGTCGCAGCCCCTGACCACCGTCTCGGCGCTGGGACCGGACGACGCGGCAGCCGCGGTTGCCGCGCTGCGCGCCGGTGAGCGCGCGCGCGCCGCGCGGCCCAGCGGCGAGCGTGCCGCTCCCGGGCCGACCCGGCTCGTCGAGCAGCTGCGCGCCGCCGTCGAGGACCGCCAGCCGGTGTGGCTCGCCTACCTCGACGAGACGGGAACCGTCTCCGAGCGGGTGGTCGACCCGCTCGCCGTCGACAGCGGTCGGCTCACCGCCTTCGACCACCGCTCCGCCCGTACCCGCAGCTTCGCCCTGCACCGGATCAGCCGCGTCGCCGCCGCGGGCCGCCCCTCCGGCTGACCCGTTCCCCCGCTTCTGGGCCGCGGAACTTTCGCTGGGTGGGCTGCGAAAACTGCGCTTCCGGAGGGATATAGCGCCGTGGAGGCGCATCTTTCGCAGCCCACCCTGCGAAAACACCATCGCGACCGGAGGTGGCACGATGCAGCAGTGAAACGGCGAACCATAGGTGTCGAGGAAGAGCTGCTGCTGGTCGACCTCGACGACGGAACCCCGCGTCCGTCGGCGGGGCCGGTGGTCGGCTCGGCGGACCGGCAGCAGACCGACACCGGCGCGGGGGAGGTGGAGAAGGAGCTCAAGCGGGAGCAGGTCGAGTCCAACTCCGAGCCCACGGCCGACCTCGACGAGCTGCGGGCGGACCTGCACCAGCTCCGCCGCCGGCTCGCCGACGCGGCGGGCAGCAACGGCCTGGGGGTGGCGGCCCTGGGCACCAGCCCGCTGAGAGCGACCCCGACGCCGACGCAGGACGAGCGCTACGAGCGCATCAACCGCGAGTACGGGCTGACCACGCGCGAGATGCTCGTCAACGGCTGCCACGTGCACGTGTCGATCGACTCGCCCGACGAGGCGGTCGGCGTTCTGGACCGGATCCGGCCATGGCTGGCGACCATCAGCGCGCTGACCTGCAACTCGCCGTACTGGCAGGGCGCCGACAGCGGGTACGCCAGCTATCGGCACCGGGTGTGGACCCGCCTGCCCAGCGCCGGGCCGGTCGAGCTGTTCGGCGACCCGGCCGGCTACGAGCGCGCCGTCGAGCAGATGATCTCGTGCGGCGCCGCGATGGACGCCGGCATGGTGTACCTCGATGCGCGGCTGTCCCGCGAGTTCCCCACCGTCGAGCTCCGCATCGCCGACGTGTGCGCCGGTGTCGATGACGCCGTGCTGGTGGCCGGGCTGTGCCGCGGGCTGGTCGAGACGGCGGCGCAGGAATGGGCGGCGGGCGCGGAGGCGCCGCAGGTACGCCTGGAGGTGCTGCGGGGCGCAGCCTGGCGCGCGGCGCGCTCGGGCGTCTCCGACCACCTCGTCGACACACTCACGGCGACGACCGCACCCGCGGCGCAGATGGTGGACCGGCTGTTCGAGCACATCGGCCCGGCGCTGGAGTCGCACGGCGACCTCGACTCGATGCGGGCCGAGGCCGCCCGGGTGCTCGAGGACGGCACCGGAGCCGACCGGCAGCGGGCAGCGTTCGACCGCAGTGGCGGGGATCTGGTCGCGGTCGTGACCGATGCGGTGACCCGCACGACATCGGCCGCCGCGGACCGATGAGATAGGGGGCACCTCAGGGTCAAACCTGATGACGGGCGTCGGTGCCTGTCGATACCGTCTGCAACGGCCACAGCGCCGTGGCCGTGTGCTCAGAGGAGACCACCATGCCCCGCACGATCGCCCGGGCCCTCAGCCATCACCGCATCAAGTGGGTGGTGCTGGCCGTCTGGATCGGCCTGCTCGTCTTCGGCGGCATGTACGGCACCAAGCTCACCGAGGCTCAGAACAACGAGACCGCCTCGTGGCTGCCCGGCGATGCTGAGTCGACCCAGGCGCTGGAAGCGCTCGAGGAGTTCCAGTCGCCGGACGCGCTGACGGCGGTGATCGTCTACGAACGGGCCGGCGGCACCACGCCCGCAGACATGCAGGCCGCCGCCAGCGACGCCCAGGAGTTCAGTGGCTTCGACGGTGTCACCGGCGAGGCGTTGGGACCCTTCCCGTCCGACGACGGAGAGGCCCTCCAGACGGTGGTGACCTTCGACCTGGGTCCCGACGGCTGGGAGCTGGCACCCGAGATCGCCGACGACATGCACGAGATCTCCGACGCGAGCGCACCCGACGGGCTGGACATGTACGTCACCGGGCCGCTCGGCAACGCGGCCGACTCGGCGGAGGCCTTCGCCGGCATCGACGGGATGCTGCTGGTCGCGGCACTCAGCGTGGTGATCGTGCTGCTGCTGCTCACGTACCGGAGCCCGGTGCTGTGGATCCTGCCGATCTTCAGCGCGGTGTCCGGCCTGCTCGTCGCCCAGGGCCTCATCTACCTGTTGGCCGAGCACGCCGGGCTGACGGTCAACGGACAGAGCGCAGGCATCCTCACCGTGTTGGTGATCGGGGCCGGCACCGACTACGCGCTGCTGCTGGTCGCGCGCTATCGAGAAGAGCTGCGTCTGCACGAGGACCGGCACGAGGCCATGGCCGAGGCGCTCTACCGGGCCGGGCCGGCGATCCTGGCGAGCGGCGGCACGGTGATCCTGGGCATGCTCTGCCTGCTGGCCGCGACCATGAACTCGACGCAGGGGCTGGGGCCGGTCGCCGCGATCGGGGTCGCGGTGGCCCTGGTGGCCATGGTGACCCTGCTGCCGGCACTGCTGGTGATCTGCGGCCGGTGGGTCTTCTGGCCCGTCCGGCCGCAGTACGGCACCGCCGAGCCGACGGCGACGGGCATCTGGGCGAGGACGGGGCAGGCGATCGCGCCCCGCGCGCGCATCGTCTGGGTGACGACCACGGTGCTGCTGGGAGCCGCCTGGCTCGGTCTGGTCTCACTGGACGCCAACGGCCTCACCCAGGCCGAGGGGTTCCGGGGCGAGCCGGAGTCCATCCAGGGCGCCGAGGTGGTGGACGCCCACTACGACAGCGATGCCGGCAACACCGCGCAGGTCATCGGGCCGGCAACGGCGGCGGCCGACATCCAGGCCACGGTCGCCGACACCGAGGGCGTCGAGCCGGCGGGCGAGCCCGCCGTCGTGGGCGACCGGGTGCTGGTCGAGGCGACCCTCACCGACCCGGCCGGGAGCGGAGCGGCCAACGACACCATCGACCGGCTGCGCAGCGGGCTCGACCAGGTCGGCGAGGACGTCCTCGTGGGCGGCTTCACGGCCATCAACCTCGACGTCCAGCGGGCCTCGCAGGACGACAACCGGGTCGTGATCCCGCTGATCATGCTGGTCGTGCTGGTGATCCTCGGGGTGCTGCTGCGCGCGATCGTCGCCGCCGTCGTGCTCATGCTGACGGTCGTGCTGTCCTTCGGCGCGGCGCTCGGCCTCAGTGCGCTGGCCTTCGAGCACATCTTCGGCTTCGGCGGGACCGACAGTGCCTTCCCGCTGTTCGTGTTCGTGTTCCTGGTGGCACTGGGGATCGACTACAACATCTTCCTGATGACCAGGGTGCGCGAGGAGGCGCTCGACCACGGGACCCGGCGGGGCGCGCTGATCGGTCTGTCGGCGACCGGGGGCGTGATCACGTCCGCCGGGCTCGTGCTGGCCGCGACGTTCGCCGTGCTCGCGACCCTGCCACTCACGTTCCTGACCGAGCTCGGCTTCGCGGTCGCGCTCGGGGTGCTGCTGGACACCATCGTGGTCAGGTCGGTGCTGGTGACCGCCCTCAACCTCGACCTGGGCCGGGTGATGTGGTGGCCGAGCGCGCTGTGGCACAAGCGGGACGACGGCGATCCGCTGGCCGACAGCCAGCTGCCTCCCACCCACACCCCCGCCGGGGTGTGACGGGGACAGACCCGGGCGTCGAAGGGGACCTGCATGAGCTGCGCCTGGACGGTCGGGCGCTTCCTGGGACGTAAGGCCCATGAGTCGACCTGACTCCTACGTCCCAGCACCGCCCGTACATTGTCCCCATGCACGTCGTCCGCTCCGCCGTGTCCGCCGCGCAGCCGGTCAACGCCCCACGTGACCACGCCGCCGGGGCGGAGGCGCGCCTGGTCGAGCGCCGGTGGCTGATGTCGAGGCTGCCGGCAGGGAGCGAGAGCGCGTGAACGACGGCCCGCTGATCGTCCAGTCCGACAAGACCCTGCTGCTCGAGGTCGACCATCCCGAGGCCGTCGACTGCCGCAAGCAGATCGCCCCGTTCGCCGAGCTCGAGCGCTCACCCGAGCACGTGCACACGTACCGGCTCACGCCACTCGGCCTGTGGAACGCCCGGGCGGCCGGGCACGACGCCGAGCAGGTCGTGGACGTGCTCCTGCGCTACTCGCGCTATCCGGTGCCGCACGCGCTGCTCGTCGACGTTGCGGACACGATGGCCCGCTACGGCCGGCTCCGGCTGGACAAGCACCCGACGCACCACCTGGTGCTGGTCGGCACCGACCGCCCCGTTCTCGAGGAGGTGCTGCGATCCAAGCGGGTGGCGCCGATGCTGGGCGACCGCATCGACGACGACACGGTCGTCGTCCATCCGTCGCAGCGGGGCATCCTCAAGCAGGCCCTGCTCAAGCTCGGCTGGCCGGCGGAGGACCGCGCCGGCTACGTCGACGGCGAGCATCACCGCATCGCCCTGACCGAGCACGACTGGGCATTGCGTCCGTACCAGCACGAGGCGGTGGACTCGTTCTGGCACGGCGGCTCCGGCGTCGTCGTGCTGCCGTGCGGCGCGGGCAAGACGCTGGTGGGGGCAGGTGCCATGGCCCAGGCCTCGGCGACCACGCTCATCCTCGTGACCAGTACGGTCGCCGCCAGGCAGTGGCGCGACGAGCTGCTCAGGCGCACATCGCTCACCGACGACGAGATCGGCGAGTACACCGGCGCCAGGAAGCAGGTGCGGCCGGTGACGATCGCCACGTACCAGGTGGTGACGACCCGGCGCAAAGGCATCTACACCCACCTCGAGCTCTTCGACGTCCGCGACTGGGGCCTCATCGTGTACGACGAGGTGCACCTGCTGCCGGCGCCGGTCTTCCGGATGACGGCCGGGCTGCAGGCGCGCAGACGGCTGGGACTGACTGCGACGCTGGTGCGCGAGGACGGCCGCGAGGGCGACGTGTTCAGCCTCATCGGACCCAAGCGCTACGACGCGCCGTGGAAGGACATCGAGACGCAGGGGTGGATCGCACCCGCCGACTGCGTCGAGGTGCGGGTCGCGCTCAGCGACGGCGACCGGTTCACCTACGCCACCGCCGAGGCGGAGGACCGCTACCGGCTGGCCGCCGCCACGCCGGCCAAGACCGCAGTGGTGGAGGAGCTGGTCGAGCGGCACCGCGGAGAGCCGACGCTGGTGATCGGGCAGTACCTGGACCAGCTGGCCGACCTCGGCGAGCGGCTCGACGCTCCGGTCATCACCGGCCAGACCCCGGTCAAGGAGCGGCAGCGCCTGTTCGAGGCGTTCCGCGAGGGCGAGCTGCAGCTGCTGGTGGTCAGCAAGGTGGCCAACTTCTCCGTCGACCTGCCCGAGGCGAGCATCGCCATCCAGGTGTCGGGTGCGTTCGGCTCCAGGCAGGAGGAGGCCCAGCGTCTCGGCCGGCTGCTGCGGCCGAAGGGGGACGGACGCGCGGCCCGCTTCTACGCGGTCGTGACGCGCGACACCGTGGACGCCGACTTCGCCCAGCATCGCCAGCGCTTCCTGGCCGAGCAGGGCTACGCCTACCGGATCGTCGACGCCGGCGACCTGCAGACCGAGACCGACCGCTGAGCTGATGCCGCGCGGTGCCTCCGGGTCCCTTCCCGGCTCGGAGCTGTCCTCCGAGCAGGAGCACCTGGCCGCATCGCGCGCCGCCCTCAGCCGGATGCGGTCCAAGGTCGCCGGCCTGTCCGCGGCCGGCGGCGACGCGGTGTCGACCGAGTACCTCAAGGCCGCCCTGTGGCACCGCATGCGTGCCCTGGAGGACGACCCCGAGGTGCCGTTGTTCTTCGGCCGCCTGGACATGTCGTCCGGCTCCACGCCCGGGTCTGCCGCCGAGCGGCTGTACATCGGCCGCCGGCACGTCACCGACGAGGCCGGCGACCCGTTGGTGCTCGACTGGCGGGCACGGATCTCGCGCGCGTTCTACCGGGCCAGCGCCCGCGAGCCGATGGGCGTACGCCTGCGACGCCGGTTCGGCTTCTCCGCCGGCGTGCTCACCGCGTACGAGGACGAGCGGCTCGCCGACGCGCAGACGCCAGCCGTCGACGCCACGAGCGCGCTGCTGGAAGCCGAGATCGAACGCCCGCGGCTGGGACCGATGCGCGACATCGTGGCCACCATCCAGCCCGACCAGGACGACATCGTGCGCGCCGACGTGTCGACGACGGTGTGCGTGCAGGGCGCGCCGGGCACCGGCAAGACGGCGGTCGGTCTGCACCGCGCCGCCTACCTGCTGTACGCCTATCGCGAGCAGCTGCAACGCCAGGGTGTGCTGGTGGTGGGACCGAACACGTCGTTCCTGCGCTACATCGCCGACGTGCTCCCGGCCCTGGGTGAGATCGACGCCCGGCAGACGACGATCGAGCAGCTCTGCGGCCGGGTCCGGGTCCGGGCCGCCGACGACCCGGCCGTCGGCCGGCTGAAGGGCGACGCCCGGATGGCGGTGGTCCTGCGCCGGGCGGTCTGGGGTCAGCTGCAGCCCGCGTCCGAGCCGCTGGTCGTGCCCCGGGGCGTACGCCGCTGGCGGGTACCGGCGTACCAGGGCGACGAGATCGTCGCGGAGCTGAGGACGCGTGGCGTGCGCTACGGCGCGGGGCGGGCGCTGCTGCCGCAGCGGCTGGCGCACGCGGTGCTGGTACGGATGGAGGAGGCCGCCGAGTCTCCCGACGACCGCGTGCAGGACCAGGTGGCGCGGTCCAGGCCGATGCGCGCCTGGTGCGACGCCGTCTGGCCGCGGGTCGACCCGGCGCGGCTGGTGTTCCGGCTGCTGGCCGATCCGGCGCTGCTGGCCGCCAGCGCCGAGGGGGTGCTCGACGCGGACGAGCAGCGGCTGCTGGCCTGGACCACGCCGCCGCGCACGCCCGGGTCGGCACGGTGGACGACCGCCGACGCGGTGCTGGTCGACGAGGTGGCCGACCTGGTCGAGCGGGTCCCCAGCCTGGGGCACGTCGTGCTCGACGAGGCCCAGGACCTGTCCCCGATGATGCTCCGCGCCGTGGGGCGGCGGTGCTCGACCGGCTCGGCAACCGTGCTGGGCGACCTGGCGCAGGCCACCACGCCGTGGGCGAGCCGCGACTGGGCCACCGCCCTGGCCCATCTGGGGAAGGCGGGCGCGCACGTCGAGGAGCTGACCCAGGGCTTCCGGGTGCCTCCGGACGTCATCGCGTACGCCGCCCGGCTGCTCCCGGTCGCCGCACCGGGGCTCACGCCGCCCACGTCGGTGCGTCGGGCCGCCGGCGGGCTGGAGGTCGTGCGGTCGCCGCACCCGCTCGAGGCCGGCGTGCAGGCGGTCGCCACGGCACTGAGCGGCGAGGGGTCGGTGGGCCTGGTGGTGCCCGACGCCCTGACGACGAGGGCGGCAGCGGCCCTGCGCGGGGCAGGTGTCGCGCACGCGGTGCTGGGCGAGCCCGGCGACATGGACAGTCGCGTCGACCTCGTCCCGGCGACCCTGGCGAAGGGGCTCGAGTTCGACTCCGTGGTGCTGGTCGAGCCGGCCGCGATCACGGCCGCCGAGCCGGACGTCGAGACGGGCGTGCGCCGGTTGTACGTGTGCTTGACCCGGGCGGTCACCGCGCTGACGGTGGTGCACGCCGAGCCGTTGCCGGACCTGCTGGCCGCCTGACCCGCGCGCCGACCGGACGGGCCGCGGGTCACGGCGGCGACCTATCCCTCTCCCCCCGGGTCACCGCCGGTAGCGGTCGGCCACCACGGCCTGCTGGTCGACGGGGTTCCCCTGCTCGATCGTCCACGCGAGGCGGACCAGCCCGGCGTGCGACCACACCAGCGGCGTCGCGGCGCGGGTGCCCTCCCCCAGCGGGCAGCATGGCCGGCCTGTCGGCGGGCGGCCGTCCCACACCTGCTCGGAGATCATGTCGCTCGGCCCCGAGGCAGCGGCGATCGTGGCGAGGTAGGGGCTGCCGTCCGCACCGGCGGCCACGGCGTACTCCCCTCGCTCCCCGGTCAGCAACGGCCACCCGCGGCCGAGCGTCCGGAAGGTCCCGGACTCGGTGGGCTCCCATTGCCCTCCCTTGCGGGTCTCGCCGTAACCGTCGTAGGTGAAGCGGTGCCAGAACTGTCCGTTCGGGGTGGCGAACCCGAGCTCGTCGTCGATCACGGCCAGGGTGCTGAGCACCTCGGGGTCGTCCGGGTCGGTGATCCCGTAGCGCACGAGGTCGAGGAAGCTGGGGTCGACGATCTCGCGCTGGTCGACCGACTCCGGCCCGCCGTCACCCATGGGGTAGGGGCTGGCGGTGTTCGGCCGGCCGTTCTTCGTCAGCCGCAGGAAGTACGGCTTCTCCGACAGCGGCCCGTTGGTGGTGACGGTCCAGTCCTCCACCGTGCGCTGCCAGCGGTCGGCCTTGGCGAACCAGGTCCGCGCGAGCAGCTTCCGGCCACGGTCGCGCGCCATGTCGGCGGCGACCACGAGGCCGGAGATCTGTGCCGCGATCGAGTTGGGCGAGTAGCCCGCCTGGTTCTCCCAGCGCTCCTGCGGCGAGTACGGCGCGCGCCGGCCGGTCTCCTCGTCGCGGAAGTCGACGATGAACTCGGCCGCCCTGCGCACCCCGCGCCAGGTGCGGGCGTCGTCCTTGCCGACGAGGCCCGCGAGGACGATCGGGAGGGCGACCTCGTCGAGCTGCAGCTCGTCCCAGACGGGGGTGCCGTCGACGTGGGAGTTCTGCGGGAAGGAACCGTCCCTCATCTGCTGCTCCCCGAAGAGCCAGTCCACGCTGCGCCGTGCGGCGGCCCGGTCGCCCATGGCCCACTGGGCCGTGCCGAACTGGTAGGAGTCGCGGGACCAGACCAGGTGGTAGGCGCCGGACGGCGAGGACAGGTCCTCGATCTCGTCACCCCAGACCCACGGGGCGGACGGCGAGGCGATGACGGCGCCGCGGTTCAGCTTGTCCTCGGCCGCGGCGACGACCAGGACGGAGGCGAGGTACTGGTCGCTGACGGCCGAGGCGCTGGCCGGCACCGGCCCGAGCCGGGCCAGGTAGCGGTGCCAGCCGGTGTCGTACTGCCGCCGGGTGGCGGCCCAGCCGACGGCACGCGTGCCCCGGGCATGCTGCTTGGCCGATGTGGCGCTGCGGCCGAAACCCAGGGAGAGGGTCGCCCGCTCAGCGCCCTGCCGTCCGGTGACGCCGGTGACCCTGCCCAGCTGGACGACGTTGCCGGGCCCGGCGTCGGCGCCGCGACGATCGAGGTCATGGTCCTGCGTCAGGTCGCGCCAGGGGTCGGTCCGGGTGCCGGCCAGGCCGTTGGCCCGGGCACCGAAGCCCGGTCTCGACAGCAGGGAGGAGGCGACGTCGCGGTCGTAGGCCAGGAGCCCCTTGCCGCTTGTGCGGGCCCGGTCGTCCATCCCGTCATTGGTGAGCGCCGGATCGTGGAGGGCATAGAGCTGGTAGCGACCGCCGTCGAGTGAGGTGAGCCGGACCGTGACCGTGACGCTGTCGTGCCGGGGTGAGGTCACGTACTTCTCGGTGAGCTCGTAGCGGCCGTCCTTGTCGGTGTTGACCTGGGTGAAGCGCAGGCTCCGCGGGTCAGGGCGTCGGACTGTCGTCCGGGTGTGCTGCGAGGTGCGATCGGTGAACGTCTCGCCGTCCGACACGACGAACTCCAGGCTGCGCACGCTGGGAGTCGAGAGGTCGGGGTAGAACACCTCGCTCATCCGGCCGTTCTGCAGCGTGAACCAGACGTTGCTCCGCCTCGTCTTGGCCGTCCCGAACCCGGCCTTGTCCGCCTCGGTCCAGGTGGACGTGGCTCCGCGATCCGCGGGGCCGGTGGCGGCCGGGTCCCCGGCCGAGGGCGAGGTGGCGAGGGCGAGGGTGCCGGTCACGCCGACGGCGAGCGCCGTCACCACCGACAGTGTGCGGGCGACCATGCCTCGTCATACCCCACGGCTCGGGGTGCAGACAAACAGGCTCGGCGAACGCCCGGGCTGTGTCGTGGCCGGCGCCGCTTAGGCTTCTGCCGTGCCGCGCCGCCCCCAGGCCCTGTCTCCCGATCTCACGGCGGACCTGCTGGGTCGCTGGCGCGAGCCGCATCGGCACCATCACGGCGAGCGGCATCTGACCGAGGTGCTCGACGCGATAGGTCTGCTGGCAGCGTCCGACGCCGACCCCGACACCGCGACCAACACCGACATCGACACCGACACCGACATCGAGGCCGTCGACCTGGCGGCCTGGTTCCACGACGCGGTCTACGCCGGCCGGCCCGACGACGAGGAACGGTCGGCCGAGCTTGCGCGCGAACGGCTCGCCGCCGCCGGCGCCTCGGACCTGCTGGTCGCCGAGGTCGTTCGGCTGGTGCTGCTGACCCGCACCCACGACCCCGCGCCCGGAGACGTCAACGGTGCGGTGCTCTGCGACGCTGACCTGTCCGTGCTCGGCGCACCACCGCCCCGCTACGCCGAGTACGTGGCCGACGTACGGGCCGAGTACGCCCACGTCGACGACGCGGGCTGGCGGACCGGCCGGGCCGAGGTGCTGCGGCACCTGCTCGGCCTGGACCCGTTGTTCCGCACGGCCGCTGGCCGGGACCGGTGGGAGCGTGCCGCCCGGTCCAACCTGGCCGCCGAGCTGCGCGACCTGTCGCGGTGACCGATCCGTCGCCGTCCAGGAGGCGACCCGGTCATCGTGGGGTTGCGTCGGCCACCCGAAGCACGCCGACGCTCTCGCCGTAGAGCGACTCCGCTCGATCCAGCTCCGACCCCAGCCGCCCGGTGTCGGCCGTCGCAGCCGCGGCCAGAAACGCGGGCGCGACCGGCCGCGCCGGCAGTGCGGAGACGATGTCCGGACGGGCCGGGCTGAGCACGACGTCACCATCCAGTCGCAGCACCGTGGCGCCGAGGAGCTGGACGCCCACGTCCAGCCGCATGCAGACGCCCTCGGACAGCCGCTCGCCCGGCTGCATCCCCAGATGCAGGGTCCGGTGCGGGCGTCGCCCGCCGGCGCGCCGGACGAACCTCACGCGCCGCTCCACCACAGCGACGGTCGGGACAGGACGGTGAGGTCTGACCGGGCCGAGCAGGGGGGCGTCGAGGTCGAGACCGCCACCGACTCAGTCCGACTGCTGGGACTTCTTGCGGACCGAGGACACTGCCGAGCTCAGCGCCGTCACACCCACCGCCGCACCCGCGGCAAGCAGACCGGACTGCGCCGACTTGGCTGACCCACGGGAGGTGACCGTGCCAGCCAGCTTCTCCCACCTGCTCTTGCGGCGAAAGATCCTCATGCGGTGTCTCCTTGCTCGTCGTCCTTGGTCAACGCGGCTGCTTTGACCTTTGACTTGGTCGCACTCGTACTGCCACCACGCTGCCCGTTCTGCGAACCGGCAGCCTCCTCGTCGGCAGCCGCCGCCATCTTGACCGCCTCCTGCTGCACCTTGTCCGCCTCGACGACGGAACCGTTGCTGTCGCCGGCCTGACGTCGAGCCTCGGCGGCCAGCTCCTCGGCCCGGCGCTGCGCCTCTGCCGCGGCGGCATGAGCCTCCTGGGCTGCCTCGTCGGCGAGTCGGCGCGCCTCGGCCATCTGCTCACGGGCATCCGCGATGGCGTCCTGAGCGCGCTCCTGCGCCTGCTCGGCCTGCGCGCGGCTCTTCTCGATGCGGCTGTGCACATCGGCGGCCACCTTTCGCGCGGCCTCGTCCGCCTCCGCCTGGGCCCTGGCCCGCTCCTCCTCCACCATCGCGTCGGCCTTCCGCTGCACCTCGGCGACCCGGCGCTTGACGTCCTCGGCCGACGCGTTCTTCGTCTGCCGGATCTGCTCGTGGCCTTCCTCGACCCGCGCCTTGTGCTCGTCGGCCAGCTGCTTGGCCTGAGTGGCCTCTGCCAGCGCCTTGTGCTCGGCGCGCTGCGCCCGTTCGGTGGCCTCGCGAGCGTGCTGCAGACGGCTGTTGAGCGAGTCCGATCCCGGCAGGTCCTGCACCGCCGCGGTCATCCGCAGCGCCGTGTTCTTCGCGCCCCCCGCCGCCTGCTCGACCGGGGAGGGGACTGCCTTGGACACCGCCCAGGCGGCGTTCGACGGTAGGTCTTTCACTCCGGTGGCCGCGCTGGACGCCAACCAGCGCAGCGGCTTCATCTTCGTCATGCGGTCTTCCTCCTGAGGTCCTCCCCCCTTGAACTGCCGCGCTCCGGATGGAGCGCGACGACTGTCTCCCTACTGGGTGAGACGCCGCTGCCCCGGCAGCATGACGCGGGCATCCGAAATAGGAGGTTCGTCAGTGTTTGTGCACTGTAGCCCTCGTCACATCTGCTGTGACCTTCATCGGAGAAGTCGTGGCCGCCGATCACACGCGGTGAGCGCCGCGGGACTCCCGTTCGGGCGCAGTGCCATGACCCACCCCCGGGCGGCAGACCAGCAGCCGCACGTACCCGTCGGCCCGCCAGCCACCGAACGCGGCCGGGACGGCCAGCACCTCCCCGCGGTGTACGGGACGGGCATCCGTGTCGCCGACCAGCGAACCGTCGCCCTCGAGCACGACGACCACCGCGAACCCTGCCGGGACAGCCGGGGCTCCGCCGCCGTGCGGAGCCCAGACGTCGAGGCGGAAGAACGGGTCCGCCTCGGCGACGAATGCTGAGCGAGGCTCCGCTGCACTGGCACGCGGGTTGGTGAACCTGTGCAGCGCCGCGAGCCGCTCCGGCGACATCCGGCGGTGGTCGACGGCGGACATCACGGCGTCGAAGCCGAGGCCGAGGTGGGAGTCCCCGCGGTCACTCGTCGTGATGGACCACTCCAGCACGATGGACAGATCCGTGGGCTCCTGGAGCTCGGCGACGAAGACCCCCTCACCGAGGGCGTGCGCCGTCCCGGCCGGCACGAGCAGCCCGTCCCCGGGCCGCACCTCCACCCGGTTGAGGTGTCCCAGCATCCAGTCGCTGTCCTGGGCATCCCGGCGCCGCGCGAGCTCGTCCGGATCGACATCGGCGCTCCAGCCCAGGTAGACCGCACCGTCGAGGGTCGCGTCCAGGACGTACCAGGCCTCGGTCTTGCCGTACGGGCAGGACAGGTGCCGTGCGGCGAACGACCGGTCTGGGTGCGCGTGCACCGGCAGCCGCTGCCCCGCGTCCAGCAGCTTGACCAGCAGCCCGGTGTCGGCCGGACCGCCGGGCGCGGAGGCGGTGCCGGTCCAGGCGACCGGGTCAGCGGCGACCACGTCGCGGAGCAGTCGGCCGTCGGACAGCGCGGACAAGCCGACGCGGCCGTCCCCCGCCCGCGCCACGGTCGCGGCGAGCCACTCCTCGGGTTGGTGCGCGGAGGTGGTACGGATCCCGCGCAACGCCGCTATCTTCCCCCCGCCGGCATAGAAGTGGTCCACCAGGTTCGGGGGTAGCGACACCGGCCTCATCACAGGTCAGGCGAGCGCCGCGCCGGTGAGCTCCAGGGTGCCGGCGTCGGCGTCCAGCCTGACCGGCACGCCGAAGGGCAGTGGCTGGTTGTCCGGGATGTGACCGACCCGGGCGCCGTTGACCATCGGCACGCCGAGAGCACCGAGCCGGTACGCGACCACGCCGTCGACGTCGGAGCCGCCCGTGTCCGTGAAGGCACCGGCCACCACGCCGCGTACGCCGTCCAACCATCCGGCGCGCATCAGCTGGGTCAGCATGCCGTCGACCCGGTAGGCCTGCTCGCCGACGTCCTCGATGAGGAGGATGCTGCCGCGCGCGGGACGCGCGGCACGGGTTCCGAGGCTCGCGGTCAGGGTGCGCAGGTTCCCACCGAACAGCACCCCTTCGGCGGCCCCGCCGGTGACGGTCGAGAGGCCCGTCAGCAGCGTGCGAGTGGAGTCGGGCTCGAACAGCAGCCGGCGTACCTGGTCCTGGGTCGCAGCCTCGCTCGCGCCCAGCGACGTGAGCACCGGCGCGTGCACGGTGACCAGCCCGAGTCGCTGCGCCACCGCCTCGTGCAGCGCGGTCACGTCCGAGAAGCCGACCAGCAGCCGGCGTCCCGCCTGCGCCATGGCCGGCCAGTCCAGCCGGTCGACGAGCCGGTGGCAGCCGGTGCCGCCGCGGGCGACCCAGACCGCGGCAACGTCCGGCGTGCACCAGGCGTGCACCATGTCGCCGGCCCGTTGCTCGTCCGGCGCCGCGAGGTGCTCGAGGCGCGGGTGCCGCCCGTGCACATGGGCGGCCACCCTGACCGAGAGCCCCCACGACTCGAGCAGGGCGATCCCGGCCGCGAGCTCGTCCGCGGGCACCGGTCCGGCCGGGGCCACCACCGCGACGGCGTCGCCGCTGACGAGCCGCCCCGGTCGCAGCAGCTCCTGGCCCGGTGCGCGGCGGCCCGGCCCGACGCCACGACGGCGGCGCAGCCCGGCGGCCGACAGGGCCGCGACCAGCTCACGGCTGCTCACCGGCCGGGCCCCTTCGGCGACGACCGCGGCGTAGCGGTCCGACGGGACGTCGTAGTGGTCGCGGTCGAAGCCGCGGGACGGGATCCCCAGCCGGCGCGCGAAGGCATGCAGCTCGTCGAGCGACCGGTCGCTGACGACGTGTGACCACAGCCGCCCGTGCGCCGGCCACGCCGGCGGGTCGATCAGGATCATGCGGTGCGGACCCGCTCGAGGGCGTCGTCGAGCAGCAGCCGCCAGGACCGCACCAGGGCGGCGTCGGTGTGCGCCTTGGTCCACGAGCCCCCGAGCCGGACGGCCGTGCCCAGGTGCAGCCGCCGGATCCCTGCCCGTACCAGCCAGGGGACGTGCTCGGCCTGCACCCCACCGGCGGCGATCGTCAGCCTGGCCGCGGCCGGGTCGGACGCCGCCAGCGCGAGCAGTGCCTCGTGTCCCTGCGTGGCGCCGAGGGCCGCACCCGCGGTGAGCACGCCGTCGAGGCCTGGCAGCTGCCGCACCTGTCGCCACGCCCGCCGGGGGTCGAGGACGCGGTCGAACACCCGGGAGAAGGTCCACGGCGCACGGGTACGGTCGGCCAGCTCGGCACACAGCTCGGTGTCGATCTCCAGGTCGCTGTCGAGGAATCCGTACACCAGACCCTCCGCCCCCGCGGCGAGGTAGTCCGATGCCAATCCCGCCAGCCGGACGAGGCCCGCGCCGGTGGTCGTCTCCCGGTCGTCCAACCGCAGCAGCACCCGTACCGGAATGTCGCTGGAGCGGCACAGCGACGAGACCAGCGCAGGCTCCGGGGACCGGGCGGCGTCGGCGGGAGCAACCCCGCCGGCCATGCCGCCGGACCAGCCGCCGGACCTGCCGCCGGAGCTGCCGTCGGGCACGGCCACGACGAGCAGCCGGTCGGCGCCGGCCGCCTCGGCTGCCTCGGCGTCGGCCGCGTGCACCACGCGGATCTCCAGCAAAGGATCCATGTCGCGGCCATTGTCACCCACGGTGGGACAATTCCGCGGTGACGCCACGCGACTGCCTGCTCGAAGCCCGGGCGCTCGTGCTGCACGACCTGCAGGCCAGGGGCTTCGCCGACGCGGACACCGTGTCGCTGCTCGAGGACGCCGTCTCGGGCCGCGGCTGGTGGGTGGACCAGTGGGACGAGGGCACGCCGTTCGTCGCCGGGCTGGTCGCCCAGGACCTGCAGGACGCGCTGCTGGACCGCTCCACCCGATGGCCCCGGTGCACGGCCTGCGACCTCACCGCCGAGCACTCGCTGGCCATCGAGCCCGAGCTCGGCACCGACCCCCACTGGGTGTGCCGCGAGGCCGGGATGGTCGTGTCCCGGCTGGGCCTCCTCACCTGACCCCTCCCGGACGTCATACGACGCGCCGGCGGTACGCCACCCCGGCGATGACGCCACGGGCGGGTCGGCCAGGTCAGCGCCGGAGCACGCGGATCAGCACGTACAGCGCGAGCAACGACCCACCGACGGGAAGCGCGTAGCGGCGCGCGAGCACGGGGGCGACCGTACGGAACAGGTCGAGTCCCTCGTCGTCGGCACGACTGCCTCGCCCCGCGGTCGGAGAAGCCGGCTCGGTCGGACCCTCCCGCTCGGCATCGGGTACGGCGGTGGCGCGCTGTGGCGGCGGGGCGGCTTTCGGGGCGTCGCCGTCCGAGTCGGCCACGGCGTTCGCCGACGGGGTGGGGACCGGGGCGGGCGCTGCGACGGCAGGCTCCTCGGCCGCCTCCTCGGAGCCGGACAAGGTGTCGGCCAGGCAGACCGTGAACCGCTCGAGCAGCTTGTTGCTGACGTCCTGGATCACGCCGCGCCCGAACTGCGCCGGCTTGCCGGTGATCGAGAGGTCGGTGCTCACGTCCACCGCCGTCCCCGAACCCTCGGGGCTGAGCTGCGCCGTCACCAGAGCAGCCGCGGTGCCGTTGCCCCGCTTGTCCTTGCCCTTGGCCTCGATGCGGGCCCGGTGGGTCGCCTCGTCCCGTTCCAGGAACGTCCCGGTGCCGGCGTACTGCATGGAGATGGGCCCGAGCTTGATCTTCACCGTCCCGGAGAACGAGTCGCCGTCGACCGACGTCAGGGCGGCGCCGGGGAAGCACGGTGCGACCAGCTCGAGGTCCTGGAACGCCGCCCACGTCTCGTCGACGGACGCGGGCACGGTGAAGCGGTGCTGCAGTTCCATGTCAGTCCTCCATCCGACGGCGGCATCCCGCGCTGCTCAGGGCCGGCTCATGCTCCGGACGCCGCCAGCACTGCTCTCCGGGTCAGGACCGCCGCCAGATGCCGGCGGTAGTCGGCGTCCCCGTTGATGTCGCTCGGGGGCGAGGTGCCCTCGGCCACGGCGGCGACTGCGGCCCGCACGGAGTCGGCGTCGGCGGGAGTGCCGGCCAGCGCCTGCTCGACCGCTGTCGCCCGGATGGGCACCGACCCCATGTTGGTGAGTGCCACCCGGGCCTCGGTGATGGACCCGCCCTCCGCGCGTACGGCCGCGGCGACCGCCACGATCGACCACTGCTGCGCGACCCGGGTGAACTTCTCGTAGTGCCCGCCCCACCCGGTGTGCTTGGGGATGCGGATCTCGGTGAGGATCTCGTCCTCGCCCAGCGCGGTGGTGAAGTAGTCCTCGAAGAAGTCCGCCGCCGCGACGGTGCGCTGCCCGCCCGGGCCCTGGATGACCAGCTCGCCGCCGAGGGCCAGCACCGGCGCCGGCATGTCGCCGGCCGGGTCGGCGTGGGCCAGCGCCCCGCCGAACGTGCCCCGGTGCCGGACCTGCGGGTCGGCCACGGTGGCCGCGGCCTCGGACAGGACCAGCGCGTGCTCGTGCACCAGCGCCGACTCGACGACCTCGAAGTGCGGGGTCATCGCGCCGATGACGATGCTCTCGCCGTCGTCGCGCACGCCGCGCAGGGCCTCGATCCGGCCCAGGTCGATGACCACCTCGGGTGCGGCCATCCGCAGGCGCATCACCGGCAGCAGGCTCTGCCCACCCGCCAGCAGCTTGGCCTCGTCACCCGCCCCGGCCAGCAGCCGCAGGGCCTCGTCGACCGACTCGGGTGCGTGATAGTCGAACTCGGTCGGGATCATCGGTCGTCTCCTCCGGTCGCGTCCCCGGTGGGTAGCTGCCCGCTGCTGCCGTCGGTCTGCATCGTCTCCGGGTTGACCGGCTGGGTCACGGTGCGCTCACCGACCGACCTGCCCTGGACGGCCTGCCACACCCGGTGGGGCGAGCACGGCATCGGCACGTCGTCGACGCCCCACGGCCGGAGCGCATCCACGACGGCGTTGACCACGGCCGGGGTCGAGGCGATGGTCCCGGCCTCGCCGACACCCTTGACGCCGAGCTCGTTGGTCGTGGCGGGAGTCTCGGTACGGTCGGTGGTCAAGTGCGGCAGGTCGGGCGCGCTCGGCACCAGGTAGTCGACGAACGACCCTGTCACCAGGGTCCCGGACTCGTCGTAGACGGCCTCCTCGAACAACGCCTGCGAGATGCCCTGCACGAGCCCGCCGTGCACCTGGCCCTCGACGATCATGGGGTTGATCACCTTTCCGATGTCGTCGACGCAGACGTACTTGGCGATCGTGACCTCGCCGGTCTCGGTGTCCACGTCGACCGCGCACAGGTGCGTACCGTGCGGGTACGAGAACGTGTCCGGGTCGAAGGCGGCATCCGCGTCGAGGCTCGGCTCGACGCCGTCGGGCAGGTCGTGCGCGTCGAAGGCCGCCCACGCCACCTCGGCCAGCGTCTTGCTCTGGTCGGTCCCGCGCACAGAGAACCTGCCCTCCGCGAACTCGATGTCACCCGGGCTCGCCTCGAGCATGTGGGCCGCGACCACCGTCGCCTTCTCGATCACCTTCTCGACCGCCTTGACCACCGCGATCCCGCCCACGACCAACGACCGCGACCCGTACGTGTCCAGGCCCTTGTGCGCGATCTGGGTGTCGCCGTGCAGCACCTCGACGTTCTCGAAGGGCACGCCGAGGCGGTCGGCCACGATCTGGCTCCAGGCGGTCTCGTGACCCTGCCCGTGCGGAGTCACGCCGGTGACGACCTCGACCGTGCCGGTGGGCAGCATGCGGATCGACGCGTGCTCCCACCCGCCGGCGGCGTAGGCGAGCGCGCCGAGGGTGCGTGAGGGTGCCAGCCCGCACATCTCGGTGAACGTGGAGACGCCGATGCCCAGCTGCACCTGGTCGTTGTCGGCCCGGCGTCGCTCCTGCTCGCGGCGCAGCTCGTCGTAGCCGAACAGCTCCTTGGCCTTGGCCGTCGCCGCCTCGTAGTTGCCGGAGTCGTACTCCAGACCGGCGACCGAGGTGAAGGGGAACTCCTCGTGCGTGATCCAGTTCTTCGCACGGAGCTCGAGCGGGTCCATGCCCAGCTCGTGCGCGAAGTCGTCCATGATCCGCTCGATGGCGAACGTCGCCTCCGGGCGACCGGCGCCGCGGTAGGCGTCGGTCCACGCGGTGTTGGTGAAGACCGTGCGGAGATCGAAGCGGTAGGCGTCGAACTTGTAGATGCCGTTGAACATGAAGGCGCCCAACTTCGGCGTGCCACCGCCGAGCAGGGACAGGTAGGCCCCCATGTCGGCGATCAGCTCGGCCTTCAGCCCGGTGACGGTGCCGTCCTTCCTGGCGGCCAGGGTGATCTTCTGGTGCTGGGCCCGGCCGTGGTGAGCGGCCATCAGCGACTCGCTGCGCGTCTCGGTGTACTTGCACGGCTTGCCGAGCCGTCGGGCGACGAGGACGGTGATGAACTCCTCGGGCGTGACCTGCAGCTTGCCCCCGAAGCCGCCGCCGACGTCGGGGGCGATGACCCGCAGCTTGCTCTCCGGGATACCGAGCGACATCGCGAGGAGCACGCGCAGGATGTGGGGGATCTGGGTGGAGCTCCACAGCACGGTCTGCTCGCCGGTCGGGTCGCAGATCATCGAGCGGGGCTCCATGAACGACGGGATGAGGCGCTGCTGCTCGTACCTGCGCTCGAACACGATGCCGTCGGTGCGCGCGGCCTCGATGACGGCGTCGACGTCGCCGACGCTGCTCTCGGTCTGGTGGTCCATCACCAGGTGCGCGCTCTGGTTCGTCCCGATGTCGGGGTGGATGAGCGTCTCGTCCTTCAGGGCCTCGACCGTGTCCAGCACGACCGGCAGCTCGTCGTAGTCCACGTCGACGAGCTCCACCGCGTCCCGCGCGGCGGCGGGCGTACGGGCCACGACGCAGGCGACGATCTCGCCGGCGAAGCGCACCGTGTCGACGGCGATGGACGGGTGGGCCGGGGTCTTCTGCTCCGGGGTGATGGTCCAGACGTTGGGGAGCGTCCCCTGGACGTCGGCCAGGTCGGAGCCGGTGATCACGGCGACGACGCCGGGTGACCGCTTGGCCTCGTCGACGTCGACGGAGCTGATGCGGGCGTGGGCGAAGGGGCTGCGCACCATCGCCATGTGCAGCATCCCCGGCAGACTCATGTTGTCGGTCCACCGGGTGCGGCCGGTGATCAGCCGCTGGTCCTCCTTGCGGTGGCGCGCCGCGCCGACCTCGAGCTGGGGGGTCTCCCCGGTGGTGCGTTCGTCGACGGCGGTCATCGGGCGCCTCCCTCGGTGCCTGCGGCGGTGGCGGACGCGGCTGCCTGCACGGCCTTGACGATGTTCTGGTAGCCGGTGCAACGGCAGAGGTTGCCCTCCAGGCCGTGCCGGACCTCCTCGTCGCTGGGCGACGGATTGTCCTGGACGAAGTCGATCGACTGCATGATCATCCCCGGGGTGCAGAAGCCGCACTGCAGCGCGTGGTTCTCGTGGAACGCCTTCTGCATGGGGTGCAGCTCGCCGTCGGTGGACAGCCCCTCGATGGTGGTGACCTCGTGCCCGTCGGTCTGGACGGCCAGCAGCGAGCACGACTTCACGCTGCGTCCGTCGAGGTGCACGGTGCAGGCGCCGCAGTTGCTGGTGTCGCAGCCGACCACCGTGCCGGTCTTGCCGAGCTGTTCGCGCAGGTAGTGCACCAACAGTGTCCGCGGCTCGACGTCGTCCTGGTAGGAGACCCCGTCGACTGTGACGCTGATCCGGGACATGAACTCGCCCACTCTCCTGCGCCACGGTTTGACGGACACAGGCCCGCCGGCGGCGCGACGGCGACGGGGCTGCGTGGGACCAGTCCACCCCGGTGTGGCGTGGGCCACAACCCGAAGCCGAGCTGAAACCCGCACTGTGCGCGAAGGGTGCCACACAGTCATCGCCGGCGGTGGTCAGCCGGCGGGCACCTCGGCCGCCGTCGGCTGCTCGTCCTGCTGCCCGGCCGGCGCCACGTCCGGGTGCGCAGCGCTCTCGTGGATGCGGCCGTCGAGCTCGGCCAGCCGCTGCCCACTCCCGCCCCAGCGCAGCGCGATGATCTCCGCGGCGATCGAGACCGCGGTCTCCTCGGGGGTACGGGCACCGAGGTCGAGCCCGATCGGGCTCGACATGCGTCGCAGCTCGGCCTCCGAGAGGCCGGCCTCCCGGAGACGAGCCAGGCGGTCGTCGTGGGTCCGCCGCGAGCCCATGGCGCCGACGTAGGCCACCTCGGGCAGGCGCAGCGCCTCCTCCAGCAGGGGCACGTCGAACTTCGGGTCGTGGGTCAGCACGGCGATCACGGTGCGGGCGTCGAGCGTCCCGGCCTGGGCCTGCCGCCGCAGGTAGCGGTGCGGCCACTCGACGATGACCTCGTCGGCCTCGGGGAACCGAGCCGGGGTCGCGAAGACCGGCCGGGCGTCGCACACGGTCACCCGGTAGCCGAGGAACGACCCCACCCGGGCAACGGCCGCGGCGAAGTCGATGGCACCGAAGACCAGCATCCGCGGCCGCGGCGCGTACGACGCGCAGAAGACCCGCATGCCCTCACCCCGTCGCTGGCCGTCGGGCCCGTACGTGAGCAGGGTGCTGCGGCCCTGGGCCAGCAGGCCGCGCACGTCGTCGGTGACTGCGTCGTCGGCGCGCTGCGATCCCAGGCCGCCCTGGACCGGCGCATCCGCCTCCTCGGGCCGCACCACGAGCCGGCGCCCGACCCATGCGGCGTCGGGGTGGTCGACCACGGTGACCACGGCCACCGGTCGTCCGGCGGCCAGGTCGGCCGCGACATCGGCGAGCTCGGGGAAGGTCTCGCGCGACACGCTCTCCACGAACACGTCGAGCACCCCACCGCAGGTCAGGCCGACGGCGAAGGCGTCCCCGTCGCTGACGCCGTAGCGGTGCAGCACGGGGCTGCCGTCGCTCACGACCTGCTGGGCGAGCTCGTAGACCGCGCCCTCGACGCACCCGCCCGACACCGAGCCGACGGCCGTGCCGTCAGGGCCCACCAGCATCGCCGCTCCTGCCGGTCGCGGGGCGGAGCGCCAGGTGGCCACGACCGTGCCGACACCGATGGTCTCACCGTCCTGCCACCACTCGAGCAGCTCGTCCATGACCTCACGCACGGCGCACCACCTCCAGCAGCTCCTCGAACGTTGCCAGCGAGTGCCCGGCCAGCAGCTCGTCGACGTACGGCAGCACCGCCACGATGCCGCCCTGCACCGGCAGGTAGCCGGCCTTGCCCCGGTGCGGGTTCACCCAGACCAGCCGGTGAGCCATCCGGCGGAGTCTCGCGACCTGCTCGCCGAGGAGCAGCGGGTCGCCGCGCTCCCAGCCGTCGCTGAAGACGACCACCACGGCGCCGCGCGCCATCCCACGCTGCCCGTGCCGGTCCAGGAAGGCCCGCAGCATCTCACCGAGGCGCGTGCCACCGGACCAGTCGGGAACCGTCAGTCCGGCCGCCCGGAGCGCGGCATCGCCGTCCCGGCGGCGCAGGGCACCGGTCACCCTGGTGAGGCGGGTCCCCATGGTCAGCACCTCGGTCGTCGTCGGCGCCGCCTGCACCATGCGGTGAGCCAGCCGCAGCAGGTGGTCGGCGTACGGCTCCATCGACCCGGACACGTCCACGAGCAGCACCACCCTGCGGGGGCGCCGGCCGCGGCGACGGTGCCGCAGCGGGCCCGGCTCTCCTGCCCGGCGCAGCTGCTCGCGCAGGGTGCGGCCGGCATCGAGCCTGCCGCGACGGTGCGCGTGCAGCCGGGGGCTGGTGCGCGTCGGCGGCCGCACCACCAGCCGGTCGAGCAGCCGGTCGAGCAGCCGGCGCTCCGTGGCGTCGAGGTCGGCGACGTCACGGTGCCGCAGCACCTCGGCCTCGCTGGCGACCGCCCGGGCGTACTCGGTGACCTCCGCCGCCTCGCCCTGTCGGCCACCGGCGAGGTCCGGCCGCAGTACCCGGCGGGGCTGCTGCTCGCGCCGGATGCCGCCGGTCGGCCGGTCGCTGGCGAACCAGGCAGCGAAGACGGTGTCGTAGCGGTCCACGTCGTCGCGGCTGGCACACAGGGTCGCCCGGCCCGACCAGTACACGGCCGACTGGTCGCCGAGCCCGGCCAGCGACACGGCCCGGCAGAACGCCTGCCCCCGGTCCGGGGTGACCGGCACACCTGACACTCGGAGCGCCTCGGCGAAACCGAGCAGCATGTCCTCGGGGCCGTTCACCGGATCCTCGGCGGGTCAGGGGGTCGTCGGGATGTCGGGGTGGGAGGCATCGCTAGGAGGCCAGCACCCGGTCGAGTTGCGCGCGTACTCGGTCGACGTCCTCGCGGTACTTGACGACGGCGCCCAGGGTGGCAGCAGCGCTGGCCAGGTCGAGGTCGTCGCGGCCCAGCGTGTGCAAGGCGCGTGCCCAGTCCAGGGTCTCGGCGACACCAGGCGGCTTCTGCAGGTCCGCCCCGTCCCGCAGCCGTTGCACCGCCACGGTGACCTGCTCGGCCAACCGGGTCGAGACCTGCGGGAGCCGGGTGCGCACGATCTGGACCTCGCGGGCCAGCCCGGGGTGGTCGATCCAGTGGTAGAGGCAGCGCCGCTTGAGCGCATCGTGCAGCTCTCGGGTGCGGTTGGACGTGAGCACCACCACCGGCGGCGGGTCGGCGACCACGGTCCCGTGCTCGGGAATGCTCACCTGGTACGTCGAGAGCACCTCGAGCAGGAACGCCTCGAACTCGTCGTCGGCCCGGTCGATCTCGTCGACGAGGAGGACGGCAGGGCTGGTGCGCAGCGCCCGGAGGACGGGCCGGTCCAGCAGGAACCGCTCGTCGTACAGCGACCGCTCGACCTCCTCGAGGTTCCCGCTGTCACCGGCCCCGTGCGTGGTGGCCTCGACCGCACGCAGGTGCAGGATCTGGCGCGGGAAGTCCCAGTCGTAGAGCGCCTGGCTGGCGTCGATCCCCTCGTAGCACTGCAGCCGTACGAGCTCGACGCCCAGCAGCTCGGCGAGTGCCTCCGCGAGCGCGGTCTTGCC
>JAQSWV010000085.1 GCA_029266455.1 Nocardioidaceae bacterium
GCTTCAGGTAGGACTCCACCGCCTGCGCGTCGTGCAGCAGGCCGGAGGCGACCTCGCATCGACGCAGCGGGGTGCGCTCCGGGTCGGCGACGTGACCGGCGTTGAGGGTCCTCAGGTCGCGGGTCAACACCTCGACCTCGATGTGCTGGTGGCGGTGCAGTTCGGTCAGGAATGCGCGGCGGGTGTCGTAGGCGTCCATCACGCCACCGCCGTCTTGGTGTCCGACAGGTCACCGGTGAACGTCTCGGCGTGCCGGTGGTGGTCGGGCTTGACCCACACCGTGCCGGTCTGGCGGCGAATCAGGTCGTAGGCGTTCTCGCCCGAGGAGTGCTTGCCGGTGGTGTGCTCGTCCATCAAGCACCACCGAGGATGTTGCGCAGGTCGCCGATCAGCGCCTTAACGCGTCCGGCGTCGCGCGGGGTGTCGAACTTGTCCAGCAGGGCCAGCGCTTCGGCGATGGAGTTGCGCGCCGGCGGCTTGACTCGCCCGCCGACGAACGCCCACGGGTCGCGACCAGCTTCCGTCCACCTCGCGAACTCGCGAGTGGAGGCCACCGCCCAGGCCAAGTGCGAGATGAGCTTCTCGGCGGAGACGTTGTCGATGCTGAACTCGCACGTCGACGTGTCGTCCTCGAACCGGAACGTCACGTCGGTGCTGCCTGCCCAGTCCACGATGACCCTGACCGGGTCGGTGGCGGTAGTCTTCGTGTCAACCATCGGGAGCTCCTAACTCCTCGTGTGGCCAGTGGTCTTCCGCGTCTGTCCGGGCGCGGGAGACCGCGTCCAAAGGTGTTCAGTCGGTGGTGAGGGACTGCTCGTAGTCCCACTGCTCGTCCGCGCGGTCCAGCGCGCTCACGGCCTCGGTGTAGATCGAGTCGAACTCGGCGGCGGTCATCAGCTCGGGGTCCATCACGCCGCCCGCTTCCGGGCGATGACCCGCTCGGTGACGGCGTCCGCCACCTCCGGGCCCAGGAACTTCGCGAGCGAGTCCGCCTCACCGGCGAGCACGTCGGCCAGCACGTGGATCGGCACGGATGGCCGTCATGTGCCTGCGGTGACCTTCCAGGCAGGCAGCGCACGCCACGGTCCCGGTGCGCTGATGTTGGCCGTAGCCGCGGTGGGTGCCGTGCTCGATCGGCAACGCCTTGAACACCATCACTTGCCCCCGTTCCGCTTGCGGGCGGCCTCACGGGTGATGCGCTCGGCTGCCTGCTCCATCCGCTGGATGTCCTTGCCGGACACCCGCTTGCCGCCGAAGAGGCGCTTGAAGATGCCCATCACGCACCCGCCTTCGGTTCGGCGGACATCAGGAACACGAGCCGTTCGTAGCCGTCGGGGTCGCTCACATCGGAGGCGAGCGCGGACAGCAGCGCTTCGTCCTGGCCCACTTGGTCCTCGCGAACCCCTCCGGGGGACGCGAAGAGGTACGCGAGGAGTCTGCGGAGAAGGTTCATGCCGCACCGCCGTCGACCTCGTGCGGCAGCGACAGGCCGAGCGCGGCGCGTTCCGCCTTGCCGAGCCCGTTGGCGATGGCCTCTTCGCGTGTGGCCGCCCACTTCCACTGCCCGCCCGAGCGGCAGTCCCAGCCGGTGGTGTCACACCACGCCTGCACCGTGCCCCATCCGTCGGTGAGCTTCAGGAGCGCGTAGACGTCGGTCTCGGCGTAGTCACCCCGGATGACACGGAGGGCCTCCACGGACACGATGCGCTCCAGGGTGATCGCGCCCTTGTCCTCCTGCGTGATCACGGCGGTCACCTGCTGGCTGATCTCGGCGTGCTGCTGCCACGAGTCCGGGGCGGCGTCGTAGAGGCTGATGACGTTCGCCCAGTCGTCGAGGGTGAAGTCTTCGGTGACGGGCAGTTCGTTGACCTGCACAGTGGTTCTCCTTGGCGGAAGAAGAGGCGGGAGTGTTCACGCGGTGATCTCGGCGTGCTCGTCGGCGATGTGGCTGGCGAGGACTGCGGCCGACGTCGCAACGCTTTGCTTCAGTTCCTCGACGCGCTCCGCGAATCGCGTGGTGCCCATCCGGGGCGGCGGAAGCCGCAGGAAGTAGGTGAGCCTGTGTGTGGCGTCCCGGTGGGCCAAGGTGCGGCGGGCGCAGGGCAGGCAGCCCGGCACTCCCCGAGGGGCGTCGCCGGTCACGCCACACCTCCGGAACGGACGAGCGCGAGACGCGGCTTGGGCTCGATCACTCCGGCCCGCTCCAACGACTTGCGCAGCCACTCCACGCCCTTGGTGGTGACGAAGGTGGTGTTGCGGGCGATCGGTCCGTGGTTGGTCTCGACCGGCCGGGACTTCACCTCGAAGTAGCCGGCCGTCACGTACCGGGCGTACGGCTCGTTACGCCGCGCCGGGTGGGCCATGACGATGCCCTCGTCCCGGAGGTACCTACGGAGCACGGCTTCCTTCACGCCCAACGTCTTGGCGACGGTGCCGACGAGGAACACGTCGTCCGCTTCCATGTAGGCGTCGAACGCCTCGACCTTCGGGGCCTGGGCGGCGATTTGGAGTTCGAGCTCGCGCTTCGCCTTCAGGGTGGCGACGTACCGTTCGGCCACCTGCAGCTCGTCCAGCTCGCTGACCGTGGTCGCCATCTCCGCCTCGCGGGTCTTGACCGCGAAGTAGGTCTGCGCCGCGGCGATCTCCGGCTTGCGGGGGTCGCCGTTCATGGCCACGAGGTAGGCGGCGTAGCGGGTGAGGCGGAAGTCCTCGGCGGGCCGGCCGCCGGTGACCTTTTTGGGGACGTCCCCAAAAAGGCTGTTCACGTCGGCGCCCGTGTTACCGGCGGCGATCTTGGCGCGGTCGATGGCGTCCTTGAACTCGCGCCAGTTGATGTAGCCCATCACGGGCATCAGTTCACGGGCGAACCAGCACTCGCCGCGCTCGTCGGTGTGCGCGATGGCGTCGAACGGCGATGCGCCGAAGAGCGTCACGTCGGTCATGTCGTTCGCCCTCACGCTGCGTCGACCGCGAGGGGGGCGATGAGTTCGAGCGCCTCCGCTCCGAACAGCCGCTTGACTTCAGTGACGGGGATGTAGAGGCGGTTGCCCAGACGTGTGACCTTGATCTCGTCGTTGTGGATGGCCACCCGAACAGCCTTGACCTTCATGCCGGTGACCTGCGCGAACTCCGCGGGAGTGAGGGACACCCGCTTAACCCGGTTCGGGGATTCGTAGTGGGGGGTCATGCCCAAATGGGGGGTCATGCCCAAACCCTAAGTGGAGTTACCGGTAACTACAAGGACTTTGGCCTCCAACTTCCGGTAATTTCAGGTAGCTGAACGACCACTTTCCGCCATGTCCCACCGTCTGTGACCAGGCGGTCACCCATCTGCGTCCATATGGAGCTAGATGGATCTAGATGGATGCGGGATGCTAGGCACATGACGACAGATGCAGGGCGTGCGTGGCTTGGCGAGAAGGTCACGGAGCGCCGCAAGGAGCTACGCCTCAGCAAAGAGGAGGCAAGCCGCAGGGCTCAGATCAACGTGAAGACCTGGTCGTCCCTGGAAGCCGGCAAGGTAGTTCGAGACGTCGCCCATCCCGGCATCGAGCAGGCGATGCAGTGGGCGCGCGGCAGTGTCGAGGACGTCCTTGACGGCAACGACCCGACCATCCTCGAACCGGAAGAAGTCGAGGAGTCACCTGTGGACCCCGCCGAGGTCGCCCGACTCCTGGACGTTCTGCGTCGCCAGTTCGGTGATGCCGTTTACGACGAGGCGCAGGAAATCGTCGACCGCGCACGGGCGAACACGGAGCGCTACCGGCGCAACGCGTAGTAGCTCGACCGGTTCAGATGACTAGGCCGTTCGGGTTCGAACAACCCTCGAACAGACCACGCAAACGGCGTAACATTCCGCACCACTGCGGCGTTATTCCTAGGCCTGGTGAATTCGTCGGGGAGGCCGCCTTGACCCGAGCGCTTGCCGTCACGCTCATCGTCACGTCCGTAGCACTCACAGCCCTTTGCATCTGGTCCAACCTCACTGTCCGTACCACCGTCGGGCCCGCTCACTTCTGGGCCGAGTTCTCACGCCTTGCCACCTTCGCCTCCTGGCTGGTCCTCGCGATGCTGTGGTGCACCAACCGGGTGGTGAAGTCGGTCGACAAGTTGGAGACCCACCTCGGCGAGGTCGAGGACGTGGTCACCGACATCGACAAGGAGCGCGTGCAGGCGAACGCCGTAGTCCTCCAGCTGTTCAGAGACCGAAAGGCCAGGTAGGAGCGATGCCGAGGAAGCCGCTGCCCCTCGGAACGCCAGGCAGCATCACGGTCAGCCCACTGCCCAACGGCAGTTACCGCGCGCGGTGTCGCTTCCGTGACTTCGACGGCGTGACCCGACCGGTCGAGGCGTGGGGCAAGACGAAGACCGCCGCGCGGAACGCCCTCCACGCCGCGCTGAAGGACCGCAAACGAACGTCGAACGAACGGGACATCGGGCCCGACAGCTTCGTCCGCGATGTCGTCGCCCTGTGGTGGGCGCAACTGGAGCGGAAGGTGCGGGCCGGGAAGAGATCCCCCGGCACGGCGCGCACCTACAAGGTCTACGTCGACTCGCTCGTGCTTCCACGGCTGGGCAACCTTCGGGTGCGTGAGGTGACGGTGGGCCGGGTCGACGACGTCCTGCAAGCCGCCGCAGCAGCGAAGGGGCCAGCCGCGGCGAAGACGACGCGGGCGATCATCTCCAACGTCATGGGATTGGCGGCGCGGCACGACGCCATCGACGCCAACCCGACCCGCGAGGCGGAGGAGATCGAGACCCCGGACAAGTCGCCGGCGCGGGCCCTGACCCTCGACGAGGTGGCGGTGATGCGCGGGAAGATCCGGCACGACCGGCGCGCCCAGGCACGAGACCTGCCGGACCTGGTGGACATGATGCTCGCCACCGGCCTGCGGATCGGCGAGGTGTGCGCGATCACGTGGGATTCACTCGATCTGGCTAGCCGCACGGTCGAGGTACGAGGCGTCGTCATTCGCGTCACCGGCAAGGGGCTCATCATCAAGACACACCCGACCAACAAGACCAAGCACCGTACGTTGACACTTCCCCGGTGGGCGGTGGCCATGCTGCTGAACCGCCAGATGTACCGCAGCGACAACGAGTGGGACGTGGTCTTCACGTCGCCGAGAGGGATGCTGAGAGATCCCAGCAATACGAACGCCGACCTGAAGGAAATCCTGATGAAGGAGGTCAAGAACGATTCCGGACAGGTGTTGTTCCCGCCGATGCCTCAGGTGACGAGTCACGTTCTCGGGCGCAAGACAGTGCTGACGCTGATGAACCTGGCGGGCCTGCCAGCCAGTGCTGCGGCGGACCAGGCGGGGCACGCGAAGGTGTCGATGACCCAGGACCACTACTTCGCGCGGCGGACCCTAGACACCGGCGCGGCGGACGTGTTGGACGCGGCGTTCGGCCCTTCGGGGACCGTCTAGGGTCGTCTGGTTTCCGTGGGGTTGACGTGGGGTACACGGCATCATGGCCCGCGAACGACAGCGGCCCAGGTCGCTGACCTGGGCCGTTGCTCCCCCTACTGGATTCGAACCAGTAACCCTTCGATTAACAGTGGACATCACGCTGACCAGGTAACTTCCGCCAGGTAGCCAGTTCAGTCGCGGTACGACGCACCCGGTAGTTCCCGGTAGAATCCTCTAAGTTCAACCGTTTCCGTGGGGTTAACGCGGGGTTGATCATGCTCCGGACATGGCGCGGCCCCCGGGTCCGAGGAGCCGAGGGCCGCTGGCCTGTCGTGCCGATCAGTCGCCGACGCGGCCGCCCTTCACCGCGGCCATGAACGCCGCCGCCGCACGAGGGCTGAACGTCAACACGTCCCCCTCAGTGTTCTTCGAGTCACGAACCCCGATCACCTGGGGAGTGACCGCCAGTTCCACGCAGTTGCCGCCTTCACCGCCGCTGTAGGCGCTCTTGCGCCACGCGGCGGTGGATAGGTCCGGATGCATCCCGACCTCCTTTACGCTCTCACAGGTTCGCGGCAACTCTAACCAGGCACGTGACACTGTCGTCCGGCGTCATCGCCATGCCGGACAACTGGTCGAACATCGCCTCGTAGCGGTTCAGGTCCGCAGGCTTCTCCAGATAGAGCGAGCCACGCCCGTTCTCCAGGTAGACGGTGTTCATGCGCGGCTCGTCGTCGAACCCGAGCAGCAGAAACGGCGCGGTCATCGCGGGATGGGCACCAGCCTCGAACGGCAGCACCTGAATCGTGACGTGGTCCAGGTCGGCCAGCTCGGCGAGGTGGCGCAGCTGCTCGCTCATGACCTCGCCGCCGCCCACCTTGCGAAGCAGGACAGCTTCGTTCAGCACGGCGTGGAGCGTCGGCGGCTCGTCATCCACGAGGCGCTCCTGCCGGGCGCGACGTAGGTCAACCTGTCGATCCAGCTCCGCGTTGGTAGAGGTCGGCTTGTTCGCCAGGGCAACGGCCCGTGCGTACCTCGGCGTCTGGAGCAGGCCCGGCACCAACTCCGACTCGTAGGCTCGGACCTTCGAAGCGTCATGCTCGTAGCCGAGGAAGAGCCGGAACCAGTCGGGAACCAGTTTCGAGTAACTGACCCAGTAGCCCGGCTGGTTCGCCTCCTCGGCGAGTTCGAGTAGTCGCTCCCTGTCGGCTTCGGCCATGCCGTACTTCGGCGCGAGGAGCTTGATGTACATGGCCTTGATGAGCTGCTTGCCGCCCTCGATCTTGGACAGCGTCCCCGGCGTCACCTCGATCTCGGCCGCAGCCTCCTTCAGGGTCACGTCCGCCTTGACGCGGGCCCGGCGCAGCTCGTCGCCGAGCTGCCACCGGCGGATCGTGGGACGTGACTTGCTGGGCATGTGCTCCTCCGGTCCTTGGGATGCGCGGCTACATCGTGCACCGCGCCGACAGCAAGTTTCCTAGCACTTTCACCCGACCGGCTAGTGCGCACAGGAAATTCCTGCGCTACGTTTCCTGTGCACCGCCGCTAGACGGCGGGAGGCAGCCCGGCCCCGCAGGCTCTCACAGGTTCGCGGGGCCGGGTCCGAGCCCCGCCGGTCCCTTCACCAGGCCCGGCGGCACGCCCGGCCGCAGGAGTGCCGGGCAAGGTGACAGGCCGCCCGATCTGCGAGCGGCCTGTCACCCCGAATCGTGGACGCAGGCGAGGTGATCGGCATGACCGTTCAGCCGATGGTGGCTGCCGCTGTCGCGTTACCCGTGGCCGTCGTCGTCCTGATCGTCATCACGCTGTGCTGGCTGGCTCGGAAGCACCGGCTGATGTACGCCGAGATCTACGCCCGCGACGTCGCCGGGGTGCAGGCCCGCGCCGCCCAGCGTGCCGCGGTCTACGACCAGACTCCCGTCCCCCGCCCCTCGGTGGACGGGTCGGTCACGGCAGGAGCAGGTACCCCCGACCCTGCTCCTGCCGTGGCCCCTCAGCGTGTGCACATCGAGATGGGCGGCCCGGGTCGCCACAGGATGGTGGCGTGATGGGCGACCTCGTCTCCGACGGATCGGCGCGGCTCGCCCTCGCCGCCAGAGCAGTGGAGCTCATCGTGAACGGAACCCCCGAAGAGTCCGGTGACCTGGTGTGGGCGATGGTCCAGCGGGGGAAGCGGCAGTGGGACGCGGCCGGTCTGCTCGCCGGGCGGTTGGGCCTCTCGCAGGACGACGTGCTGTCGGTGATGCGTGCGGTGGACGAGGCATCCCGTGATGGGCATGGCGCGTCGTGGGTGGTGCGGTGGGTGGATGCCCGCCGCCTGAACGCCCACGGCCCGGAGACGACGGCGCGCGTGGTCACGGAGTGCGCCGCGGCTCTGGGCGTGACGCTCCCACCCGAGGTCGAGCCATGACCCACCCGTGACTCCCGTCCGGATTCTGCACCGGGCAATCCCGCCCGACCGGACGTGAGGCGGCCCCGTCGCCTTCATGGGCGTTGGCGGCGGGGCCGTCAACCGGGCCTCGCGCGGCATGTAGACCCCCGCCGTCCCGGCTCACACCCGGGTAGGGCGGACGAGGCGCCCCCTCGCCTTCGATGTGAGGGGGCGTCGCCTTTACTCCGACCTGCCCGAAGGGTGCACGATGAGGAAGACGCACACGACCGTCCAGGTCGCGGTCACCTTGATGGCCGACCCGGACGCTCGCCACTGGGTGGCCTCGCTGTCGGAGGCCGCCGGGGTTCTGCCGGGCTCGCTGCACCACATCCTGAGCAGGATGCTGTCGGAGGGATGGCTGGTCGACAGCTGGGAAGACCGACCGGTGGACCCGGTCCGCCAGCCGCGGCGCTACTACGCGCTCACCGGGCGGGGACGCGAGGTCCTGACGGAGATGCTCGAATCGGCCAGGACCGACCCTCGCTTCGGTGCGATCCCCGACCTGCACGGGACCGATCCGTCCGACGAGGGGTACTGATGAGCGGTCTGCTCGCCCGGCTCCATTGCTGCCTCGCCGCCCTGTGGCGTCGAGCCTCCGCTCCCGTCGACCCGACCGAGGATGAGGAGCTCTTCCGCACGTGGTGACCGACTGCACGAGGAGGACTGCATGACCAACGCCGAGCCACGACCCGTGTGCACCTGCCCGAACCCGGACTCGCCGTTCCCGCTGCCGGACTGCCCGCGGCATCGGGGCATTCCGGACGGGTAGGTCTGGCCTACCCTCCCTATGGGAGGTGTCCTCATGTACGTGATCGGGAACCGGCGGACGGTCCAGGGGTTGACGTCGTGCGTCGACCGGCGCCGGGCCGACCACATCGCGTTCGGGTTCGAGCAGTACGCCCAGCGGGGTGCGATCCGTGACGACCTCGGCGCCCGAGACCACTACTGGCACGTCGGACGCCCCTCGTGGGGATGGCCCCACCCGTACGACTTGGAAGCACGGGCGATGCTGGAGGCCGAGCGGGACCGGCTGGTGCGGCAGTACCTGGCTAGGCGGGTGTGAACCTCATGAAATGGCACTCCTACCGGCCGGGAACCCCGGACGCCTTGCGGGATGCCACGCCTTCCCGGTTGTTGCGAGTGCAAGCTGGGCAGCGACACGCGAAGTAGCCGTAACCCGACGCCGTGCCGTGCTTGGCGGAGGGGTGCACCAGTGCGCCGTCGACCTCGACCCGCTCGGCACGTCGCCGTTGCCGAATGGCCCGCTGCTCGCCCAGGTGGATCGCCTTGCACGAGTCGCAGCGGCACCCCTTGCGGTAACACGTCACGGTGCCATGGCGGAAGACTTCCGCGCGCATCTACTTGCCTACCCACTTCCGTACGGTCATCCGGTCCACGCCCGCGGTTCGGGCGATCTCGGCTTCCGCGCGCCCCTGCTCGGCGGCCCGGATCACGGCGGCGCGCACGATCGCAGTCGCTTCTTCAACCTCGCGCCGTGCCGCCGCCAACTCGCGGCCGTATCGGGCCAGGTCGATCTCCATGCCGGGGAGGTCGGGCAGGTGGACCTTGATGTTGCGGTAGCCGTCGTTCTCGTATCTGTCGCGGATCTTCTCCGCCTGTTCGGCGGTGTCTGCGTAGGTCACCGCGAACTCGTCGCGGCGGATCGTTCCCTCGACGAGGTAGCGCGGGCCGCGCTCGTCGACGAACTGCTTGCGGGCGTTCCAGCCGATCATGATGTGTCTCCTGTCAGGCGAGGATGGCGGTGACGACGTGCTCGGGAGTGGGAGTGACGGACACGATGCGGTGCGGGTGCACGAGGATCGCGCCGACCTCGTGGTCGTGGTCCAGGTCGTGCGCACGGGTGGCGTCCAGCTCGACTAGGACGGTGCCGTCGAGGTCGCCGCCCACGAGCTGGAAGTAGGCGATGAGGGCATCGAGGCTGTCGCAGGTGGAGACGCCGTGGCGGACGTCCTCCCGTTCGCCGGTGCCGTCGCAGTCCGCACAGTCCGGGTCACCGCAGCACTCGACGTACTTCTCGGTGAACCACTCGCGGGACTCCCAGTTGGCCTCGTCGAGGAGGGCTTCGACCGGGCGGTCTGCGGGTTGGATCCGGAAGTACGTCATGTAGAGCACTCTACAGGTAGAGGTGTAGAACTGTCTACAGGCAGCATCTGCCCTTGCCCAGGACACGACGAAACGCCCCCGCTCCACCGGCCCGAAGGCTGGCAGAGCGGGGGCGTCCGTTCACCCGCGCGCGGGGAGGTGCGCTGGGTGGTCAGGCGGTGAGTCGGTCGGGCGGTTCGGCGGCCATGCCGTCCAGTTCGAGGCGGGCCTGGATGAACCGGAACTCCCGCAGCTGGTGGGCGGTACCCTCGAACTCTCTGGTCAGGAACGGCACGGCGTGCGGGTGGATCGTCCACGAAGTGCCGGTGAACCAGAAGAAGTGCTGGTGAGGCTTGCGGGGCACACCCGTCTGGCGGAGGATCCCGGCCGCGCGGAGCGTCCTGGTCAGCACCGGGACGGACACCACGATGCCGTAGCGCTGCCGCATCAGGGTGGCGACCTCGTCCCAGGTGAGGGTGACTGGCTCGTCCAGGGCACGCTCGTAGCGGCCCGTCTGACGGAGGCTGGGCAGCACCTCGCGGTAGATCCAATCCTGGAACCGCTGGACCTGGTCGCGGACGCCCCGGTCCTTGATGCGGCCGACCTGGCGCTGCCCGATGGCGCGGTAGAAGCCGGGTTCGGTGACGTGCCAGACGCGCTGCTCGCCGCCGGGGGTACGCACTACTGCGTACCCCTTCTCGTCGTCGGGCAGACCGCGCACGAGGTCCGCCGAGTCGCGGTAGCTCAGGGCCTGGGCCAGGCCGGGAGCGGCCACGGTGAACGAGTCACCGGAAGGCGTCACGCGGAGCTCGAACTCGTCGTTGTTGAACATCTGGATGGTTGACACAGGCGTCTCCCGTGGGACAGGGGGACATAGCTGTGCCCGGCCGACTGTCCCTGGATCGGCCGGGCACGAAAAAGCCCACGACCGTCGCCGTGGGCTCGTCTTGGTGTAGCGCCGGTCAGGCGCCCAGCACGACCGCGTTGACCCACGTCTTGGCGGTGGCCAGTGCGGGGGTGTTCGGGACCAGCCAGGCGCCGAACGCGGCGAGCACCGCAGCGCCGATGGTGACGGACTCCTCGACGTTCACCCCGCCGTCGGTGAGGGCTCCCTGGAGGGTGAACAGGACCGTGCCGACGATGGCGGCGATGAGCTTGTTGACGGACATGCGGGGATGCCTCTCAGGTGGTGGGGGTGGTGTCGGTGCCGCTCACGTCGATGTCGACGCGGAGGGTGTTCTCGCGGATGGCCTTGGCGACCGCGGCTTCGATCTCGGCGGCGTCAGCACCGTCTGCCTCGCCGACCTTCGCGGCCAGCAGGCTGACAGCGGCCTGAAGACCGCTCACCTGGGCGAGCACCGTCTCGCGCACGAAGGCGAGGTCCTTGTTGATCTGGCCGTTGCGCTTCTCGCCCGAGACCACAACCTTGTAGACGTCGGCGAGCGCGTTGTTCTGCGCCTCGTTCATGTCGGGTTCCTCCGTCAGGTAGGAGAAGATGCGGGCCATCGGCAGCGCGCCGGGATCCCAGTGGGTGTCGGGTGAGGGCAGGTGCTGGTGCCCAAGCCAGCCGGAGAAGTCGCGGAGCTGGGTCCAGTCGAGTCGGATCGGCGAGTTCGCCACGGCCAGGGTGATGCCGTCGCGACCGTCCTTGAAGCCGTGCCAGATGATCCGGCGGGGGATCTTGAAGTACTGCTCCAGCGGAGCGACGACGTCGATCGCGACGTTCCGCAGGGCCTCTTCAGGCCAGTTGCGGGTCTCTGCGGCGAACCCGACGAGTTCGACCTGGATCATGTAGTCGTCGTCGTTGCCGTCCATCGCGGAGTAGGCGGCCCGGTCCAGGCGGACGTGCTGCACGCCGCGGCGGTTGCGCCAGTCGTAGATGAGGTGCGGCGGGTAGGGCGCGTAGGCGCTCATCGCCCCCGAGATCGAGCCGCCCTCCGTGGTGTGCATGCACCCCTTGGGGTTGTGGGTGAACTGGTAGGGCTTCCCCGCCAGTCCCGGGTACTCGTACCGCTCATAGTTGGG
>JAQSWV010000086.1 GCA_029266455.1 Nocardioidaceae bacterium
GCCCGTGCAGGAGCACCACCGGTGGGCCCACCCCACCCGATCGCCCGTGCAGCCGGATCCCGGGGAGCAACTCGCGGTCCCATTCCTCGAAATCAGGGACGAACATTGCCGCAGTCAAGCAGGCACCGACCGCGTCAGGGACACAAGCAGTCGAGCACCGTCCACTGGTGAGGCGGTCTCGATCTGAACTCGGCCCTTCTTCCACGTTCCTCCGCCGCTCTTCGCGCAGAAGCAGCCGTGCCGGACGAGCCATGCACTCAGCCGGGGGCCCATTGGGCCCGGCGCCCGCCCGGGGCCGTGACCCCAGCAGGAGCACAAATCAGATGAGCGCGGTGGCCGCGCTGTGGCGTGAGACGAACTCGGCGATCGGCCCAGCCACAGCCGCCGGGTCCGTGGTGACGGAGAAGTGATCTCCACCCTCGAGGATGACCTCCTCCCGCTGCGGGAAGAGGTCCAGGAGGAAGGCCCGCGCCGCGGGGTTGATCGGGCTGTCCGACGCGGTACCCCAGGAGAGCACTGCGCTGTCGATTGTCGCTGCCTGCTCGGCCCCGTAGTTCCACTCGATCAGCGCGGAGGCTTCGCCCTCAACGAACGTTGCCGCGTCCTTGATGCCTTGGTCGACGACGTCAGGCCCCGCGGCTTCCGCCGCCGCGCGCCAATCCAGGCCGGTTGGCTCGAAGAGCGACTGGTACGCGGCAGCGACGTCGCCCGCCTGATAGCGCTCCACCATCGCCTCGAACGCCGGCCCCAAGATCCCCAGCAGATCGGCGAAGTCGCTGGCAGCAAGCCAAGTGTTCGAGGGCATCGGCTCGAGCAGTGCCAGGGACCGTACGCGGTCGGGGTACGAGGCTGCCAGGACCAAGGCGATCATCGCACCCTCGGAGTGGCCGACGACATGTGCTCGGTCCACGTCCAGGTGGTCCAGGAGGGCAACGATGTCGGCCGCCTGCACACCGAATCCCCCGGCCGATCCGCCGCTCTGGCCGTACCCGCGCCGGTGGTAGCGGACCCGCTGGAACGCGCTGAAGGCCGGTTGGTCCGCCAACGGGCGAAGGAAGTCGGCCCAGATGGCGCCGTGGACGAACACCACCGGCTCCCCTTCGCCCTGCACGTCGTACGCCAGCTCGATGCCGTTCAACTGTGCTGTCTTCATCGAAACCCCTTGGCTCGTAGGACTCGTTCCTGTGGTGCCGAGCACGGGAGCTTCACCGGGCCTCCCGGTGGGAGGAGTCGTGCGCTGAGTACACCGCGGCAGACGCCGTAGAACCGCTTGCGGTGGAGGATCTCGAGGCATTCGCCGAGGCGGCACAGGTCTCCGCCCGGGGTGACGAGGCAGCCGCTCTGCTTCACCGGGTCTTCGACCTCCGGGTGAGTGCAGGCGAACTCGATGCCGCCGCGGAGGTGGCGTTCTGGCTGTGGTGGGTGCTGCTGAACAACAACCAGTTCGTCCAGGCCAGCGGCTGGCTCAAGCAGACGAGCCGCACCCTGGGCGCCGCAATGGGCAACAGCTTGTGGCTCAGGATCCCAGAGGCGATGTTCCAGGCAACGACAGGGCACCGCTCTCGCGCCGAGCAGCTCCTGAGCGCGATCATCGACGAAGGTCAGGGCGAAGTGGTGCCCTGGGCATTGAGCATGTGGGGCCAGACCCTGATTGACCAAGGGCGGCTTGACGACGGGCTCGACCACCTGGAGGAGGCGATGGCCATCCTCGTCGACCAAGACCTGTCGCCACGCGTCACCCCTTGGGTCTACTGCGCCGCAGTCCGCGGGTGCTGTCTGGCACGCGACTTCGCTCGCGCTCGGGACTGGAACCGGTCGATGGGCAGATGGCTCGATTCGCTGAGCAGCCTCGGAGGCGCGTACCTGGGGAACTGCCGCATCTACCGCTCCCAATTGATGCTCCTCAACGGCGCCTGGACGGAAGCCGACGACGAGATCGCCGCGGTCTGTGCCGACCTCGAGGGGTACACCGGTTGGGTCGGCGGCCACGCGTTCTACCAGCTCGGTGAGGTCCGGCGACTCCGCGGCGAGTGGGATGCCGCCGAGGACGCCTACCGCCGCGCGGCCGAGAATGGTTGCCCCACCCAGCCGGGACTCGCGCTCCTCAGACTCGCCGAAGGCGACATCAAGGCCGCATCAGCCGGCATCCGTCGGGCGCTGACCGAGGTGACCGCCACGCCCGACCGCCTGGACCTGTTGAAGGCCGCCACGACCATCTACCTCGAGCAGGGGAACATCGACGCGGCCCGGGACGCCGTGGCCGAGTTCGAAAAGAGCACAGAGAATCTGACGACACCTGTCATCAAGGCCGAGCTGAGCGGCATCCAAGGCGCACTGGCGCTGTCCGAGGGGAATCCCGGAAGCGCGCTGCCGCTCCTCCGCCTAGCCGCCGGTACTTGGCATGAGCAGAACGCACCCCACGAGAGGGCAAGACTCAACGTCCTGATCGGGCAGGCCTGCCGCGCTCTCGCCGACGAGGATGGCGCACGTCTCGAGTTCTCAGCCGCCCAAGAGACATTCGAACGGCTCGGCGCACATCCGGACCTCGCTCAGCTCGCCCGGATCGTCGGGGTCCCCGATGCCGCCTCCGCATCGCACGGGCTCACACGACGTGAGATCGACGTCCTCTGGCTCATCGCCCAAGGCCACACGAACCGTGCGATCGCCAACGAACTGCACATCAGCGAGCGCACGGTCCACCGCCATGTGTCCAACATCTTCACCAAACTCGACGTCGACTCCCGTACCGCCGCCGTCGCGCACGCCATCAAGAACCGCATCGTCGAGTTGGGCCCCCTCCAACCCGATCATTCGTGAGCCCGGTCCAATGCCGTGCCCCTGAGCGCACGACCTGCCCGCTACCGGTTCATGAAGCGGCGCATCTCCGCGCCGCCTGAAACCGACCGCCGCGACAGCGGAAGGAACGCCAGCCGGGCTGTATTCGCCACTGACGCCGGCTTGAAGCACCGATGCTCAGGGGACCGGGAACTCCTGCGGGGGGCCTTCTCCCGTACTCCCGTCGAACTGCTCGCGGAGCAGGTCGGCGTGCCCAGTGTGGCGGGCGTACTCCTCGATCATGTCGGCCAGCAACCGGCGAAGGCTCATCCCGTCGTGGGTGGTCTGCTCCAGCCCCGCGTGGGACAGCGCTTCGGCCAGCGCGTCACGGGAGCGGTGCACGGCGGCGACCCAGAGCGCACGCAGGGCCTCGGGGGTGTCGTCGGCCGCCGTCCTCCACACCCAGTCCTCCCAGTCGGTCTCGAGATCCAGTCGGTCGAATGGCGCCATGAACTGGCGACCGGCGAGCCGGCTCTGGAAGTAGAGCTCCTCGACCCACGCTAGATGCTTGAGCAGTCCCCCCAGCGTCAGCGACGACGAACCGAGCCGCAGACCCAGCCCCTCGCCGCTCACATCCGCACACTTCCACGCGAACGTGCGCCGATTGCGTTCCAAGGTGATCACGACCGTATCGACCTCATCGCCGCGCATGAAGCGCTCGATGTCCCACTCGGGTGGCTGGCCGGGTATGAAGCCCAAGGTGCTCAACATGCGTCCACCCTAGGGATGCTTCCGCGGCGAAACGACCTCCGCAAACCAGCTCATGGCTCGGTCGACCTCGTCGCGGCGGTGGACGCCCATCAGTGAGCAGACTCCTGCGTCGCCACCTCGGACCTTCGGGCGGCAGCAGCTGGGCCGTACCCGGCGGGGCTGAGTGGTGGTGGGCCGGCTTCAGGGCGAGGTGTGGCCGAGCAGCCAGGTGTAGATGTCGACTGGGGCGCCCAGCGCGTAGGTGACGTTCCAGGAGTCGTGATCGCGATCCGGGTACACCGTCAGGCCTGCATGCTCCTCCACCACTCCGCACTGGCTCCTCAGACCCGTGACGGGGACGATGCTGCCGTCGGGGTCCACGACGTCGTCCAGCGCGCCGTGGAACGCCCAGGTCGGAACCGAGGCCAGCCCGCACCCCGCCGTCTCCCACGCGGGGCGGCCCTCGCCTGCGATGGGGATGGCAGCGGCCACCTGCGCGTCACCGTACGTCGCGAGGTACTCCCACGTGCCGTACCCGCCGCAGCTCAGGCCGGTCAGGTACACCCGGGACGGGTCCACGTTGTAGGCGGCCACGGCGTAAGCGATGAAGCTGTGCACCTCATCGGGTGTGGCGCAGAAGGATCCAGGGCTGGCGTTACCGAGGTCATGTTGCGCCATCATCATGCAGGAGCCGGGGAAGGCGAGGTCGAAGCAGTGCTCGTAGTCGCTCTCCTGGATGGTGTCGTCGTGTTGGGGAGCCAGGACGACGAAGGGACGAGTATCCGGCCATCCGTTGGTGGCGATATAGCGCGGAATGGCCTGTTCCGCCAAGCGTCCGAGGGCGTCGGCGGACCCGTCACCGCTCTCACCGGCGCCGTGCAGGAAGACCAGCAGCGGGCTGGGGGACTCCTCGTACGACGGGGGCAGGTACTCGGCGTATCCCAGCGGCGATCCGGTCGAGCCGGCCGGATGCACGGAGTACCGCTGCGATGACGTGCTTCCGATACCGATGAGGTCAGCGGCGTACATGCAGATGTCGGTGTCGAAGCTGGGGTGGGGGCCGCCGATGTCGAGTCCGAGGAAGTCGACGAACTCGTCCGCCGGGTCGTCGTCCCCGCCGGTGTCGAGCAGCACGCGGAAGCGGAGCACGCCCCGGTCGCGCGCGACGACACGCCCCGTGGAGTCCTCGACAACGAACGGCTGGCCAGCCTCGACCTGGGTGTACTCGTACACGTTGTCCTCCACCGGGGTGGCCGTCAGGTCGACCCCCACCGATGTGCCGCGGATGACGAACCAGGCACCGGTGTCGGGGTTGGTCCACACCTCCCGGAACGAGTAGCGCTCGTGCCAGAAGAAGGCATCCGGTTCCCGCGGCGAATGCGTGCCTGTGGCGACCGAGTAGGTGAACTCGCCGGCGATGTCGATCGGGTAGCCGCACTCGAAGGACTGTTCGGCATACGAGTCGGTGAACACCTCGGGGCCTCCGGCGGCAGCCGTCGCTGGGCTCAGCACCACCGTCGACAATCCGAGGGCGACCGCCCCCACCACTGCACACAGCTTCCGCGTTGCTCTCATCTTTCGCCTCCACTTCACTGCCGCGGCGTCACGGCGGACCACCGCACCTGTCGCGACCCGCACCGGCGATGGCGTCGACCGGCGTCGAGCCCCGAGTCAACCGAGCCTTCTACCGTTCATCGCGAACACCTCCGTCAGCATCGACCATTCCTCCTGATGACGTCTGGGAAGGTCGTCCGGTGACATCGAACTACGAACCGTTGGCAGGCCCCTCTTTTCGTTAGCGCAGGCTGCGGCAGCGCTTGCAGCCGCTCCCAACCACCCAAGGTCGGCGGGAAGATCCAGGTAGGTCGGGAACGCGTGGCCAGGCCACGGCAGGGATCGTGCGGGGGATCGCTTGAGGTGAAGTCCGGGGCAACGGGTCGCGAGGAGCGGCCGATAGACGGGAACCGGATGTCGGTGGGGGTCCCACGTCGCGGGGTAGGCCGCCGCTCGCCCCGCAAGGTATCCGCGGCCGGGGCAGGCGTCCGTTTTCACCCGACGCTGACAGAACGGAGCGGGCTGGCACCCTGTTCGGTGCTGAATGTCACCGACCGGATCTCCCAGACGTCATCAGGGCAAGACGGTTGATGGTTCGCCATAGGAGATGGTCGTGATGTGGAAGAACACCAAGCGGACGACGGCAGGGCTGGCGCTGGTGATCACCTGCCTGATCGTGCTGCCGGGGCAGACCCAGGCGACGCCTCCGGGCGGAGTGGTCGGTACCCCTCTCGTGCGGGGGTCGTTCACCGACGACGTCGGCGTGAAGTTCAAGCTCTCATTCGGCGATGAAACCATCGTCGCCGACGCCAAGGATGCCTCCCAGGTTGCCTTCCAGAACTTCACGTTCGCGCCCGGAGGAACAACAGGCTGGCACTCGCATCCTGGTCCCGTGGTCGTCCTGGTCAAGAGCGGGGCCCTCACCTACTACCAGGGGTCAGGTCCTTGTGTTGGCCGGGTGTACCCCGCCGGCACGGCGTTCCTCGACTCGGGAGACGGGCGCGCGCACATCGCCAACAACGAGAGCGGCGTCACCACGGAGACGTCCGTCGTGTACTTCGGCGTGCCGGAGGGGGCATCACCGAGGATCGACGAGGCTGCGCCGGGCAACTGCGACTTCTGACCACTGGCGCCTCCGCCGCGCACCCCAGGTCGAACTTTTCGTCCGACGGCGAACTTATCGTCCGACGATGTCACCGACAGTCTTCCCCAGACGTCATCAGGGTGGGACGGTCAGGGTGACGGAGGTGCCCGTGGTGAACGATGTCGACGTTCGGGGTGACACGGCGGTGGCGTTCGACGCGTTCTACGCCGACAGCGCTCCCCGTGTGGTGCGTCAGTTGGTGTTGCTCACCGGGGACGTCGCCGAGGCCGAGGACGTGGCCCAGGAGGCGTTCGAGAGGGCCTGGTTGCGGTGGTCGACCGTGCGTGATCTGGAGTCCCCGGAGGCGTGGGTGCGCACCGTCTCACGTCGTCTGGCGGTGAGCCGCTGGCGGCGGATGCGCAACGCTGGCGTGGCATGGCGCCGGCACGGACCGCCGGTGGGGCAGCCCGAGCTGGACCCCGATCACGTGGCCCTCATCACGGCGCTGGCGATGCTCCCGCAGGCGCAGCGAGTGAGCATCGTGTTGCACCACCTGGCAGATCTGTCCGTGGCGCAGGTGGCCGAGGAGACCGGGGCGAGCGTGTCCGCTGTCAAGCAGCAGCTGGTGCGGGGTCGTGCGGCGTTGGCGGGCATGTTGGCCGACGATCCCCCCGTGGCGGCCCCAGAGCCAGCTCTCGTTCACGGGAGGGAGGACCTGTGATGGACGCCCTGACGGAGCGGCTGCATGAGGCGGCCGAGTCGCTGCCGAGTGATATGCCCGCCGCGGATCAGATCCGGCACCGAGCTGAGCATGCCCGCCGGACCCGCCGGGCGGTGGCGGGGTCTGCCGCGGCCGGGTTGCTGGCGGTGCTCGCCCTCGGTGTCGGCATCCTCGGTGGCGGAGCCCGTCCCCAGCTCGCGCCCGCCGGACCTGCATCGCGTGCTTGGGTCTCGCCGGTGGGCAGTGTGTTCACGGACGACCCGGTGATGCCCAGGGCCGGGTGGGCCGCCATCATCAAGGGGGACTACGGCGCGCTTCGAAACCTGAACGCACCCGGCGGGCAAAGCGTGAAGGTCGACGGGGATCTCGCGATCACGGCAAACCGGCCACGACCCCTTGCGTGCATCACGGACCCGTACGCCCTGGGGGCTGACGAAGTGCACGGCGCCGCCGTCGTTCAGCCCGAGAACCAGGTCGATGCTGTGCCGCTGAGCGGGAGGTTCAACGAGTACGTGCTCTGGTTCGCCGACCCTTCGGACGCTGGGCGTGCGCTCGCCGGGCTCCGTGAAGTGTTTCAGGAGTGCCGCTTTCGGCCGGATCCCACTCATCGCGTCGACTCCTCCTACTTGGCCTACGACGAGGTGCTGATCCCGCCGGTCGACGAACAGTTCACCGGTGAGATCGAACAGGTCCCCACGAACGGATCGGGCCATGGATACGGATATGGGTTGAGCGTTGCCCGACAAGGCCGTTTGGTTGTCGTCCACGAGTCGCTGGAAGCCTGGTGGGACCGTCCCGCCCTCACGGTCTTCGCACTGACGACCTACGCGGCGGATCGGCTGTCGCCCACTGTGGCTCCCTGACGACAGGACGGACCGGGCCTTCGTGCGCGGCGACGTCAGCGGTCTCGGACGCCCTGGCTGCAGAGCCGCCGCAGGTGGCTTCGACCCCACTCGACATACAGAGGGTGCCATGAGCGCGAACATCGAGGTGCGTCACAGGGCCGCTGCAGGGTCAGCCCGCCAGGGTCAAGCGCTGGCGCCGCACGCGCAGGGCATCCTGACCCTGGCCCACGGTCTGGGCTTCTGGAGGTGGTGGTGGGTCGGGGCCTGAGGACGGCATCGACGGGTGGGTGGCCTCCGGGGTCGCCGTGCGGCGGCCTTGGACGGTTCCCGTCGGTGGCGTCGACGGAACCGTTCCGCGAGACTGCCTCGATGACTGCTGAGTTTGCCCAGTCCGACCAGTTCCGCGGTGCCCGCATCCACCTGTGCGACCTGGCCGGCCTGGAGATCCGTGACTGTGAGGTCAGCGGTCTGAAGGTCGTCGACTGCTACGGCAGCATGGTGTATCTCGGCGGCGACTTCGAGCGTGTCGTCGTCAACGACGTCGACGTGACCACGTATGTCGAGGCCGAGCTCGATCGTCAACACCCCGCACGCCGGTTGGCGCGGGAGGCTACGTCCCCCGACGACTACCGAACCACCTGGGACGCCATAGAGACGCTGTGGGCGGCGACGCTCGAACGCGCGAGGCGTTTGCCCGAGGTCACGCTGCACGAGCGGGTCGACGGCGAATGGTCGCTGGTGGAGACACAACGACATCTGTTGTTCGCCAGCGATGCCTGGCTCGGCAATGCCGTGCTCGAGGAGCACGCGCCGTACCACCCGTTGGGGTTCCCGGCCGGCGGGATGCCGGCTGACCAAGCGGCTGAGCTCGGGCTCACCCTCGACGCCACCCCGACCCTGGAGGAGGTGCTGGCGCCGCGGCAACGTCGAATGGCCACCATGCGTCGCGTCGTCGAAGGACTCACCGAGGCCGAGCTCGATCGGACCTGCGGTCGCAAGCCGGCGGATCCGTATCCCGACCAGGAGTACGTCGTTCGCCGCTGTCTCAAGGTGGTCCTGAAGGAAGAGGTCGAGCACCACCGGTATGCCGTGCGCGACCTCGTTGTCCTCGAGGGCGGTGAGCGGCCGGGCGGTGAGCGGCCGAGCGAGGATCGCGTTCAGCCGTGAGCAGGTGCACCTGATCGCCCGCGAGCTGACACTCCCGGTGGCGGGTGATTCCGCATGAGGGTGCAGCACCCGGGCCAGAACCAACGGGCGGCAGAACACCAGCCACCGGAGTTCCGTTGGTCACACCTCCAACACGTGCAGTCGACTCGCACGAGAATGGATGGGCAGCCCCGCGCTGCGTGGGGCTAGGCCTCAGGAGGTTCGGCAATGAACGCCACCACCGCACTGACGCCGTCCGCGCCGATTCCGCGCGACGATCGCAATACCCGGTTCGCGTGGGGGTGCGTGATCGCCGCACCTGGTGCGTTCGTCATCGCGTTCGTTGCCGCGGAGGCAACCAGCGCCCTGCTCGGCTATGACGGTGGGCTTCCCGGGTCGTGGAGCGTCGCCTTGGTCTCCCTTTTGGTAGGCGTGGCCATCTTCAGTCTCCCGGCCGCTTTTGCCGTCTGGTTCTGGCGCCGTGCGCACCGCCGCGGTGATGACCGCGCCAAGGTCCCCGCCCTGATCCTTGTGGTTCTCTCGGTGGCCTTCCTGGGCGTCAACCTGCTGTCCGGCATCCTCACCGCGATCACCGAGGGGGGATGAGCCGCGCACCCACTTGCGTGACCTGGCGCCAAGATCGACGCGGGGCCGCGCTCGCCCGGCGCCGGGGATCCAAACCACTCAGCGAATGGAGGAACCCCAGATCTTCATCAACCGCATCACCACTGGGCTTGCCGCATCATCACTGGGCTTGCCGCGATGGGGCCAGCCACCGTGCAGGCCCGTTGCGACACCGCCGGGGGCCCGGTCGTCACCGACGGGCGCAGGGCGTTGGAGACGGGCAATGTCAACTACGCCCTGATGTGGGTCCCCGCTGACGGCGAGGCCGAGATGCGCGAGGTCTTCGGCAAGGCGCTGAAGGTCCGCGGTCTCGGGTGGACGCCGCCGAGGTTGCGGTTGGCGGTGTCATACCGCGTGCTGGTCATGGGGTCGGGGATGTCGATCGGTTTGGTGGTTGGGCTGGCGGTCACCAACCGCCGCGGCGCGGCGCTCGTCCTGTCCGTCCTCGCACTGCTGTTTGGATTGCGGCAATCGTGGTGATCCTTCGGTACAACGCCCCGGTCAACCTTCTGGCCGCAGCCTGGGACCCGGACTCGCCGCCAGCTGCCTGGCGGTGGGGGCGCTGTGGCCGCAACTCGTCCCCTGAGATGCCTTTGGACGCGCCCGAAATCGTGCGGCGCTGCTCGCATGGCGCTCAACAGGTGGGGCCACCCAGATCCAAGACATAGGGGTGCCCTCGACCGCTGTGCAGCGACTGGAGCGGCTGCTGGTCGTCGTGTCATCCCTCGCGTCCGGATGCTCGCCAGCGATGCCTTTGGCTGGCCAGTGCGTGATGATCGGTACTCTTGCCGCGCTGTGCTCGCCCTCAAGAGCACGATGCGTGGAGACGGCCCACCTTGAGCGGGCCGTCTCCACGAGATGGCTTCCTGTAACTGATCAGTTGCCGACCGGCTGGAAGTAGTTCGCGGCCCCGAAGTTCGCGACGTTGCGGCCGAGGACCTGGCCGGCGACGTCTCCGCCGCGGTAGTGCAGGCCGGCCCAGATGCGTGCCTCGATGAGCTCCGCCAGCGGCTCCGAGAACGTGTCGAACGTGCGTACAGCAGGTCCTCCCGGGTTCACGAACGTGCTCGTGATCTGGAAGGGCCCACCCTCGGGGTCGTCGCCGAAGAACATACGTAGCACCGTGGCGTGTGCCCCGTCGAGGCAGTTGTGTCCCGAGGTCCACTCCGGATATGGCGCGGTGAGGAGCGCCGTCCAGGTCGCGTCGGGGTCCGTGGCAGGGTTGCCGTCTTCTGACGCTCGGGTGATCGCGTTCCACGGGCGCCAGAAGTCGAAGTGGTACTTGTCGTTCCAGCAGTTGATCGCCGCGTCTGCACTGCTGAGGTTCTGCAGGGCAAGGAGTCTCGCACTGTCGGGCGCGTCAAGCTCAT
>JAQSWV010000087.1 GCA_029266455.1 Nocardioidaceae bacterium
GGAGCCGGAGCCGGAGCCGGAGCCGGAGCAGAGCCTGCCGGCCCACCGTGCTGCGAGCGGCACGGTGGGCCGGAAGGTCCGGTGGCCGACCCCGGGCCGGGGACGGTCAGGAGGCCGGTCAGCAGGCCAGGTGCACCTGGAAGGCGCGGTCTGCCGGGTTGCCGTTGGTGTCGTAGGTGGCCACGTAGCTGCTCTTGGGCTTGCCGACGCGACCGACGGTGGTGATGAACCCCGGGGTCTCCGAGCCTGAGCCGCCGGGGAGCCCGATCGTCGCGAGCCGCGCGCACTTGCGCTCCTTGACCTTCCAGTTGACCTGGTACTCGCCGGGCCCGAGCTTGAGGGAGGACTTGGCTCCACAGCTGCCGCGCGCCGGAGTGCCGTTGGCGTTGACGACGATCCAGTACCTCGAGCACGAGCCGCGCTCGGTGGTCTGGAAGGAGCGGTGTTGTTCGGCACCTTCGACACCGTTGGTGCCGCCGGGGGCGCCGTTGGCGGCCTGCGTGAGACCGACGGTTCCGAGGAGGCCGACGGTGAGGACGCCGGCGGCGGCGATGCGCGAGCGCTTGCCTACGTTGCGGATTCCGGACATGTGCTGCTCCCTGTTCGGTCGGTCGCCATCGTGGCGCCGGGACGGGTACGGAGGTGTCACGGTGGATCGCCGAGGCGGTCACACATGGGAGAGGACATCGCCGGAGCCGTGGTGATACAGCGATCTGGGGACATGCAGCGGCCGGGGGGACATGCATGCAACGGCCGGGGCGGGAATGCCGCGGGCAGAACGCGCCCGGCGGGTCTCCGTGCCCGGGTTCAGGCGCGGAGGTAGGTCACGATCGTGTACCCGTCGTGCGGCTCGCGTTCGCTCTCGTGCCACTGCGCCCAGTCCACCGTGGGCATCAGCGTGTCACCGACTGGCGCCTGGTCGACCCAGGTCACGACCAGGCGGTCGGCCCGAGGCAGGGTGGCGGCGTAGACCTGGGCGCCGCCCACCACGAAGACCTCGTCGTCCAGAGCGGCCGCAGTGGCCACCGCGTCGTCGACCGAATGCCGCACCACCACCCCCTCGGCTGACCAGTCGGGGTCGCGGGTGACCACGACGGTCGTCCGGCCGGGCAGGGGGCGGCCGATCGACTCGTACGTGCGTCTGCCCATCACCAGCGGGTGGCCGAGGGTCAGGGCCTTGAACTGGCGGAGGTCGCCCGTGCGCGGCCACGGCAGACCACCGTCGTGCCCGATCACCCCGTTGCTGGCGACGGCGACCACCAGGGTGAGCCTCATCGGGGCGGCATCCGGAGCCAGCATCCCGATCCGAGCACCCCGCCTCAGACCGCGATCGGCGCCTTGATCGCAGGCTGTGGGTCGTAGCCGGTGATCTTGACGTGCTCGAGGTCGAAGGCGTCCAGGTCGCGTACGGACGGGTCGAGCCAGAGCTCGGGCAGCGCACGGGGCTGGCGGGCCAGCTGCTCACGGGCCTGGTCGAGATGGTTCACATAGAGATGGGCATCGCCGAAGGTATGCACGAAGTCGCCGACCTCGAGGTCACACACCTGCGCGACCAGGTGGGTCAGCAGTGCGTACGACGCAATATTGAACGGCACGCCGAGAAAGACGTCGGCCGAGCGTTGGTAGAGCTGGCAGGACAGTCGCCCATCCGCCACGTAGAACTGGAACAGCGCATGGCAGGGGGCCAGGGCCATCTGCGGGATGTCGGCGACGTTCCAGGCGCTCACCACGTGCCGCCGCGAGTCGGGGTCGCGGCGGATCTGTTCGACCACCGCACCGAGCTGGTCGACGTGGCCGCCGTCCGGTGTCGGCCACGAGCGCCACTGTCGCCCGTACACCGGGCCGAGGTCCCCCCGCTCGTCGGCCCACTCGTCCCAGATGGTGATGCCGCGCTCCTGCAGCCACCTCACGTTGGTATCGCCGCGCAGGAACCAGCACAGCTCCCCGACGATCGATCGGATGTGCAGCCTCTTCGTTGTCAGCAGCGGGAACCCCGCCGCCAGGTCGACCCGCAGCTGGTGCCCGAAGACACTGAGCGTTCCGGTGCCGGTGCGGTCGGACTTGGGTGCGCCCTCGTCGAGCACCCGCTGCAACAGGTCGAGGTACGCGCGCACGTCGGCGACGCTAGCACCGGCCCCGGGGAGGATCCGCCTGCCACGCAGCGGTCCCCGGCTGCGAGACAGTGATTCCGCGGAATCACTTTCCGCCGGTCGGGCCACGGGGCGCATCAGGTGTCGAAGTCGACGACCACCCGATCGCTGGTCGGGTGTGCCTGGCAGGTGAGGACGTAGCCACGCGCGATCTCCTCGGGCTCCAGCGCGTACGTGTGGTCCATCGCGACGGTCCCCTCCAGCACGCGCGCCCGGCAGCTGCCGCACACGCCGCCGCGGCACGAGAACGGTGCGTCGGAGCGGACGGTGAGCGCCGCCTCCAGGACGGGCGGCCCGTCGGGTGGGAGGTGCACGGTCGATCGGCGGCCGTCGAGCACCAGTGTCACCTCGGCACCACGTCCGGCCGCTGCCGTGGTGGCGGGGGCAGGCACCGTCGGGGTGGGCTCGGTCGGCGGGTCCGCGTGGAACAGCTCGGTGCGCACCTGCGGGGACACGACGCCGCGCTCGAGCAGGGCCTCGCGCAGCATCACCACCATGGCATGCGGCCCGCAGAGGAACCACTCGTCGATGTCACCGGGAGGAAGCAGCGTGTCGAGCAGCCGTTCGAAGCGGTGCCGGTCGAGCCGGCCGGAGAGCAGCTCGACCTGCCCCGGTTCCCGGGTGAGCAGGTGCAGCAGGCTGAACCGTTCGGGATACCGGTCCTTGAGGTCCTCGAGCTCCTCGGTGAACATGACGCTGCGGGTGGTGCGGTTGGCGTAGAGCAGCGTGACCCGGGCCTGCGGCTGCTGGGCCAGCACGGTCGACACGATCGACAGCACGGGGGTGATCCCGCTGCCCGCGGCCACACAGCCGTACGACTTCGGAGGGTCGTCCGCTGAGACCGGTCGCGGGCCGAAGCGACCCACCGGCGTGAGCACCTCCAGCTCATCGCCCGGTCGCAGCGTCTCGGCCGCGTACGTCGAGAAGGCGCCGTCGGGGAGCAGCTTGACCGCGACGGTCAGCTCGCCGGACCCGGCCGGGGTGCAGATCGAGTAGCTGCGCCGTACCCCGTCGTCCAGGGCCGGCGCCACGATGGCGACGTACTGACCGGCCGAGTGTGCGTACGCCCCGGCCAGCTCGTCAGGCACGTCGAAGGTCAGCGCGACCGAGTCCTCGGTGAGGCGCCGCACCGACCTGACCGCGAGGGAGTGGAAGCGAGCCCGGGTCGCCACGTCAGCCGCCGCCCACCCCGGCCGGGGCGCGGGCAGGGGCGGGCGGCCTCGGCGGGGCGGGCAGCATCTCAGAACGCCTTGAAGTGGTCGAACGGCTCGCGGCACGACTGGCACCGCCACAGGGACTTGCAGGCGGTGGAGCCGAACCGGCTCAGCTCGCGCGTGTCCGGCGACCCGCACTGCGGGCAGCGCACGGACAGACCCACCGAGACGGGCCCGCCACCCTGGGCGGCCGGTGCGCGACCGCTCGGCGGGGCGATGCCGTAGGCGGCCAGCTTGCGGCGACCGGCCGCACTCATCCAGTCGGTGCTCCACGCCGGGGCGAGCACCAGGCGCACCTCGACGTCGCGGTGACCCGCGGCGGCGAGTCGCGACTCGATGTCGGCGCGGATCGACTCCATCGCCGGGCAGCCGGAGTAGGTCGGCGTGATGTCGACCCGGACGTGGCCCGCGTGGTCGACGACCACGTCACGGAGCACGCCGAGGTCGTCGATGGTGAGCACGGGCACCTCGGGATCCGGCACCTCGGCCACCAGCGCCCGCACCCCCTCGGCGGTGGGCGCAGGTGTCGCTGCCGCGTCCCTGGCTGAAGGCGCCATCACCACCGCACCCCCGGCATGGCGCGGGGCAGAGCCTGCATCTCGGCCAGCAGGGGCGCCAGCGCGTCGGTGTGCTCGCCCCGTCGACCTCCACCCGGGGCCACCGCGACCTCAGGCACGGACAACGTCGCCTGGTGCACCACTCCACGCACGTACGCCAGCGCCGGCTCGTGCAGCCCAGCCGGGTCGACGGCCACGTCGCCGAGGCGCGCCACCAGCTCGTCGGTCTCGAACAGCTCCGCCAGGTACGGCCAGACGGCGTCCAGCCCGGCCTGCATCCGGATGCGCGACTCCTCCGTACCGTCGCCGAGGCGGAGCACCCACTGGGTGGCGTGGTCGCGGTGGTACGCCACCTCCTTGACCGCCTTGGCGGATATCGCGGCCAGCGTGTGGTCGGTGGAGGAGGCGAGCCGCGCGTACAGCTCGACCTGGTAGGCGGAGAATCCCAGCAGGCGGGCGACGCAGTACGCGAAGTCGCCGTCGTCCGGGCGCTCGACCAGGTGGACGTTGCGGAACCCCTCGGCATCGCGCAGATAGGCCAGCTCGTCCTCGGTCCGGCCGTCGGCGGTGCCCGCGTACGTCAGCAGGGTCCGTGCCTGCCCGAGCAGGTCCAGCGCGATGTTCGCCAGCGCCACGTCCTCCTCGAGCTCCGGTGCGGCCGCGATCCACTCCCCCATCCGCTGGGCCAGCACCAGGGCGTCGTCGCCGAGCCGAAGGGCATAGGCGGCCACCTCGTCCGGCTGCGCCGCCGCGTCTCCGGACAGAGCGCCGACCGCGCTGCCGACGACCTCACCGACGGCATCGCCCGCGGCGGCACTCACAGGTGCTCGACCCCCTCCGGCACCTCGTAGAACGTCGGATGCCGGTAGACCTTGTCTCCGGCCGGGTCGAAGAACGCATCCTTCTCGTCGGGACTGCTGGCGGTGATGGCAGCTGCGGGCACCACCCAGATCGAGACACCCTCGCTCCGCCGGGTGAACACGTCTCGCGCGTTGCGCACCGCCATCTCGGCGTCGGGTGCGTGCAGGCTGCCCACGTGCGTGTGCGCAAGACCGCGGCGGGCCCGCACGAAGACCTCCCACAACGGCCACCCCCGGCTGCTCACGCGGCCGTCCCGGCGCTTCGGGACGCGTGCTTGGCCGCATAGGCGTCGGCCGCCGCGCGCACCCAGGCGCCGCGTTCGTGGGCACCGCGCCGGTGCGCCATCCGCTCGGCGTTCAGCGGACCGTTCCCGTTGATCACGTCGAACAGCTCGGAGAAGTCGATCTCGCCGAAGTGCCAGTGCCCCGTCGCCTCGTCGTACGCGAGGTCGGGGTCGGGCAGGGTGAGTCCGAGCGCCCGCGCCTGCGGCACCGTCATGTCGACGAACCGCTGACGCAGCTCGTCGTTGCTGAACCGCTTGATGCCCCACCGCATCGACCGTGCCGAGTTCGGCGACTCGTCGTCGGCCGGACCGAACATCATCAGGCTCGGCCACCACCAGCGGTCAACGGCCTGCTGAGCCATCTCGTGCTGCTCCGTGGTGCCGTGCGACAGCGTGTGCAGGATCTCGAAGCCCTGCCGCTGGTGGAACGACTCCTCCTTGCAGATCCGCACCATGGCCCGCGCGTACGGGCCGAAGGAGCAGCGCGTCAGCGGCACCTGGTTGGTGATGGCGGCGCCGTCGACCAGCCAGCCGATGGCGCCGATGTCGGCCCAGGTGGGAGTGGGGTAGTTGAAGATCGAGGAGTACTTCTGTTTCCCGGCGTGCAGCCGGTCCAGCAGATCGACCCGGTCGACCCCGAGCGTCTCGGCGGCGGCGTACAGGTACAGCCCGTGTCCCGCCTCGTCCTGGACCTTGGCCATCAGGATGGCCTTCCGCCGCAGGCTCGGTGCACGGCCGATCCAGCTGCCCTCGGGCTGCATACCGATGATCTCCGAGTGGGCGTGCTGGGCGATCTGGCGCACCAGGCTCTGCCGGTATCCCTGCGGCATGGCATCACGCGGCTCGACCCGCCCGTCGTCATCGATCAGGGCGAGGAAGGCCGGGTCGTCGTCGGCCGGTTCGTCGAGCGTGGCGTCGTTGCCGTGCACGATCTCGATGGTACGCGGGCGGACACGGCACGGCCGACGCCGAGCGCTGCGCAACGCACCGGCAGTGACCGACTGCTCGGAGTCATCTGACCGCCAGCGAGGCCCGCCCGGCGGTGTGCCCTTTACAACGATGAAAGCTTCCGTGTACACCGTGCCTGATGAAGACGGCCCGCCTGACGCTCGACCCGTCGTCCCGCATCGGCACGCTGGACCGACGGGTGTTCGGCTCGTTCGAGGCCACTTGTCGACGGACTGCAGCCGGTGGTGCAGAAGCTCACGATCGAAGGACTGGTGATGGGTGCTGCGTAGCGTGTGCCGTGGCGGATTCGGGCTGACCGCTGTCGGCTGACAGACTTGTGATGTGCAGCCGAGCGCAGACGTCAGCGTCCGTACCGCGTGGACGGCCGACGCGGCGGCCATCGCCGCTGTCCAGGTCGACGCGTGGCGTGAGTCGTACGTGTCGCTGCTGCCTGCCGAGGTGCTGGCCGAGCTCGACGCGGGTCCGATCGCAAACCGCTGGGCTGTGTCGCTGGACAAGCCCGGCGACGCGCGCAACCGGGTGCTGGTCGGGCTGGAACGCGCGACGGTGCGAGGCTTCGCCGTGACTGGTCCCTCCGGTGACCCCGATGCCGACCCGGTCGCAGACGGCGAGATCGCCGAGCTGGTGGTCGAGCCGGCCAGGCGCGGAAGCGGCCACGGGTCACGGCTGCTGCAAGCCTGCGCCGACACGTTGCGCGCCGATGGCTTCCGGCGGGCGACGATGTGGCTGACCAGCTCCGACGACCGCGCCAGAGCGTTCCTCGCCGCCGCCGGCTGGGCGCCCGACGGCGCGCACCGCGAGCTCGACCTGCGTGGTGACGCCCAGATCCTCGTCAAACAGGTGCGGCTGCACACCGACCTCGGTGCCGACCAGACAGCTGCCATCGCCTGACCGGCACCGCACCCGCCGCGTGCCCGTACCGGACCGCGGTCATTCCGAACCGAGGAGAAGTCATGAACAAGAAAGAGCTCGTCCAGGCCGTCGCGAACCGCGCCGGCGCTTCCCAGGCCGATGTCGACACGATGCTCAAGGCGCTGATCGACGAGGTGACCGAGCAGACCGTGGCAGGCGACACAGTGACCATCCAGGGCTTCGTGAAGTTCGAGAAGGTGCAGCGCAACGCCCGCACTGGCCGCAACCCGCAGACGGGGGAGGAGATGGACATCCCGGCCAGCAAGGGGGTCAAGGTGAGCCCTCTCGCCGCGTTGAAGAGCGCCGTCCGCGACAGCTGACGACCGACGCCGCTGCCGTCGACCGTCAGCGGCGTCCTTGAGACCCGCACTGGCACCGAGGTCCACAAGCCTCATCCGTCAGTGCGGGTCTTGCGTGCGGCGAGAGGCCCCTTGAGGATCGCGAGCGATGCACCGGAGCCTATGCTGTGGGTCTCGAAGGTGGGGGAGCATGGGGACTTCGCAGACGAGCGGGTGGGTCGTCACCGCGGGGCTCGTTGTCGTTGCCCTGCTCGCAGGGTGCTCGGCTGACAACGCCGAGAAGCCGGAACCGGTCCCTGAGGCAGGGGCGTCGGACCCCGCCCAGCCGAATAGGGCGCGGGCGGCATCTGTCGAATGCTCGACGCTGTGGCGCCCCGGGCGCTCGCTTCCCCTGCGCTACAACGGATGTACCGCGCAGGGGTCTACCGTCGTGCCGACGCTGCTGG
>JAQSWV010000088.1 GCA_029266455.1 Nocardioidaceae bacterium
CATGCGCGTCGTGCCGCAGGGTGTGCGGTGCGGCTGCGGCAACCGCGGCTGCTGGGAGCAGTACGCCAGCGGCCGGGCGCTGGTGCGGGACGCCCGCGAGCTGGTGGAGTCGCGGACCCCGGGGGCGGAGGCGTTGTCGGAGGCGTGCGGGGGCGAGGCGGAACGGCTCGACGGCAAGACGGTGACCCGGCTGGCGCATGAGGGTGACAGGGCCAGCCTGGCCATCGTGAGCGAGGTGGGCCGGTGGCTAGGGGAGGGGCTGGTGTCCCTGACGGCGGTGCTCGACCCGGCCGTGGCGGTCGTCGGCGGGGGAGTGTCCGCGGCCGGCGACCTGCTGCTCGACCCGATGCGGGCCGCCTTCGAGTCCGAGCTCACCGCACGCGGGTACCGCCCCGTCCTCGAGATCCGCGGCGCCGAGATGGGCAACGACGCCGGGATCGTCGGCGCCGCCGACCTGGCCCGCCGCAACCGCCCCTCCACCGCCTGACGTCATACAACTCGCCGGCGATACGCCGCGCAGTCGATGACGTGGTGGCGACGGGCGGCCGGGTGCCGTCTGGCGTCATGCAACGCGCCGGCGATATGCCTCGCAGTCGACGACGTGGTGGCGACGGGCGGCCGGGTGCCGTGTGGCGTCATACAACGCGCCGGCGATACGCCTCGCAGTCGATGACGTCGTGCGTGGCGAGGGGGAGCGGCGCGATCTGAAAGAGTGAGGGCGTGCCACTGCTGGAGCGCCTCGCGATCGGGATCGACATCGGCGGTACCCGGGTCAAGGCCGGCGTCGTGGATCTCGACGGCAACGTCGTCGCCAGGACCGGGCGCGACACGCCGACGACCTCACCCACCGAGGTCGAGGACATCATCGCCGACATCGTGCGTGAGCTGCGGAGCCGGCACACGATCGTGGGGGTCGGCATCGGCGCAGCCGGCTTCGTGGACATCACCCGCTCGACCGTGCTGTTCTCCCCGCATCTGGCCTGGCGGCACGAGCCGTTGCGGGACGCCGTCTACCGCCGCATCGGGCTGTCGGTCGTCGTGGAGAACGACGCGAACGCCGCCGCGTGGGCGGAGTTCCGCTTCGGGGCCGCGCAGCGCGAGGACGACCTGGTCTGCATCACTCTCGGCACCGGCATCGGCGGCGCCGTCATGATCGACGGTCAGCTGTTCCGGGGCCGGCACGGCATGGCGGGGGAGTTCGGCCACATGCAGGTCGTCCCCCACGGACACGCGTGCGAGTGCGGCAACTCCGGCTGCTGGGAGCAGTACGCGAGCGGCAACGCGCTGGCCCGCGAAGCACGCGCGCTTGCCGACGCCGAATCCCCGCGGGCCGCCCGGCTGCTCGAGCTGGCCGATGGGGACCGGTCCGCGCTGACCGGTCTGCTGGTGGCCCAGGCGGCCAGTGCGGGGGATCCCGCCTCTATCGAGCTGCTGCGCGACGTCGGTGACTGGCTCGGGGTCGGCATGGCCGGGCTGTCCGCGGCGTTCGACAACGGGGTCTTCGTCGTGGGCGGCGGGGTGTCAGATGCCGGCGATCTGCTGCTCGAACCGGCTCGCGATGCGTTCCGGCGGACGCTGACCGGCCGGGGCTTCCGGTCCGAGGCCCGCATCGTTCGGGCGCACCTCGGGAACGAGGCCGGGATGGTGGGCGCAGCCGACCTGGCGCGGGCGCGGAGGCGGCGGCGCTCCCGGTCGCGCTCCAGCCGCCGTCAGGGATCGGCCGGTAGACGTGGTCGCCGTACTCCACGGCCCGACCGGCGCTGTCGAAGGCCGTGCGGGTCATGGTCAAGAGCGGGGCGCCGCGGCGCTCCCCGAGCAGTCGTGCCTCGCGGGCATCGGCGCGTCGGGCGCCGACGCGCTGGTTGGCGACCCGCAGCTGCACCCCGGCCTCGCGCAGCACCGCGTACAGGCCCCGGGTCGTCAGGTCGACGCCGTGGAGGTCGACCACGTCGACGGGCAGGAAATTGTGCATCAGGGCGAAGGGCTCGTCGCGCACGTTCCGCAGCCGCTCCAGTGACCAGACCGGATCGCCGACCGGCACCTGCAGCTCGACGGACAGCTCCTCGTCGGCCTGGATGACCGAGCACGACAGCACCGTGGTCGCCTGCGGCTGCCCGCTGCTGGCGAGATCGTCGTGGAGGCTGGTCAGCTCGAACGGCCGGCGGATCTTCGGGCCCACGACCTGGGTGCCGACTCCCCGCTTGCGCACCAGCAGTCCCTTGTCCACCAGCAGCTGCATCCCCTGCCGCATCGTGGGTCGCGACAAGCCCAAGCGGGCAGCCAGCTCGACCTCGTTCATGATGCGGTCACCGGGCGCCAGGGAACCATCGACGATGGCACGCTCGAGCTGACGGGCGACCTGGAAGTACAGGGGCACCGGGCTGGACCGGTCGAGTGTGATGTGCGGCAGCTCGCCCACTCCGGCCCTCCTCGTCGCTCGTGACGCGTCAAACGTGCTCCGTGATTGTCCGGAGGTCAATATGTCCTGACAAACTCTTGACACCTCGACGACACTCGCAGCACACTCGTCGACGGACAAGGCGGACACGTGGCCCGACGCGGGCATGGGGAGGCGGCAGTCGGATGCGGGTCGGGCTGGCGGGAGCGGGGCGAATCGGCGCGATGCACGCATCCGTGCTCGCAGCCCTCGACGGGGCCGACGAGGTCGTCGTGGCCGACGTCGACGCCACCCGGGCCGCACAGGTGGCAGAACCGCTCGGACTGACGGCTGCCGCCGGCGTCGACGAGCTGCTCGCCCCGGGGCGGGTCGACGCGCTCGTGGTCGCCACCTCCACCGACTCCCATCCGAAGCTCGTCCTCGCCGCAGCCGACGCCGGCCTGCCGGTCTTCGTGGAGAAGCCGGTAGCCGCCGACATCGCCGGCACCCTCGACGTCATGGCCGCCCTCGAGGGCACCGACGCCATCGTCCAGGTGGGCTACCAGCGCCGCTTCGACCCCGGCTACCTCGCCGCGAGGGAGGCGGTCCGCTCGGGGGAGCTCGGGTGGATCCACACGCTGCGGTCGTGCACGCTCGACCCCGGCCCGCCTACGCCCGCCTACATCGCCTCGTCGGGCGGCTTCTTCCGCGACTGCGCCGTGCACGACATCGACAGCATCCGCTGGGTCACCGGTCGCGAGGTCGCGTCCGTCTACGCGGTGGGAACCAACCGCGGTGACGACTTCTTCGCCACCTACGACGACGTCGACACCCTGACGGCCCTGCTCACCCTCGACGACGACACGCTGGCCACCGTCAGCTGCACGCGCTACAACGCGGCGGGCTACGACGTGCGCCTGGAGGTACTCGGCTCGGCCGGCTCGGTCTCGGTCGGGCTCGACGACCGCACGCCGCTGCGCTCGACCGAGCCGGGTGTCCCGTTCCCCGCCGGCCCCGCCTACCCGATGTTCCCCGAGCGGTTCGCCGCGGCGTACGCCGCGGAGCTGACCGCGTTCCTAGGTCTTGCCCGCGACGGTGGCGCCAGCCCGTGCACACCGGCAGACGCGCTGGAGGCGTTCTACGTCGCCGAAGCCGGCGAGCTGTCCCGGCGCGAGTCGCGACCCGTGCCGATCAGCGAGGTCCGTCGATGAGCGCGAGGATCGCCGCCGCCCCGATCTCGTGGGGTGTCTGCGAGGTCCCCGGCTGGGGTCACCAGCTGCGACCCGAGCGGGTGCTCGCCGAGATGCGCGCGCTCGGCATCGAGGCCACCGAGTTCGGCCCCACCGGATTCCTCCCGGAGCAGCCCGAGGAGCTGGCCGCCGTGCTGGCCGAGCACGGGCTGCAGGGCGTGGGCGGGTTCCTCCCCGTGCTCCTGCACGACCCCGACGTGGACCCGCTGCCCGCCGTCGACGCCTTCATCGACACCTGTGTGGCGGCGCGCGCCGACGTGGTGGTGCTCGCGGCCGCGACCGGGCTGCACGGCTACGACGCCCGGCCGGTGCTCGACGACCTGGGCTGGACGACCCTGCTCGCGAACCTCGACAGAGTCGCTCAACTGGCCGACGACCGTGGAGTGGTCCTCGGCCTGCACCCGCACGTCGGGACGATGGTCGAGAACCGCGACGACGTCGACCGGGTGCTCGCCGGCTCGCGGGTCGGCCTGTGCGTCGACACGGGGCACCTGCTCGTCGGCGGCACCGACCCGGTCGCGCTGACTCGCGAGCACGTCGGCCGGGTCGTGCACGTGCACCTCAAGGACGTCGACGGGGATCTCGCCGCGAAGGTGCTGGACGGCACCCTCGCCTTCGCCGACGCGGTACGCGCAGGGCTGTGGGTGCCACTCGGCCGGGGCAGCGTTGACGTGGCGGCGATGATCCGCACCCTGCACGATTCGGGCTACGCCGGCTGGTACGTACTGGAGCAGGACGTGATGCTCGACCGCGAACCCGACGGAGACGGCCTGCTGACCGACGTTCGGACCAGCCTCGACTACGTCCAGGCGGCGGTGGCATGAGCGACAACGGCTTCGAGGTCCTGGCCATGGGCCGCGTCGGCGTCGACGTCTACCCGCAGCAGATCGGTGTCAGCCTCGAGGACGTCGAGAGCTTCGGCAAGTACCTCGGAGGCAGCGCCACCAACGTCGCGGTCGCCGCCGCCCGGCACGGTCGCCGTACCGCGATCATCACGCGCACCGGCGACGACCCGTTCGGGCGCTACGTGCACAAGGCCCTGAAGGGGTTCGGTGTCGACGACCGCTACGTCAGCCCCGTCCCCGACCTGCCCACCCCGGTGACGTTCTGCGAGATCTTCCCCCCCGACGACTTCCCGCTGTACTTCTACCGGCGACCGGTCGCGCCCGACCTGGTGATCCGCCCCGAGGAGCTCGACCTGGACGCGATCCGCTCCGCCGACATCTTCTGGGTCACGGGCACCGGGCTGTCGGTCGAGCCCAGCCGCTCGGCCACGCTGGCCGCTCTCGAGGAACGGTCGGCCGCCGGCGGCACCACGGTGTTCGACCTCGACTACCGGCCGATGTTCTGGGCCTCGCGCGCCGAGGCCACCGAGCAGTACGCCGCCGCACTGCCGCACACCACGGTCGCGGTGGGCAACAAGGATGAGGCTGCCACCGCCGTCGGTGAAAGTGAGCCACGGGCGGCCGCCGAGGCGCTGCGCAAGGCGGGCGTCGACCTGGCCGTGGTGAAGCAGGGCCCGGCCGGGGTGCTGGGCGAGCGGGTGGGCGCGGACGGCTCGGTGGAGTCGGTCGTGGTGCCGCCGGTGCACGTCGACGTGGTCAACGGCCTCGGTGCCGGCGACGCCTTCGGGGGCGCGCTGTGCCATGGGTTGCTCTCGGAATGGCCGCTGGAGCGGTTGCTGTCGTTCGCCAACGCCGCCGGCGCCCTGGTCGCCTCGCGACTGGCGTGCGCCGACGCCATGCCCACGCCGGACGAAGTCGACCGGCTCCTCGAGTCGGCCGCTGGAGGGCCTCGATGACCGTTCCCAGCAACGAGGACCGACTGGCCAGGCTGCTCGACGTCCGGGTCCGGCAGCCGCACCGCATCGCCGAGATGGCCGCGGCCAGGCGCCACCCGGACAACCTGATCGGTCAGACCGGCCGCCTGCTGCTGGTGGCCGCCGACCACCCTGCTCGGGGGGCTCTGCGCGCCGGTGACCGTGAGTTCGCGATGGCCGACCGGCTCAGCCTGCTCGACCGGCTCGCCACCGCCCTGTCGCGTCCCGGCGTCGACGGCGTGCTCGGCACCGCCGACATCCTCGAGGATCTGCTGCTGCTCGGCGCCCTCGAGGACAAGGTCGTCATCGCGTCGATGAACCGAGGCGGCCTGGCCGGCACGGTCTTCGAGATGGACGACCGGTTCACCGGATACACCGCCGCCGGGGCCGCCCGGATGGGCTGGCAGGGCGGGAAGATGCTGCTGCGCATCGATCCTGACGACCCCGCCACCGTGCGTACGCTCGAGGCCTGCGCGCACGCGGTCGACGCCCTGGCCGAGCAGCACCTGATGGCGATGGTCGAGCCGTTCCTGTCCGAGCGGGTCGACGGGCGCTTCCGCAACGACCTGTCGACGGAGGCCGTCGTCCGGTCGTCGGCCGTCGCGGCCGGCCTCGGCACGACCTCCGCGCACACCTGGCTCAAGCTTCCGGTCGTCGAGGACATGGACCAGGTGCTCGCCGCCACCACGCTGCCCGTGGTGCTGCTGGGCGGGGAGGTCTCCAGCGACCAGGGGGCTCAGTTCGCCAGCTGGCGCAAGGCCCTGGCGTACCCGAGCACCCGCGGGATGGTGGTCGGACGCTCCCTGCTGTACCCCCCGGACGACGACGTCGCTGCCGCGGTCGACGCCACCGTGGAGCTCATGACGTGACCGACGACCAGCACCACCTGCGCGCCGGCGCCACCGCGTCGGGCTCCTTCAGCCTCGACGTCGACCCGGTCCGGGCGAGGTGGTCGTACAGCGGCCTGCGGGTCCTCGACCTGGCTCCCGGTCAGGCGGAGACCGTCGACACTCAGCGCGCCGAGACGCTCGTGCTGTCGTTGTCCGGCCACTGCGTGGTCGAGTGCGACGGCGAGCGCATCGAGCTGACCGGACGCGACAGCGTCTTCACCGGGGTGAGCGACGTGGTCTACCTGCCGCGGGACACCCGGGCCACGATCTCCAGTGCCGGTGGTGGGCGCTTCGCCCTGCCGTCGGCCGAGTGCGAGCGCCGGCTGCCGGTACGGCACCTGCCGGCATCAGACGTGCCGGTCGAGCTGCGGGGCGCCGGACGCTCCAGCCGTCAGGTCAACAACTTCGGTACCCCTGGGGTTCTGGACGCCGACCGCATCATCGCCTGCGAGGTGCTCACCCCGGCGGGCAACTGGTCGAGCTATCCGCCGCACAAGCACGACGAGGACCGCGAGGGCGAGAGCGTGCTCGAGGAGATCTACTACTTCGAGGTCGCACCCGGACCCGCCGGGCCCGGCATCGGCTACCAGCGCGTCTACACGCGGCCCGACACCCACCCGGGCCGAGAGCTCGACCTGCTGGCCGAGGTCCGTACCGGCGACGTGGTGACGATGCCGTACGGCTGGCACGGTCCGTCGATGGCCGTGCCGGGCTACGACCTGTACTACCTCAACGTCATGGCCGGACCCGGCGAACGGGTCTGGCGCATCTGCGACGACCCGCAGCACGCCTGGGTGCGCGACACGTGGGAGTCCGAAGACGTCGACCCGCGGCTGCCATTCCCAGCCGAGATCTCAGGAGGTACCCGATGAGCGGCACCGTGCGGCTGACCGTCGCCCAGGCGGTGGTGCGCTTCCTCGCCGAGCAGTGGACCGAGCGCGACGGGGTGGAGCAGCGGCTCTTCGAGGGCTGCTTCGGCATCTTCGGCCACGGCAACGTCGCCGGCATGGGACAGGCCCTGCTGCAGTCGGAGCTCGACGACCCGGACCGGCTGCGCTACCTGCAGTCCCGCAACGAGCAGGGCATGGTGCATGCTGCGGTCGCGTTCGCGCGGATGCGCAACCGCCTGTCGACCCTCGCCTGCACGGCGTCCATCGGCCCCGGCGCGACGAACATGGTCACCGGCGCGGCGCTCGCCACGATCAACCGGCTCCCGGTGCTGCTGCTGCCCGGGGACGTGTTCTCCACCCGGGTCTCGAGCCCGGTGCTGCAGGAGCTGGAGAACCCCGCGGACCGGGAGGTGTCGGTCAACGACGTCTTCCGCCCGGTGTCCCGCTACTTCGACCGGGTCTGGCGCCCCGAGCAGCTGCCGGCGGCACTGCTCGGAGCGATGCGGGTGCTGACCGACCCGGTCGAGACCGGCGCTGTCACGGTCGCGCTCCCCCAGGACGTGCAGGCCGAGGCGTACGACTGGCCGGAGGAGCTGTTCGACCGCCGGGTGTGGCACGTCGCCAGGCCCGTTCCCGAGCCGGCAGCGCTCGAGCGCGCCCTTGCCGCGCTGCGCTCTGCGCGGCGCCCACTGCTGGTCGCGGGAGGCGGTGTCATCTACTCCGAGGCGACCGAGACGCTGCGCCGGTTCGCGGAAGCGACCGGCATCCCGGTCGCGGAGACCCAGGCCGGCAAGGGCAGCCTCCCGTACGACCACCCGCTCGCCCTCGGCGCCATCGGCAGCACCGGCACGACCGTGGCCAACCGGTTCGCTCGCGAGGCCGACGTGGTGCTCGGGATAGGCACCCGCTACAGCGACTTCACCACCGCGTCGCGGACGGCGTTCGCCAACCCCGACGTGCGGTTCGTGAACCTGAACGTGGCCGGGATCGACTCGGTGAAGCACAGTGGGGTGGCCCTGGTCGCCGACGCACGGACCGGGCTCGATGCCCTGCTGGCCGGTCTCGGCGACTGGTCGACCGGTCGCGACTACCAGGACGCGGCTGCGGCCGCCGGCAGGGAGTGGGACGCCGTCGTCGAGGACGCCCACCAGCGGGGCCACACGCCGCTGCCCGCACAGTCGGAGATCATCGGCGCCGTCAACGAGGTGTCCGAGGCGCGCGACGTGGTGGTGTGTGCCGCCGGCTCCATGCCGGGCGAGCTGCACAAGCTGTGGCGCACGCGCGACCCGAAGGGCTACCACGTCGAGTACGGGTACTCGTGCATGGGCTATGAGATCGCCGGCGGCATGGGAGTCGCCATGGCCGCACCCGACCGGGACGTCTTCGTCATGGTGGGCGACGGGTCGTACCTGATGATGGCCCAGGAGCTGGTCACGGCCGTCCAGGAGGGGATCAAGCTCATCGTGGTGCTGGTGCAGAACCACGGTTTCGCGTCCATCGGCGCGTTGTCGGAGGAGGTCGGCGCCCCGCGCTTCGGCACCTGGTACCGCTACCGCGACGCCGAGACCCACCGGCTCACCGGCGGCAACCTGCCGGTGGATCTCGCGGCCAACGCCGAGAGCCTCGGCGTGCATGTGCACCGCGCCTCCACCGTCGACGAGCTGCGCAAGGCGCTCACCGAGGCGAAGGCCCACGACGGTGGGCCGGTCATGGTGCACGTGGACAGTGACCCCCTGGTGTCCGCGCCGGACAGCGAGTCGTGGTGGGACGTTCCCGTCGCGGAGGTGTCGGCCCTGGACGCCACACGGGTGGCCCGCGACAGCTACGTGGACCACAAGCAGCGGCAGCGGCACTACCTGAAGAGCTCCAGCAATGAGGAAGGCGTCGGCTCGTGAGGACGATTGAGCATTGGATTGGTGGTAAGGCGACGTCGGGGTCGTCGGTGCGGCGGTCGGTCGTTTGGTGAGTGGTCGCAGTCGTCGTTGAGTGCGCGCAGCAAGGTGTTGTTCGCGTTTCGTGAGCTGGTGAACGCGCGGATCGGTGAGTTGGCGGAGGTGATCACTGGCGAGCACGGGAAGGTGTTGTCGGATGCTCGGGGTGAGGTGCAGCGGGGGTTGGAGGTGGTGGAGTTCGCGTGTGGGATTCCCACCTTGGTGAAGGGGGAGTATTCGGATCAGGTGTCGACGGGTGTGGATGTGTTCTCGTTTCGGGAGCCGTTGGGGGTGGTGGCGGGGATCACGCCGTTCAACTTCCCGATCATGGTGCCGATGTGGATGCATCCGGTGGCGATCGCGTGTGGGAACACGTTTGTGTTGAAGCCGTCGGAGCGCGACCCGTCGGTGTCGTTGATGGTGGCGCAGCTGTGGGCTGAGGCGGGGTTGCCCGACGGGGTGTTCACGGTGTTGCAGGGCGACAGGGAGGCCGTGGACGGGTTGTTGGACCACCCGGATGTGGCGGCGGTGTCGTTTGTGGGGTCGACCCCGATCGCCCGGTATATCCATGAGCGGGGGTCGGCGAACGGTAAGCGGGTGCAGGCGTTGGGGGGTGCGAAGAACCACGCGGTCGTGCTGCCGGATGCGGATCTGGAGTTTGCGGCCGATCATCTGGTGGCGGCGGCGTATGGGTCGGCCGGGGAGCGGTGTATGGCGATCTCGGCGGCGGTGGCGGTCGGTGATGCCGGGGATGCGCTGGTGGAGGTGGTGGCGGCCAAGGCGGCCGGGGTGACGGTGGGGGACGGGCGGGACCCGGCCAGTGAGATGGGTCCGGTGATCACCGCCGGGGCGAAGGACCGGATCGTGGGGTTGATCGGGTCGGGCGCCGACCAGGGGGCCACGGTGGCGGTGGACGGCCGGGGTCTGGTGGTCGAGGGGTTGGAGGACGGGTTCTTCGTGGGGCCGACGCTGATCGACCACGTCTCGACCGACATGGACGTCTATACCGAGGAGATCTTCGGGCCGGTGCTGTCGGTGGTGCGCGTCGACACGGTGCAGGAGGCGATCGCGCTGATCAACGCCAACCCCTACGGCAACGGCACCGCGATCTTCACCTCCAGCGGGCAGGCCGCCCGCACGTTCCAGCGCGGGGTGCAGGTCGGCATGATCGGCATCAACGTCCCCATCCCGGTCCCGATGGCCTACTACTCCTTCGGCGGCTGGAAGGACTCCCTGTTCGGCGACAAGCACGTCCACGGCCCCGAAGGCGTGTCCTTCTACACCCGCGCCAAGGTCGTCACGTCCCGGTGGCCCGAGCTCCACCACGCCACCGGCGCCTCCTACCACTTCCC
>JAQSWV010000089.1 GCA_029266455.1 Nocardioidaceae bacterium
CGGGTCCACGTCACCGATGAGGTCGGCGACGCTCGTGTCCGGTGTGGCGAGCTTCTCGGCATACCGCTCCGAGCGGTGCCGCCAGTCGACGGTCAGGGCGTCGCCCAGCTCGGCGGCCCGGCGCCGCGAGTCCACGGTGATCGGCTCGAACGGGTGCTCCCCGAGCTCGGAGCCGGCGAGGACCGGCGACCACTCGTCGAGCAGGCCCACGAGGCTCCGCAGCAGCCGGGTCTTCCCCTGCCCGCGCTCACCGAGGAGGACGACGTCGTGGCCCGCGAGCAGGGCCCGCTCGAGCTGGGGGATGACGCTGGAGGCGAAGCCGTGCAGTCCCGGCCAGGGGTCCCGTCCCGCCGCCAGCGCGGCGAGGAGGTTGTCGCGGATCTCCGCGTGGACCGACCGCGCGACCTCACCGGTGGCGCGCAGCTCCCCGACGGTGCTCGGGGGCGGACGCTCGGTCGTGAGGAAGGGCTCGCTCATCGCCTCACGCTACGTCAGGATGCCGTGCGGCGGCAGCCCCTCGATCGGCCGTCGAACGTCATGCCCAGCCACGCTTCCTGTGTGGGGCATGCGTCGTCAGCCTCGCGCCCATGGTGTCGCCTGCACGGCCGTTGCTCGAGGGTCAGGCGGGTGTGTGAATCGACCTGTCCGACGTTGCCTGTGAGACGGCATCCTCGATCGTCAGCAAGGCTCCCCGTGCGAGGGCGCCGATCCAGGCCTGCTCCGGGACGGACCGCCGGGCGGGGTCGATGAAGCGGTCGAGGTGCTGCTGATCGGGTTCTGGACGCGGGAGGCCCGCCAGCTCCCGCTGCTTCTCGGCTGTGCCGAGCAGGGTGGCGGCCCGTTCGGCGTGTCCGAGGGCGGCCCAGATCGCGGCGGAGCTGTCGATCACGTCGATCGAGAGCTCGATGTCGCCGAGGGTGATCGCGTCTGCTGCCACGTCAAGCAGTACTTCGTGCGCGGGCCCGGGCCCCTCGGAGTGGAGCAGGGCCACCACGAGGTTGCACTGGTTGATCGCGACCCCCCAGGGATCGTCCAGCGCCCTGTCCGCGGCGATAGCCGTGCGTGCGGCCTCGACCGCCGCCGTGAAGTCCTCGAGGTCCATGTGGATGTGGACGACGTTGCTCAGCGCCGTCGCTTCCCGATGGCGATCGCCGATCTGTCGGGCGATGGACAGGCTGCGCTCGATGAGGGCGCGGGCCTGGGTCACGTCACCGGCTTCGCGCCGGGCGATGCCCAGGCTGTTGGACTCCCGGGCCTCCCGCTGGAGATCACCGAGGCGATGCGCCATGGCCAGTGCCCGCTCGAGGGACTCGCTGCCGGCAGTGAGATCCAGCTGCTGCACCGCGAGGATACCCTCGCCGTGCAGCGCATCCACGACCTGTGGACTATCCGGCAGGTCGTCGCTGGCCAGCAGACGCAGCGCACGATCGTGCCAGCCGCGGCCTTCGGCGATGTACCCGAAGCGGTACCAGTAGGAGTTCATGGGCTCCAGCAGGGCGTAGCCGCACTCGGCGCGCTCGCTGGCCGGTGCCACGGTCGAGGCCAGGCACCAGTCGAGCGCCGCGCGGATGTCCTCTTCCACTGCCTTCATGCGGTCCAGCGCACTCATCTGCCGGGGCCCGTTCAGCAGTCCACTGATCTCTGCAGCCACCTGCACGGACCACCGTGCGTGCGCCAGGCGCACATCGTCATGCTCATCGGAGGCCTGCAGCCGTTCACGCGCGAACCGCCGGATCGTCTCCAGCAGGAAGAGCATCGGCTCGCCGTCGGGCCCTTCGACGATCTCGAGCAGACTGACGTCGATCAGGTGTGCCACGACGTCGAGCGGGTCCCGGTCTTCGGCGCCGACGACGTGCGCGACCGCGTCGAGGTCGAACCTGCTGGAGAAGACGCCGAGCTGGCGGAACACCCGCTGGTCGGTGTCGTCGAGCAGGTCGTAGCTCCAGGAGATCGTCGCCTGCAGGGTGCGCTGTCGCTCCGACCGGTCAGCCAGCGAGACCGTGTCCGAGGGTCGGTCATCGATGCGGTGCAGCAGGGCCTTTGGGCTGAGCAGCCGCGACCGGGCAGCGGCCAGCTCGATGGCCAGCGGCAGACCGTCGAGGCGCCGGCACAAGGCGACGACGTCGTCGACGTTTGCAGGTGTCAGGGCAAACGCCGGTTTGACCATCCTGGCCCGCCGGACGAAAAGGTCCACCGCTCCGGTCTCCACCTGCGCCAGACTGCCGCCCGGGGCCGGCTCCGCCACCGTCAGCGGCGACACCGGGTACTGCTGCTCATCGACCAGGTGCAGCGGCCGACGCGAGGTGGCCAGGATCCGCACCTCGGGAGCTCCGCCCAACAACCGGGCGACGACGACGTCGGCGTCGGTGATCTGCTCGAGGTTGTCCAGCACCATCAACGCGGAACGGTCCGCGAGGAACCGCAGCGCCCGCTCCTCAGGCGCCTGCTTCGCGTCGGCCGGGGCGCTGACCGCGTCAGCGATCCCCGCCCACATCAAGGTGGCCCGATCGTGGGCGTGCAGGGGGACGAAGTACGTGTCCCGGGCGAGCCGGTGCTCCAGCTCACCGGCAACCGCGACCGCCAGCCGGGTCTTCCCGGTCCCCCCGGTACCGGTCAGCGTCACCAGCCGGACACCTCCCCGGTCGAACATCTCGCAGATCTCCGTCACCTCCCGCGAGCGGCCGACCAGCTCGGTGGCATGCGTCGGCAGGCTCGCCCGGGTGCCCAGGCTCCGCAGCGGCGGGTGCTCCCCCTCCAGGCCCGCAGCGTCCACGTCGAACAGGTGCTCCGGCTCGGTCAGATCCTTCAACCGGTGCCACCCCAGGTCCCGCACCCGGTACTCGGCGGTACCGCCGCCCACCAGCTCCTGCGTGGTCGCCGACAGCACGATCTGACCGCCATGAGCGGTGGCCATGATCCGGGCAGCCCGGTGCACGTCGATGCCGATGTAGTCGTCCTCGTGCCGTTCCGGCTCACCGGTGTGCAACCCGATCCGGACCCGCAACGCCACCCCACCGGGCCAGTCGTGCCCAGCCAACGCCCGCTGCCCCTCGATCGCCGCCAGCAGCGCCTCCTGCGCCGACGTGAACACGACGAAGAAGCTGTCGCCCTCGGTCCCCATCTCACGACCCTGGTGCGCCTCGAACGCCGCCCGCAGGATCCGCCGCTGCGCGGACAGCGCCTCCCCCCAGCGAGACCCCAACCCGTTCAACAGCGACGTCGAACCCTCAATATCACTGAACAGCAACGTCAACGTCCCCGTCGGCAACGGGCTCATGGCCACAGTATGCCCACGCGGGTGACCCCCCCACCCGGCATTTGGGCATTCTGCCCCGGGAGGCAATGTCTCGATTTGCCGTTCACGACGCCGGACGTGCGCCTATCGTTGCCGCGGACAAGCTGCACTGGAGGAGCTGGAACACATGTCTCGTACTCTTCGTCGGACACTTGGCGCGCTAGCCGTCGTCGTGGCAGCGGCGCTCGTGCCGTCCGCGGCCACCGCCGCGCCGGCTGAATCCCTGAGCGGACTGCCGCTGACGGGCCAGGACACCTGTGGGTTCAAGAACGTCTACGGGTCAGCCCAGACGCCGTACCTCTTCGGGCCGGTGCAGCTGATAGGCGAGGACCTCACGCCCACCGGGACATGGCTGTTTCCCTACAAGGTCACCGTGATCACCGGCGAGGGGCTGAAGGCCCGTCACCTGGTACCCGGCGAGACCTACACCCGGCCTGGTCTTCAGCCGACGAACCTGGTGACCTGTGACTTCACGGGGGCAACCAAGGAGGTCGGCAGCTTCGAGGTCCAGATCACGGGAGTCATTCGCGGGCACTGATCCCGTGGCTGGCGCTTGGGGCTCCCTGCTACCGCGGCCTTCGAGTAGGCGGTGACCTGCAGCCTTGCCGCCCCTCAGCGGTAATTGGTGAATCGCGTGAGCACGCAGGGTAATCGTTGGTCGGCATCGGCACGTGTGGGCTGACCTGCGACGACGTGATTACCTCGGTTGGTCTGCGTCGATGCACGGTGGGATGCCGCTGCTGGCCGACCTCGACGCCGCCTCCAAGCAGCTGTGGGACACGGTGGCGGGCTACGGGCCAGAGCAGCAGTACTTCCACAACCCCTCCGTCGAGGAGATCTGCATCAACAGGCGGCTGTCCCTCGGGTCCATCGCTGCAAGACCGTTGGGGGGACCTGCCGAGGGGGAGGGCGGTCCGGAACCGTGTGCAACTCGCACGGAGTCGGGTCAGTTGGTCGTCGCCCGTCGTGACAACGCGAGCGTCCACACGCTCCCGGCGAGCGCGACTCCCGCCGCGACCCCGAACCCCCACGGGATGCCGTGACTCTGCGCCATGAGCCCAAGCGCGATGGACCCTCCGCCGAGCCCGATGTCGATGCAGGCGCTGGCCGTGCCCGAGGCCACGCCTCGCTCAGACGGCCTGACCGCCGCAAAGATCGCGGTGAAGAACGCCGGGGTGCTGAACGAGACCCCCAGCCCCATGAGGACTGCAGCGAGCAGGAACCCTGTCGGCGTGGCCCACACGGCCGCCGTCGTCATCCCCGCCGCGATGGCCACGAGGGCCGTGGCGCCCAGCCGGAGTGGCGGCAGCCGGTCGGGGACCTTGGCGAACACGACGCGGCAGACCACCACGACCACGCCGTACACCGCGAGGGGCAGGCTGGTGCGGGCGACGCCCACACGCTGCGCGTGCAGCGAGGCGAACGCGAGGAAGCCACCCATGGCGACGACGGACGTGAGGAAGCCGAGGGCGGGCGGGACCGTCGTCCAGAGCATGAGAGGCGTCGGTCCCTCGTCCTCGGGCGTCCGGGGAGGCCGCGTCTCGCCGATGCTGTGCACGAGCGCCGAGGCGACCAGGAGGAGTACCGCGGCCCCTGTCCAGGCGGCCGTGAAACCGAACGACCGCACGAGGACCTCGCCGAGCGGTGGGCCGAGGGTCAGCCCGAGGTACAGCCCGAGTGAGCTATAGCTGAACGCCTCGCCCATCCGGTCCGGTGGCGCGACGTCGGCGAGGGCGGCGAAGGCCGCCACGAAGAACGCGGCCTCGGCGACCCCGACCCCCAGGCGGAGGGCGACCACCAGCGGCAGTGTGTCGGCCAGAGCCGTCAGGAGCATCATGGCCGCGGCCAGCAGCGCCCCTCCGACGAGGAGCGGTCGGCGTCCCACCCGGTCGGACAGGCGGCCCGCGACCGGCCGCAGGATCAGCGCCGTCACGGCGAACGCCCCGAACGCCAGACCGGCCCCCGCAGTGTCCGAGCCCACGGGACCCGCGACGTACGGCGGCAGGGCGTAGATCGCGACCCCGGCCGCGCTGAAGTACGCGAGCTCACCCACGGTGAGCCGCACGAAGGTCCCGGTGAGCAGCCGGTCGGACCGGGGGCCGGTGGTCAGGGGGGTGGAGTCGCTGGTCGTGGTCATGCGGCCATGCTGGGGAGTTCCTGACCGGCGGTCATGGGTAGACCTACCAAGGTTCGTCGAGCAGTCCGTGCTGCATGGCGAACAGGGCGGCGCCGGCGCGCGTGGAGGCACCGATCTTCACGTAGATGTCCTGGACGTGGTGCTCCGCAGTGCGGCCCGAGATCACGAGCCGTCGGGCGATCTGCTGGTTGGACATCCCGCGTGCCACCATCCGCAGCACCTCCACCTGACGCTCCGTGAGGTCCGCCGGGCGCGTCCGGCGGGCCCCGGCCCGTAAGCCGGCCGCCTCGAGGACCGCCGCCACGGCATCCGTGTCCAGGCGGCCGGACCTGACCTCGGCCCGCAAACGGCCGGCGGCCTCGGTGGCGGACAGCGCCGTGCGGTGCGGACGTTCCTCCACGAGGCTGCGGTACTCGTCTGCGGCGGCGAGGACCCGGGAGGACAACGTCAGCTGTGCTGCGGCCAGGCCGCGGTGATACCCGCTGCCGTCGCAGCGCTCGTGGTGCTGGCCGGCGAGCCTCGCGACGTCGGCGAGCGCCGGCGTCCGGGCGAGGATCCGTTCGCTGAAGTAGGGGTGCAGCCGGGCCTGGTCCCGCTCCGTGGCGGTCAGTGCACTTGGCTTGTCCCAGATCCGGCTCGACACCCCGACGCGCCCCACGTCGTGGAGGTGGCCGGCGACGCGGACGGTCCGGACCTGGTCGTCCAGCCCCAGGGCACCGACGGCCGTCCCCGCGAGCTGGGCCACTGCCGCGGAGTGCCCCTGCAGCCACGGGCTCTTGAGGTCGGCCAGGCTCCCGAAGGTCCGCGCCACCGCCTCGACGCGGTCCTCGTCCACCATGAGCACCGGGTGCGGTTCGCACGCGAGCGCCGCCTCGTAGCCGTCCATCTCCGCGAGGTCGCCGACGAGCTCGTCGGCCCGGTCGGCGAAGACCTCGGCAAGCTCCGGGTCGAGGTACGTCCCCGACCGCCGCCGGACCTGGGCCACGGCCTCGGCCTCGCCCGCGTGCAGGGTGAACAGCGCACCCGTCGACGCGACGTGCATGAGGCGCGTGGCCAGCGGAATGTCGTCACCAGCCACCCCCGGGTGTCCCGTGCCGTTCCACATCGTCAGCACGTGGAACAGGTCGGCCTGCACCGACTCCGGGAGGCCGAGCCACCGCGACGCGTCCCGGGCCACCTCGCACGTGGCGGCTGGCCCGGCGACCTCGCCCTTCCTCCCCGTCGTCAGGGCGGTGGCGACGATGCGCGCCCGGGAGGTGCCGGTCGCGTCGGCGAGGCCTGGGACCCACGTGCGCCACATGTCCTTCCGGTCCGCGACGTTCGTCACGAACGCCAGGCGCACCAGGGCGATGTCGTCTCCCCAGACCTCAGCACCCTCATGGGCGTACGCCGTGCAACCCAGGTGCTGGAGGAGCGAGGTGTAGACGAGCTCGCTGGTCTCCGCGGGCGAACAGCCGACGGCCCGCGCGAGGCGCGCCGCCACGACACAGCGCTTGAGCGACTCCTCCATCGGAGCACCGGTGCCGATGTCGGTCACCAACGAGAGTCCGCCGAGGAGCCCCAGCAGGCGGAACATGCCACCACGGTGGCACACCTGCCCGTCAGGTGTCGCCGCGCCGGGCGTGGGCCCTCCGGGACCGTGCCGTCGAGACATAAGCGGGTCCACTCGTCCCCAGGTACCGGTCCCGCAGCCCGATCACCGGCCACCCGCCCTCGTGCAAGCCCATGCCGTGATCGCACCGGTCCTGGCACTCTCGTGCCGCGGACAGGCCACGATTGGGTCAGTGCTTCGCGGCCGTCGATGGCCTGACCGTCGCCAATGCGTTGTAGACGGTCTGGCGGGCCACGCCGAGCCGACGGGCCACCACGGCCTTCGGGACCCCGGAGGCGACCTCTTCCCTCGCTCCGGCCACTTGTTCCGGGGTATGCCGGCGGGCTCGGCCCCGGTAGACCCCGCGAGCCTTGGCGGCCGCGATGCCCCTCGCGTTGCCGGTCGCGGATCAAGGCTCTCTCGAGCTGCGCGAAGGCGCCCATGACCTGGAGCTGAAACACCGCGAGCGGGTCCGCCGGCCCCGCAACGTTGAAGGTAAGTCCCTCCTTGAGGAACCGCACCTCGAGACCGCGGGCAGTGAGTTCGCTGACCAGCCGGTCGAGGTCGACCACGGACCGGGCG
>JAQSWV010000090.1 GCA_029266455.1 Nocardioidaceae bacterium
AAGCCGGCAGACCGGCGGGACCAGCGCGCTCCAACCTGAGTAAGCCAGGGCATCGCCACGAAACGATCGAGCAAGCGGATGGTGCGGTGGATCCGGGTTTAGTGGTCTGGGCCGACTGGGCCGACTGGGCCGATCGGACGTGGCGTACGGCTCGAGAAGCTGCCATCGTCCACAAGCGTCCCCGGGCCCGGCCGCGGCCGCGAGGAGTGCCCTTGCAGTGCCTGCCCGAGCCTCAGGGAGCGACCAGCCATGACGCCTTCCACCATCCCCGCGACATCGAGGTCCCTCGACGACATCCCCGGCCCCAAGGGCGTGCCGCTCGTGGGCAACCTATTCGACATCAAGCAGGCGACGATGATCCAGGACCTCATCGCGCTCGCCCGCGAGTGGGGACCGCTCTTCAGGTTGAACACCCCGACGGGAACCCGGTACGTCGCGTCCGGCCTGGAGATGGTGAACGACCTGTGCGACGACGCCAGGTTCGACAAGCTCGTCGGGGTCAGCCAGCGAGAGCTCCGCAAGACCCACACGAGCGCCGGCCTCTTCACGGCGGATACCGACGACCCCCTGTGGCAATCGGCGCACGACATCCTTCTGCCCAGCTTCAGCACCTGGGCGATGAAGGGTTACCTCGATCCGATGATCGACATCGCGGAGCAGCTGTGCCTGAAGTGGGAGCGGCTGAACCCGGACGAGCCGATCGACGTCGCGGCCGACATGACGCGGCTGACCCTCGACACAATCGCGCTGTGCGGGTTCAGCTACCGGTTCAACTCGTTCTACCGCGACTCCGACCACCCCTTCGTTGCAGCGATGATGGGCGCGCTGCACGAGACCCAGGCCCGGCAGCGGCTGCTCCCGATCGCGATCAAGCTGCGCCGCCGGGCCCAGCGGCAACTGATGGCCGACAGCGCGTACATGGACGACACGGTCGGCAGAATCCTCGAGGAGCGCCGCGCGAGCGGTGAGCCGGGAACCGATCTGCTGGGGCACATGCTCGTCGGGACGGACAAGCAGGGAAACACCTTGCCCGACCACAACATCGTGGCCCAGTGCTCGACATTCCTGGTCGCCGGCCACGAGACCACCAGCGGACTGCTGTCGTTCGCGATCTCCTACCTGCTCAAGGCTCCGGACGTCGTGGCCCGCGCCCAGGTCGAGGTCGACCGCGTGCTGGGCACCGACCCGTCCGTGCCGCCGACTGTCGCGCAGGTGCAGCAGCTGGGCTACATCCGGCAGATCCTCGACGAGACGCTGCGCCTCTGGCCGACGGCGCCTGCGTTCACGCGCCAGGCCCGCGAGGCGACCACGGTCGGCGGGTGGGGACCCTTCGAGCCCGGGCAGGCGATCATCGCGCTGACGCCGATGCTGCACCGGCTGCCCGAGGTCTGGGGCGCAGACGCCGAGGACTTCAACCCCGACCACTTCGAGCCCCACCGCCGCGACGCCCTGCCTCCCAACGCGTACCGGCCGTTCGGGTCGGGGCAGCGCGCCTGCATCGGGCGCCAGTTCGCGCTGCAGGAGGCGACATTGGTGCTCGGCATGGTCCTGCAGCGCTTCGATCTCGTCGACCGCGCGAACTACCAACTTCGCATCAGGGAATCGCTGACCCTCAAACCGGAGGGGCTGACGATCGCTGTCCGCCCCCGCGCCGGAAGGACGTGGAACACTGCGCCACGGCCGGTCGCAGTCGCCACCACGCCGCGGTCCCCGGCACTGGCCGTCGCGCCGGTCGACCGCCACGGCACGCCGCTGCTGGTGCTCTTCGGCTCCAACCTCGGGGCATCGGAAGACCTCGCCACGCGCATCGCGCGGGACGCAACCGACCGGGGATACACGGCCCGCACCGCGGCGCTCGACGACGCGGTCGGGGAACTGCCAACCGACGGTGCCGTCGTGGTCGTCACCTCCTCCTACAACGGGCAGCCGCCGGACAACGCAGGGAAGTTCTGCACGTGGATCGACGACGCCGCGTCGGCGGCGACCGGGGTGCGCTACACGGTCTTCGGCTGCGGCAACCGTGACTGGGCCGCGACCTACCAAGCGGTGCCGACCCGGATCGACGCCGCCCTGGAGGCGCGCGGCGCGACCCGCGTGTATCCGCGCGGCGAGGGCGACGCGCGCGGCGACTTCGACGCCCAGTTCGAGGCGTGGTACGCCGGGCTGTGGGACGCACTCGGGTCGGCGTTGGACCTGGACGCCTCGACGACCACGACCGTCGGTGGCCCGCGGCTGACCGTCGAGGTCGAGCAGCGCCGCACGGCCAGCCCGATTCTGCAGTCCTACCGCGGCCAGGCCGCGACGGTGCGGGTCAACCGCGAGCTCACCGCCCGCGCGGGCACCCCGGGTGGCCGCTCGGTGCGGCACCTGGAGATCACGCTTCCCGCCGGGACGACCTACGCCGCCGGCGACCACCTCGGGGTGCTGCCACGCAACGACCCGTCGCTGGTCAATCGGGTGCTCGCCCGCTTCGGGCTGGACGCGGGCCAGTACGTAACGCTCACCGCGACCGGTAGGACCCCGACCCACCTGCCCGTCGGCGAGCCGTACCCGCTGTTGGGGATCCTGGCCGGCTGTGTCGAGCTGCAGGACGTCGCAAGCCGCGCCGGACTGACGGCGATGGTGTCCCACATGCCGAAGGGCGCCGCCCGCGACGAGCTGGCGGGCCTCGCCGAGACCGACGACACGTCGAAGGCCCGCTACCGGGAGAAGATTGCGATCCCGCGGCACACCCTGCTCGACCTGCTCGAGGAGTACCCCGAGTGCGACCTGCCCTTCGCGGAGTTCCTCGACCGGCTTCCGGCGCTGCGGCCGCGCTACTACTCGATCTCCTCGTCACCGACGATGAGCTCCGACGTCGCGTTGACGGTCGGCGTGCTCGAGGGCCCCGCACGCGCCGGGGACGGCTCGACCTTCCGCGGCGTGTGCTCACGGCACCTGAGCGAGGTCCCCGAGCGGGGCACCGTGTTCGCCTTCGTCCGGCAGCCGACCATCGCCTTCCGGCCGCCGGAGAACCCGCACGTGCCGATGATCATGATCGGAGCCGGGACCGGCATGGCGCCGTTCCGCGGGTTCCTCCAGGAGCGGGAGTCGTTGCGGGCCAGGGGCGTGCCGATCGCCACGTCGCTGCTGTTCCTCGGCTGCCGGGACCGCGAGGACGACCTGCTCTACGCAGAAGAGCTGGAGGGCTACGAGGCCGACGGGGTGGCCACGTTGATCACCGCGTGCTCCCGGGTCGGGGGCTACCCGTACCGCTACGTCCAACACGCTCTGGAGGCGTCGGCGGACCAGGTGTGGGAGGCCCTGCAGCGCGATGCGGTGGTGCTCGTGTGCGGCAACGCCTCGACCATGGCCCCGGGTGTCCGGGCGGCGCTGATCTCGGTGTTCCGCGCCAAGACCGGTGTCGGCGCGGCCGACGGCGACGCCTGGCTCGCGGGCCTGCGCGCGACCGACCGCTACCTCGAGGACATCTGGGGCGAGACCGCAGTGGTGTAGGCGGTGGTGTAGGAGGAGACGAGACATGCGGTACACCACCGGCTCGGTGCGGGTGGACAGCGGCGACACCGCCTAGAGCAGACCGGTCTCGCTCAGCTGACGGGCCAGCCCAGCGCCATCGGGAGCACACATCCACGGCCGCCCGTGCCGATCCGGCGACGTTAACCCGTCGGCGGGAGTCGACAGGCCACCGGCCAGAACCGATTGCGTCGGAGACAGCTGCCGGATGGCAACCGCGGCGACATTGTCCGGATGTGACGCGACGAAGTTGCCGTAGATCTCCTGGTCGTGCTGCCCGTCGTCGCCGACGAGCAACCAGCGAATGTCCGGGAACTCCGCGGCAAGCCGCTCGAGCGTCGCACGCTTGTGGGCCTGTCCGCTGCGAAACAAGCGGTCGGTCGTCGGCCCCCAATCGGTGAGCAGCAGCGGTCCAGGTGGGTACAGATTGCGCGACAGGAAACGATTCAGGGCCGGCGCGACGTTCCACGCTCCGGTCGACAGATAAAACACCGGTGCTTCCGGGTGCGCCGTCACCAGTCGTTCGTACAACACCGCCATTCCCGGTACGGGTGAGCGCGCATACTCGTCGAGGACGAATGTGTTCCATGCCGCGAGCAACGGCCGCGGCAGCGCCGTCACCATGACGGTGTCGTCGATGTCGGACACGACGGCGAAGCGCACGTCCGGGGCGAGGATGCGCACAGGTGCCTCCACCGGCTCAGCGCCCACTCGATGCAGCCGGATGCTGCGCCAGCCTGGTTCGAGAGCCGCGTCCACGACGACGTCGATGTAGCCGCCGCGATCCGTCCGCACCTCGTGCTGCCGGTCGCCCACGTCGATGACGACGGCCTCGGCGCCGACGGGGAGCGTCGCGAAGCTGCGCCAGCCACGGACCGCGTGGACTCGTTCTGGTCGTTGCACCGGGCGGCGCAGCAACAACCGCGCCACGACCCGCACCCAGGACGGTGTTCCGTAGCCGGTGTACGGGACGATCGTCTCCCGCCAGCCGCGCTGTCGCAGTCGTGGCTCGACGAACCCGTGGACGGCGTCCTCGAGCCGAGCTGCGCGATGCAGGCTCGGGACGAGGGCCTCGGGGACGTGGGCGTCGGCATCCGACCCGTGCGTCACGGACAAGACCCTGCCACACGGCCGCAGGGAACTCCTGCACCGCAGACCGAACAGCAGCGCAGACCGAACAGCAGCGTGCCGAGAACTACTGGCGGAGGCGGTAGCGCAGGTGCATGACGTGCTGCGCGGGCTCCTCAAGCTCCGGAGTGGTCAACCTGCGGACGAGGTCGAGTTCGACCTGGTCGGCCGGCAGGTTGTCGAGCAGCCGTCGGCCCTGCCCGAGCAGGACCGGTACGACGTGCAGTTCCAGCTCGTCGAGCTGCCCGGCCCGCAGCAGTGCCTGCGCCGCGCCGGCTCCGTGCACCATCACGTCGCCGTCCCCGGCCGCCGCGCGGCCCTGCGCGGCGCACTCGCGGACATCGGTGACATAGCGGACGCTGCCGGGCGGCGGGTCGTCCGGAACGTGGTGGGTCAGGACGAACACCGGTACGCCGTCGTGGTGGTCGCCCTGCCAGCGGCCGGCGTGCTCGTAGGTCCGGCGTCCGGAGATGACCGCGCGGGTGGCCATCACCTCGGCGAACACCTGGCCGGTCGGTCCCGGGTCGTTGCGTCGGTCGAGCCAGTTGAACAGGCGGAAGCCGCCGACGCCCATCGGCGCGTCCACGCTGTCGCGCGATCCGGCGATATAACCGTCCAGAGACATGGTCATGTACAGCCGAATGGTCGCCATCTGCTCAGCCCGCCGATCGCACGCGGTAGCGCAGGTGCTGTACACCGGGCCCGTCCACCGCGCGGAGCAGTTCGAGCTCGATGTGGTCCGGTGGCATGTTCTCGAACAGTCGACGGCCCTGCCCGAGCAGGACGGGGACCAGATGGATCTGTAGTTCGTCGAGGACGCCGGCGGCGAGCGCGCATTGAGCGGTACTTGCCCCGTGCACGAGCACGTCCCGTTCGCCGGCAGCGTCCTTGGCCGCATGCATCGCGTCCGCCACGTCGCTGACGTAGGTCACCGCAGGCCAGCGCGCCACGGCCGTGGGCTGGTGTCGGCTCAGGACGAAGATCGGGACGCCGTCGTGGTGGTCGCCGCCCCAGCCGTCGGCGAGCTCGAAGGTCCGTCGGCCGACGACGACCGCCCCTGTGGACATGACCTCGTCCATGATCTCGCGGTGCGCGCCGTCCAGGCGGCCGACGACCTCCTTGTGACTGTCGTCTGCGTTCGTCAGGAACCACTCGTGCAAGCGGTGCCCGCCGTCGCCGAGCCCGTTGCCCGGTCCATCGTTGGGCCCGGCGATGAACCCGTCCACCGACATCGACATGTAGAGCACGGTCCTGCTCATCATTGGTTGGTCCTCCCCCGACTCCTGCGTGCTGGATAGACGGTTCGGACCAAGCAGATTCATCGTCTCGGGCCTCGCTTGGTCAATCCCGACGGTTACGCGGCGCCTTCGGGAACGCATCCCTGGGCACCTGCGCGACCACCTGAGCCGCGCTGTGCACGACGAGTTCGACCGCGCCCGGTTCAGGTGCCCGCTCCCGGTAATGGAACGACAACACGCCCACCACATCCTCCGGTGAGGCCAGCAGTGGGTAGGAATGCACCATCCGGGAGCCCGCGTCGGGGCATGGGCTCCATGGTCGGCTGTCCGACGAAGATGGCACTGCGAGTGACCTCGTCGACCCAGACAGGTCGGCACGAAGCAAACGCCGCGGCGCACGCGGTCGGCTGCGCAACGCCGACGGTCGCAAAAGAAGGCGAGGAACCGGCTGCTGAAGCCGCGCTGGGCTACCAGCCGCAGGACTCCGGCATGGCGGTCATACAGCTGCAAGTCCACGCATGCGGCCCGGCACCACCTCGACGGGGATATCTGGATGGTCGCTGGGTGGTACCGGCTCACCCTGAGCGCGACCCCCGGAGGGGGCAGGATCGCCGGCATCACCTTGACGGAGGCCTACGAGACGGGCAGTCGCGACCTGGTCGAGCGTGCCCAGCAACGAGCAACTGCGTAACCGCAGGGTCGGCGCTCGCCGCCCGACCGCGGACATGCCTGCCCACGACGCAGCGGTCAACCGGCCACGGCCGTTCGGGATCGAGGTGTCCGCCGCCGACGCTGGTCAGCAGCGCGGGGTCGGGATAGATCTCCAACGCCTCGGTCTGGTCGCGGACCCTCGACCACACGATCGGTGAGTCGCCACTGCAGATCACCGAGCCACCGGGGTAGCTCGTCGTCCGTCGACCACCGCCGGTGTCTAGCCCACGTCGCGATTCGTGCTGAAGGCGACGCCGATCTGACCCGGGCGCGTGACCGTCTCGCGGTCGTGCGGCGGCAGGCTGGCGTCGTGCGAGACGAGTCCCGGCCAGCAACGCCGCTGAGCCATCCCCCGACCGCGCCGCACATCGGACTGGTGCACGATCAGGACGATAGACACCTCGCTGTCGGACAGACGTCCTCCTGCCCAGCGCCGGCCACGCCACCGCGTCCGTGGAACGCGGGATCTCGCCAGGGTGCTTGCCATCCGGTGGGATGGTGCTAGGATGGTGACCAGATGGAGAAGGAGGCGTTATTATGGCTGAGGTCGAAAAGAGCGAGAAGATCACCATCAACCTCGGGCTGGTCGACCTCGGCCAGATTGATTTGCTGGTCGACGAGGGTTTCTACGCCAACCGCACCGACTTCATCCGCACGGCCATCCGGCGTCAGCTCGACAGCCGGGCGGCCGCGGTGAACGACACCGTGGAACGCCGGGCGCTCACGCTCGGCACGCACCACGTCAGCCGCCACGACCTCGAGGCATTACGGGATGCGGGGCGGCAGATCGAGCTGCGCGTCCTGGGCCTGGCCACGATCGCCGACGACGTCAGTCCCGACTTGGCCGTGGCGACGATCGCCTCGGTCGAGGTCCTCGGCGCCTTCCGGGCGTCACGGGCCGTCAAGGCCGCGCTCGCCTCCCGAACCATCTAGAGCCGCCGCACCGCCCGCACGACACGTGCGGCGACGGTCCGGCACCACAGCACC
>JAQSWV010000091.1 GCA_029266455.1 Nocardioidaceae bacterium
GCAGCCCGCGCGGCATGCGCAGCGCGACCTGGGCGGCGTACACGGCCTTGCCGGCGGAGCGTCTGCCCAGCGTCGGGCTGCCGTTGTCCTTCGCCCAGGCCACCGCCTCAGCCGGGCTCCACCGCGGTGCCATCAGGGTCCGGGTGGAGGGCTCGAGGCTGGCCCAGGTGGGCTTGTCCAGTGCGCCGGTACGCGGCAGGTCGTGTCGCCGCTGGAAGTCCAGGACGCGCGAACGGGTCGTCGTGCCGAACTGACCGGAGGCGGACACCGAGAGCAGCTGCTGGGCCTTGCGCACCTGGTCGCCGCTGTTCCCCAGCCAGGCGACGGGGCGGCTCGAACCGCGGGGTGACGGCACGGCGTCCCGGCAGGGGCTGGTCTGCGCCCGCTTCGTCGCCACCACGGCGGCCAGCTGATCGGAGAAGGGTGAGCAGGGGCCGAAGTCCCATCTCGACACCGAGCCCTTCCAGAACGAGGTCAGGCCGCGGCCGCCGTTCCACGACATGGAGACGTGGATGTGCGACGTGTGCGGGTCGCCGCCGGTGTAGTCGCGCCATCCGGGCGAGTACGTGGCCCAGATCTTGCGGTTGTAGATCACGTACATCACGCCGAGCCGGCGTGCCATCGCGGCCTGCTCTCCCCCACGGGTCTTCAGCAGCCAGGACAGGAAGTCACCGGCGACGCGCCGGTCACCGCGGTTGCCGGCGTCGAGCATCCAGTCCCAGGCGCGGCCCTCCTTGTGCTCCGACTGCCCGCCGGTGGCACACGACCGGATGGCACCACCGTTGGAGCCGCGGTCGTACGTGTCCAACACGAGGTTCAGCAGCTTCGTCATGCCGGCCATCGGAGCCGCGGCGCACGAGAGCTGCGGTTGGTAGGTAGCGAGCGGCTCGATCTCGCGTCCCCAGTCCGCCTGCGGCTTGAGACCCCGCGGCGAGTCGGTCATCGGGACCGGAGGACCGACCCGGGCCTGTCCGGACAGGGAAGCGACCGGGCTCGGGTCGCCAGCCCCGGGGGCGGCAGCGGCCGCAGCGGGCAGCGCAGTAGCCACCAGCAGTCCGGCGACGACCACGGAGGTGGCGCGCAGCGCGGTGACGCACTGGCGGGCGACGCGTAGAGACCTCACGCGTTCGGACTGACGCTCAGAAACGACAAGACGTCGTGCCGGTTCAGGACGGGTGCTGCGGCCATCATGGGCTCCTCGAGGTTGCTCGCCTCCTCATGCTGGGCAGGCGGCCCGCCCGAGGCCTCGTTCCGGCAACAGATATGGGCCAGTTGGCCCCGGGACACCCACCGTTGCGGCATGCTGGTATCAGCCGTCAGGAGGATGCAGGAGTGAACGAGCGCAGTGACGTCCGGATCCACGACGAAGACGCGCTGGCCGAGATCGAGCTCACCAGCGATCTCATGATCGCCGCGTCCGAGCAGGACACCGCACTGACCCAGGAGCAGGTCGACGCGATCCTCGGGCTGCGTCCCGCCTGAGCGTCCGCGCCTCTGGTCCCAAGGCCGGTTTCAAGGCCGGTTCAAGGCCGGTCTGATACCGGGTCCGAGAGACCGGGTCCGAGGCCGGCCCCCGTGGCTGGGTCGCAGGGGCGAGGGCCGGTCAGGGGAAGAGCAGCTCGTATCCCAGCACCCGGCCGCCGCGCCGGTGCGCCACGATCAGCTGGCTGGTCTCCAACTTCATCTCGGGCAGACCCAGGGCCTCGAGGACGTACGGCAGCACCGGCCGGTGCGTGCAGATCACGGCCCGCTTGCTGCGCTGGAGCAGGGGGTGGACGATGCCGGCCACCCGCGAGCGCGTGGCCTTCTCCTCGCTCAGCCCCGGCTCGAGCACGAGCCGCACCGGCCGCTTGCGCCCGCCGGTGTCCACGAACGGCTGCACCGACTGCCGGCACCGCTTCGACGAGCTGCTCACCGCCGAGCGCAGGTCATAGGCCGTCAGCATCGGGACCACCCGTTGAGCCTGCTCACGGCCGGCGGGCGCCAGCGGACGCAGCGTGTCGTCGCCCTTCCAGGTCTTGCGGGGAACGGCATCCCCGTGTCGCAGTACGATCAGCGGGCTCGACCGATGCAGGTCGTCGCGCGTTGCGCGTCCGAACTCCTCGAGCACCCCGGCATCACGGGCGTACGTCAGCATCCCCGCCGCCTTCTCGACGTCCACCCAGCGCACGTCGTCGATCTCCTCGTTCGGCTCGTACGCATCGGCGGCCTCGCCCGCGCCGGGGGTGACCGGACGGGCGCACCAGTACGTCACCCGCTTGATGCCACCGGTGGAGCGCGTCATGCGGTACTCGTGCTGGGTCAGCCGGGGGCCCAGCCGGATGCGGACGCCGGTCTCCTCCTGGACCTCCCGGGCCGCAGCGACCGGTGCGGACTCGCCCGGGTCGAGCTTGCCCTTGGGGAACGTCCAGTCGTCGTAGCGGTCGCGGTGAACCAGCAGCACCTCGAGCCGGTCGTCGACCGCCCGCCACGTCACCGCACCGGCGGCCTCGACGGGTCGATCGGTCACGGGCGTCAGTGTGGCAGGCGCCCTCAGGGTCCGCCCCCATAACCACCCGGCGGTTTTGATGGCGCCACTCGACGCTGGGAGCCGGTCCCCGGGTGGCCGGCGGGATGTCGTGCCACCATCTGCGCGTGGCCAGTGACGACAAGACCGCCGACCCGGCTTCCGGGCGGTCCTCCCAGCTCGAGGTCGAGCGCACCTTCGTGGCCGACGCCTCGACCGAACCGCCCGACCTGGTCGGCGGCGAGGTCGCAGAGGTCCGCGAGGTCGCCCAGGTCGAGCTCACCGCCACCTACTTCGACACCCCGGACCTTCGGCTGGTACGCGCGCACATCACCCTGCGCCGCCGGGAGGGAGGCGACGACCAGGGGTGGCACATCAAGGTCGCGGCGGCGGACGGGGCACGGCTCGAGCTGCACCGCCCGCTGACACGGTCGCAGCGGCCGCCCGCGGCAGTACGGCGGATGGTGCGCGGCGCCGTCCGCGACGCCGAGCTCGTCCCGGTCGCGCAGGTGAACACCACTCGTCAGCGGCTCCACCTGCTCGACTCGGACGGCACCGTGCTGGCCGAGCTGGCCCGCGACGACGTCACCGCCCGGAGGCTGCTCGACGACGAGACGGGCCGCCCGGACGGGGCCGGCGACTCCGGGCCGGAGCAGCGGTGGCACGAGCTCGAGCTCGAGCTGGTCGACGGCGGGGCCGCGGTCCTGCAGCACGTGACCACGCGCTTCTCCCGCGCCGGCATCGCCGTCTCGGCCTCCCAGTCGAAGCTGCGTACGGCCCTCGGCGACCTGGCCCCGGTCGAGCCCGTACGCCCGACCGCCACGTCCACGGCGGGTGAGGTCGTCCAGGCGTACCTGCTCGAGCAGTGGAGCGCCCTGCTTCGCCAGGACGTGATCCTGCGCGCCGCACCGCCGGAGGGGGTGCACCAGACGCGGATTGCCGCCCGCCGCGTCCGCAGCGCCGTGGCGGCGTACCGCACGCTGTTCGACCCCGCGCAGGCGCGCGTGCTGAAGGACGAGCTGCGCTGGCTGGGGCGTGAGCTGTCGGTGGCCCGCGACGTCCAGGTGACCGAGTCGCTGCTGAGCGCCGAGCTGGAGGACGGCGATGCCCACCTGGCCGGCTCGACGGCGACCCGCCGGCTGGCGCGGCGGGTCATGAACGCCCGCCGCCGGGACGCGTCAGCGCAGATCATCGACCTCCTGGGGTCCGAGTCGTACCTTCAGATGCTCGACGACGTGGCCGCGGGCATCGCCGCCCCGATGACCGGGAGAGCCGCCCGCCCGGCCCGGCGTGAGCTGCGCCGGCGGATCCGGAAGACGCACCGCCGCGTGGTCCGCCGCTGGGCCGCCGCGCAGGAGGCGCCACCGGACGAGCGGTCCGAGCTGCTGCACTCGGCCCGCAAGGCCGCCAAGCGGTTGCGGTACGCCTGCGAGGTCGCCGAGCCGGCCGTCGGCAAGCGCGCACGCCGGCTGCGCCTGCGCGCGAAGAGCCTGGCCAGCGTGCTCGGTGAGGTCCAGGACGCGCTCGTGCTGCAGCAGACCGCCATCGAGCTGGTGTCGGAGGCGGCCGGCCACCGCTCGGCCGGCGACGTGAGCTTCCTGCTGGGCCGGCTGCACGCCCGCCTCGACGTCCAGATCGAGCACCTGCACGCCGACGCCGTCAAGGCCGCCCGCCGGGTGCAGAGCCGTAAGGCAGCCGCCTGGCTCGGCTGACCACACCCCCACCCACCACAGACCGCACCCCGCACCCCCACCCGCGGTGGCTCATCCGCGCACTACGGCGACCCGGCGGCCCCGACGGCGGAGGCCACCCCGACCCCCAGTGGATCATCCGCGCACTACGGCGACCGCGTCAGCCATCCCGCCGGCGTCAGGGCAGCAGCTGACCCCGGACGGCGCCGTTCGGGAACTCGTCGTTGTGCAGGTTCACGTAGAACTGATCGGGGTGCTGCTTGATGAAACGGACCAGCCGGCCCTTCGCCTCGGCGCACCCGTCTCGGATCGGATCCAGCGTGATGACCACCGGGCCGGAGACTCCGGCCGGGCCGGCGTGGATGTGAGCGGCGGTGATCCGTTCGGCGTCTCGCACCGAGATGAGCCAGCAGACCTCGCCCCCGCCGACGATGACGTCCGCCAGGCCGAAGGCGTCCGGGTCGCCCGGCCCCGGCACCTCGTTGCCTCCTACCAGCACGGCCTCCAGATGGGCAGGCCTCGGCGCGGCGGCGGGCGCTGCGGTGCCGGGTACGGCCGACGTGAGCAGGCCAATGGCGGCGGCGGTGGCGATGGCGAGCAGAGCAGGTGTGCGTCGCATGGGATCCCTCTCGGCGGGCACCCCTGGCGGGGCTTCGCCCCCAGCATGGGCGCGCCCGTTCGAGGACGGCAAGAGCCCAAACCGGGAGGGAACGGGCGTTCCCTCAGCCCGGGCGACGGGGGACGGTGTCGCGGCGGCGACGGACGGCGGCGATGAGGTGCTCCTGCAGGTCGAGCAGGAGCTCGCCGTTCTCGTCGTGGTGGTGACGTTCCCACGTACCGTCGGGCAGCAGATGCCACGACGAGGTCCTGTCGTCGAGCGACAGCTCCAGCAGCTCGCCGAGCTCGTCCACATGCCGGGGATCGCTGATGCGCACGAGCACCTCCACGCGGCGGTCGAGGTTGCGGTGCATGAGGTCGGCCGAGCCCATCCAGACTTCGGGCTCGCCGCCGTTCTCGAACCAGAACACGCGACTGTGCTCGAGGAACCGCCCGAGGATGCTGCGTACGACAATGTTCTCGGACAGCCCGGGGACCCCGGCGCGCAGCGCGCAGATGCCCCGAGCGACCACCTGTACGGGCACCCCTGCCCGGCTGGCTCGGTACAGCGCGTCGATGGTGGCCTCGTCGACCAGGGAGTTCACCTTGATCCGCACCCGTGCCGGTCGCCCGGCCCGCTGGTGCTCGACCTCCCTCTCGATGCGCTCGATCAGCCCGGTACGTACGTCGGTCGGCGCCACCAGCAGCCGTTGGTAGTCGGTGCCGCGGGAGTAGCCGGACAGGTTGTTGAACAGGTTGGTGAGGTCGCCACCGATCTCGTCGTCTGCCGTCAGCAGCCCGAGGTCCTCGTACTGACGGGCGGTCTTGGGGTTGTAGTTGCCGGTGCCGACGTGGGAGTAGCGGCGGATCCCGTCGGGCTCATCGCGCACCACCAGGCAGGCCTTCGAGTGGGTCTTCAGCCCGATCAGCCCGTAGACGACGTGGCAGCCGGCCTGCTCCAGCTTGCGCGCCCACTGGATGTTGGCCTGCTCGTCGAAGCGGGCCTTGATCTCGACCAGCGCGAGCACCTGTTTGCCCGACTCGGCCGCGTCGACGAGGGCGTCGATGAGCGGCGAGTCGCCGGACGTGCGGTACAGGGTCAGCTTGATGGCCAGCACGTGGGGATCGGCGGCGGCCTGCTCGACGAACCGCTGCACGCTGGTGGCGAAGGAGTCGTACGGGTGGTGCACCAGCACGTCCTGGCGCGACAGTGCGGCGAACATGTCCGCAGGGTTGGCCGTCTCGACCTCGGCCAGGTCAGGATGCGTCACCGGGACGAACGACTCGGCCTTGAGCTCGGCGCGGTCGAGGCCGGCGACCGTGAACAGCCCGCGGTGGTCGAGCGGCCCGCGTAGCCGGAACACCTCGGAGGGGTTGACGTCCAGCTCGCTGACCAGCAGCTCGAGGACGTGCGGGTCGATGTGGTCGTGCACCTCGAGGCGTACGGGCGGGCCGAACCGGCGGCGCAGCAGCTCTTTCTCCAGCGCCTTGAGCAGGTTCTCCGCGTCGTCCTCTTCGACCTCGAGGTCCTCGTTCCGGGTGACCCGGAAGGCGTGGTTGGCGACGACCTCCATGCCGGGAAACAGCATGTCGAGATGAGCGGCGATGACGTCCTCGAGCAGCACGAACCGCTGCTCGTCGACGGCGAGCCAGCGGGGGAAGCTCGGCGGCACCTTCACCCGGGCGAAGTGCTCCTGCTCGGTCTGGGGGTTGCGCACGATCACGGCCAGGTTCAGCGAGAGCCCGGAGATGTACGGGAACGGGTGGGCCGGGTCCACCGCCAGCGGGGTCAGCACCGGGAAGACGCGATCGGCAAACAGCGTGGCCATGTCCTTGCGCTCGCGGTCCGTGAGGTCCTTGTAACGCAACAGCTCGATGCCCTCCTCGCGGAGGGCGGGCCGGATCTGCTTGCGGTACAGCTCGGCGTGCCGCTGCATCAGTCGGTGCGACTCGCGCCAGATGCTCTCCAGGACCTCGCGGGGCCGCATGCCGCTGGCCGCGCGTACGGCCACGCCCGCGGCGATGCGCCGCTTGAGGCCGGCCACGCGCACCATGAAGAACTCGTCGAGGTTGCCGGCGAAGATCGCCAGGAATCGCACTCGCTCGAGCAGCGGGCGGTCCTCCTCCTCGGCGAGCTCGAGCACTCGCTCGTTGAAGGCCAGCCAGGACAGCTCGCGATCAAGGAAGCGGTCCTCGGGGAGGTCGCCGTTGTCGGCCTCGTACGGGGGGTCGACGTCGAAGGCTTCGGCGGCCCGCTCGCGCAGGGTCTCGATGGCGGCCTCGCTGACGTCGGGCACGGCGGTGGCAGACATCTCCTCTGGCATCCCCCCATCATCCCACTATCCCAACGTCCCGCCGCCCCCCTGCGCGATCCGCGGCTTGTGGTTGCGCGGTCAGCGGGTTGTGGTTGCGCGGTCCGCGGCTTGTGGTTGCGCGGTCCGCGGGTTGTGGTTGCGCGGTCCGCGGGTTGTGGTTGCGCGGTCAGCGGGTTGTGGTTGCGCGTCGGTGTCCCGTTGGGCGTCATCCGCGAGTTGTGCTGGCGGTGGAGTTCCCGTTTGGGCGTCATCCGCGAGTTGTGCTGGCGGTGGAGGTCCCGCTGGGCGTCATCCGCGAGTTGTGCTGGCATATCGACGCAGAAGGGCCATGCGAGCGCGCTCAACAATTCAGCCGCCGCCGGCCGCGGCTTTTTCCACGCGCGGATGGGAGATGCAGAGGGTGCGCGCCTGCGCAAGTCGCGGATCGGCGTGCAGGGTGGGCTTCGAGGGTGGGGCGCGGATCGCTGTAGGGGGTGAGGCCCGCACAAGTCGCGGATCGTGGTGCGGAGGTGGGGTTCGGGGGTGGGGCCGGCGCCTGCCCAAGTCGCGGATGGCTGTAGGGCGGGAGGGTGGGACCTGCACAAGTCGCGGATCGTGGTGCGGAGGTGGGGTTCGGGGGTGGGGCGGGGGGGAGGGCGGCGCGGGGAGGGGTCAGGGGTGGGAGCGGTACTGGACGTCCGTCGCGACGCGGGCGAAGCCGAGCCGCTCGTAGACCCGCCGGGCGGGGAGGTTGTCGCCCTCGACGTAGAGCAGCACCTCACCGAGACCGCGGTCACGGAGGTGGTGCAGGCCCACCAGGGTGAGGACGCGGCCGAGGCCCCCGCCTTGCGCGGCGGGGTCGACGCCTACCACGTACACCTCACCGACCGGCGGGCGCGAGTCGTCCGCAGGGTGCACCTTCGTCCAGTGGAACCCCACCGGGCGGCTGTCCCGCTCGGCCAGGAAGAACCCGTCGGCGTCGAACCACTCGGCCGCGGTACGCCGCGCCAGGTCGGCCGCGTCGATGCCCCCCTGCTC
>JAQSWV010000092.1 GCA_029266455.1 Nocardioidaceae bacterium
TGGTCGACGGGCCGGTCGAGGGGCCGGTCGAGGGGCCGGTCATGGGCCGGCGTCGAGGTCGGCGGCGCGCTGCACCTTGATCAGCTCGACGCGGCGGCCCAGCACGAGCGCCATCACCCACAGACCGGTGAAGATCGCTCCGATGGCGAACATCGCCCCGGTGACGAACCCGAGCGCCAGTGCGCCGGCCTGCACCACCCACCCGAGCGCATAGGCCCAGGGGTAACGCAGCAGACCGGCGGTGACCACCGCCAGACCCGCCAGCCCGAGTCCTGCCGCGAGGGCAGGCCCTGGCGCCAGCCCGGACACCGTGATCATCACCGGGACCGACAAGGCGATGACGATGGCCTCGAGGCACAGCGTCGCCGCGCACATCGCCCTCATCCCGGCTCGACCGTCAGCAGGGTGCGGGCCTCGCCGACCGTCACGACCGAGCCCGTGACGAGCACTCCGCCAGAACCCAGGGAACCGCCGGAGGAGTCGCCACCCTCGGCCAGCGCGACGGCCACGTCGAGGGCGTCGTCGAGCCGGGACGCGATGTGGACACGGTCGGCGCCGAACACACCCTCGGCGACATCGCCGAGCTGCGCGGCCGGTAACGCCCGCGGCGTGGAGTTCTGGGTGCACACGATCTCGGCGAGCACGGGCTCGAAGGCAGCCAGCAGCCCCTCGACGTCCTTGTCCCCCATGACCCCCATGACCCCGACCAGCGGGGAGAACGAGAACGCCTCCTGCAGTGCCTGCACGGTCGCCTCAGCGCCGTGCGGGTTGTGCGCGCCGTCGAGCACGATGGTCGGGCTGCGACGCGCCACCTCGAGCCGACCCGGCGACGTCACCGTCGACAGCGCCTCGCGCGCGATGTCCGGGTCGAGCGCGTTGCCGCCCAGGAACGCCTCGACCGCCGCCACCGCGCAGGCGGCGTTGTGCGCCTGATACTCCCCGTGCAGCGGCAGGAAGATGTCGTCGTACTCGCGCGCCAGGCCGCGGACCGACAGCACCTGTCCACCGATGCCCGGCACCCGGTCGCCGATGCCGAAGTCGGCCCCCTCGAGCGCGAGTGTCGCCCCGACCTCGGCCGCCCTCCGCTGCAGCACCTCGATGACCTCGTCGGCCTGGCGGGCAAGCACCGCCATCGCCCCGGTCTTGATGATCCCGGCCTTCTCCACGGCAATGTCGGCCGGGTCGTCGCCGAGGTAGGACGCGTGGTCGACCGCAACCGGCGTCACCACCGCGACCTGACCGTCGGCTACGTTGGTGGCGTCCCAGGCCCCGCCCATGCCCACCTCGACCACAGCAGCATCCACCGGTGCGTCGGCGAACGCGGCGAACGCCATGCCGGTGAGGATCTCGAAGAACGACATGGGGTGCGAACCCGAGCGGTCGACGACCTCGACGTACGGTGCGACGTCGACGTAGGCCGCCACGAACTGCTCCGGCGTGAGTGCGGCCCCGTCCAACGAGATCCGCTCGGTCATCATCTGCAGATGCGGGCTGGTGTAGCGGCCGGTGCGCAGACCGGTGCCCTGGAGCAGCGCGTCGATCATGCGACTGGTCGAGGTCTTGCCGTTGGTCCCCGTGAGGTGCACGACGGCATATCCGTGCTGGGGGTCGCCCAGCAGGTCGGCGAGGCGTCGTATCCGGTCCAGCGAGGGGTCGATCCGCGTCTCCGGCCAGCGCCCCAGAAGCAACCGCTCGACCTCGGGGTACGACGGTTGGGCGGCCACGCGACCTACTATCCCAGGCGGCACCAACCGCTCGTAGACTGACCGGATGCACGCCGGCCTCCTGCACGAGCGAGTAGTCGGGCGCCGCTGAGCGCCCCCTCATCGCCGCCGACCGTCTCGACCCGTTCCGGGCCACTGCCGCACAGGGAGATCCCCTGAGGCACGGCCCCGCTCCGCGAAGGTGACCCCCGTGAGCAGTGCGCAGCAGGCCCCACGCGTCCCCGACAAGCCGGCCCTGGAGGGGCTCGAGGCGGTCTGGGCCAGACGATGGCAGGACGAGGGGACGTACGCGTTCGACCGGACGCGGACCCGCGCCGAGGTGTACAGCATCGACACGCCGCCGCCCACGGTCTCCGGCAGTCTCCACGTCGGGCACGTCTTCAGCTACACCCACACCGACCTGATCGCGCGCTACCAGCGGATGCGCGGCAAGAGCGTCTTCTACCCGATGGGCTGGGACAACAACGGTCTCCCGACCGAGCGGCGGGTGCAGAGCTACTTCGGCGTGCGGTGCGACCCGTCGCTGCCGTACGAGGCGGGCTTCACGCCGCCCGAGAAGCCGGACCCGAAGAACCAGCAGCCGGTCAGCCGACGCAACTTCATCGAGCTGTGCGAGCGGCTGATCGACTCCGACGTGCAGGTCTTCGAGTCGCTGTGGCGCCAGCTCGGCCTGTCGGTGGACTGGTCCCAGCTGTACACGACGATCGGCGACCGCTCCCTCGCGGCCAGCCAGCGCGCCTTCTTGCGCAACCTGACGCGGGGAGAGGCCTACCAGGCCGAGGCCCCCACGTTGTGGGACGTCACCGACCAGACAGCACTTGCCCAGGCCGAGCTGGAGGACCGCGAGACCCCCGGCGCGTACCACCGGGTCGCGTTCGCCCGAGCCGGCGCGGACGTCCACGACATGCCGGTGCTGATCGAGACCACGCGCCCCGAGCTGATCGTCTCGTGCGTGGCCCTGGTCGCCCACCCGGACGACGAGCGCCACCAGGCGCTGTTCGGCTCCTCGGTGCGCTCTCCGCTGTTCGGCGTGGACGTGCCGGTCGTCGCCCATCCGCTGGCTCAACCCGACAAGGGCTCCGGCATCGCGATGGTCTGTACGTTCGGCGACACCACCGACGTCACCTGGTGGCGCGAGCTGAACCTGCCGACCCGGACGGTGATCAACCGCGCCGGGCGCTTCCGCAGGGAGACCCCCGGGTGGATCTCCGGGCCGGAGGCGACACGAGCCTACGAGCACCTGGCGGGCAAGACGGTGCACTCGGCCCGGGAGGCAACCGTCGAGATGCTCCGGGACGCGGGGGCACTGGAGGGCGAGCCCCGTCCGATCACGCACCCGGTCAAGTTCTACGAGCGCGGCACCCGACCACTCGAGATCGTGTCGACCCGGCAGTGGTACATCACCAACGGCGGCCGCGAGGACAAGCTGCGCGACGAGCTGATCGAGCGAGGCCGTCAGATCGCCTGGACACCGGACTTCATGCGGCACCGCTACGAGAACTGGGTCGGCGGGCTGAACGGCGACTGGCTGATCAGCCGTCAGAGATTCTTCGGTGTCGCGTTCCCGGTGTGGTATCCCCTGGACGCCTACGGCGAGCGCGTCGACGGCCAGCTCCTGCTTCCCGACGAGGCTGATCTGCCGGTCGACCCGACCTCATCGGTGCCCGCCGGCTACGAGGAGAGCCAGCGCGACCAGCCGGGTGGCTTCTCCGCCGACCCGGACGTGATGGACACCTGGGCCACGTCGTCGCTGTCGCCTCACATCGCGTGCGGCTGGGAGCACGACGACGACCTGTTCGCCCGCACCTTCCCGATGGACCTCAACACTCATGCGCACGAGATCATCCGCACGTGGCTGTTCAGCCGCGTGCTGCGCGCCCACCTCGAGAACCAGTCTGTTCCGTGGACCCATTCCATGATCTCCGGGTTCGTGGTGGACCCTGACCGCAAGAAGATGAGCAAGTCCAAGGGCAACGTGGTCGTCCCCAACGAGATCCTCGACAAGTACGGCGCCGACGCCGTGCGCTGGCGGGCCGCGATGGCCCGCCCCGGACTGGACAGCCCGTTCGACGAGGCACAGATGAAGGTCGGCCGGCGACTTGCCATGAAGGTGCTGAACGCCAGCCGGTTCGTGCTCGGGCTGGGCGCCCACAACAGCGATGTGGGCACGGTCACCGAACCGCTCGACCGCGCGATGCTGGCCCAGCTGGCCGGCGTGGTCGAGCAGGCGACCGCGTCGTTCGAGGCCTACGACTACACCGCAGCGCTGGAGACGTCCGAGCGGTTCTTCTGGACGTTCTGTGACGACTACCTCGAGCTGGTCAAGGAGCGCGCCTACGGGACGCGTGGCGACGAGGGCGCCGCGTCGGCCAAGGCGGCTCTGGCCACGGCGTTGCACGTGCTGCTGCGGCTGCTCGCGCCGTTCCTGCCGTTCGTCACCGCCGAGGTGTGGTCGTGGTGGCGGCAGGGCTCGGTGCACCGGGCCCCGTGGCCGGAGGTCGCCGAGCTGGGCGTCGCCGGCACCGACCCGCGGCTCCTCGACGTGGCGGCTGCTGCCCTCGCCGAGGTCCGGGGGGCGAAGTCGACCGCCAAGGTGAGCATGCGCACCGAGGTCGCGAGCCTGACGGTCCGCGCACCGCAGGCCTCGCTCGACCTGCTGGCTCAGGCGATGGACGACGTGCGCGGCGCGGGCAAGGTGGTGGGAGCCGTGGTGCTGGAGCCGGACGCAGGGTCTGCGCTGGGTGCAGAGGTGGTTCTGACCATCGGCTGACTGTTCGGTGACGGGCCGGCCCGTGCCGAGGCTGGTCAGGTGCTGCTGACGACGCGGAAGCCGATGCCCGCCGCCTGGATGCGTTCCCGCAGGGTGTCGCCCATGGACTGGGCAGTGGTCACCTGACCGGCCGTGCCTGGCAGGTCGTCCAGCGCCAGACACAGCGCTGACTCGCCGAGCATCAGCGCGGCACCGTCGTACCCGGGGTCTCCGCCGCGGACCTCGGTGACGACCCGCCGCCCCCCGGCCTCGCCCACGAACTGGATCCGGAACCACGACGTCGCCCGCTGCTCGTCCGATGGCCCCCGGCCCACCGGCCGGGCTCGGAGGAGCAGATCCCTGCCGGGCGGCAGCTGCGCGACGGCGACCACCGCGCCCAGTGCCACCACGGTGCCGACGGCGACCGGGAGACCTTTCATCAGGGCGAAGTGGCCATAGGCGAAGTCGGGACCGTAGCGGTCGAGAGCGCGCGCCGAGCGGCGCACGACAGCGCCGTCGATGGTAGGAAGCGGGATGGCCCAGCCGGTCCCGTCGGGACCACGCCGCAGCCGGTCGGGCAGCGCCCGTACGCAGCGGCCCCTCGGCCGGGCATCGCTGCGGCGGCGGCGCTCCGCCACCTTGGCCGTCGTCCGCACGCGCGAGAACGACCGCACGGCCGAGTGGTAGGTCCCTCCCGAGATGCCGCCACCGGCGCGTACGTACCCGGCGATGGTGACCGGAACCTCTGCGGGGAGCTGCTGCACGGTGAACAGAGCCCCGAGATCATGGGGTACCGAGTCGAACCCGCAGGCGTGCACGATCCGCGCCCCCGTGGCGAGTGCCCGCTCGTGGTGGTGCAGCCACATCAGGTCGACGAACTCGCGCTCGCCGCAGAGATCCGCATAGTCGGTGCCGGTGTCGGCGCAGGCGGCGACGACCGGCTCACCGATCCGGGCGTACGGACCGGCGCTGGTTGCCAGCACCCGGGTACGTTCGGTCACCGAGCGGAGCGACGCCCCGTCGGTCACGTCGGTGACGACCGTGTCGACGATGTCGCCTGCCGGACCGAGCGCGCTCACCCGTTCCCGGACGGCGTCGAGCCGGGCGGAGTCGCGACCCGCCAGTGCCCAGCGAAGGCCAGGCGGGCCGTGTCGGGCCAGGTACTCGGCAGCGAGCCCGCCCGTGAACCCGGTGGCTCCGAGCAGAACCACGTCGAAGTCGGTGTGGCGGTCGGCCATACCGCTCATCATGGCGCCCAGGGCCGTCCTAGGATCGGGCGGGTGAAGCTGTCCCTCGGGTACAAGGCGTCTGCCGAGCAGTTCGCTCCTCGGGACCTGGTCGAGTTCGCCGTGCTGGCCGAGGACGTCGGACTGGACAGCGTGGTGGTCAGCGACCACTTCCAGCCCTGGCGCCACGACGGCGGGCACGCGCCGTTCTCACTGGCGTGGATGACCGCTGTCGGCGAGCGCACGGACCGAGTCATGATCGGCACCAGCGTGCTGACGCCGACATTCCGCCATCACCCCGCGGTGATCGCCCAGGCATTCGCGACCATGGGCTGCCTGTACCCCGGCCGGATCATGCTGGGCATCGGGTCGGGCGAGGCGCTGAACGAGGTGGCGGTGACCGGGATCGCGTGGCCGGAGTTCAAGGAGCGCTTCGCCCGGCTGCGCGAGGCAGTGGACCTCATGCAACAGCTCTGGACGCGCGAGCGCGTGACCTTCGAGGGCGAGTACTACCGCACCGAGAACGCCACCGTGTACGACCGGCCCGACCAGCCGGTGCCGGTGTACGTCGCAGCAGGTGGCCCCGTCATGGCGAAGTACGCCGGACGGGTCGGCTCAGGGTTCATCTGCACCAGCGGCAAGGGGATGGAGCTGTACACCGACAAGCTGCTGCCTGCGGTTGCGGCCGGACGCGAGGCAGCCGGCAAGGACCCGGCCGGCATCGAGCGGATGATCGAGATCAAGCTCGCGTACGACCGGGACCGCGAGCGCGCGCTCGCCGACACCCGCTTCTGGGCCGCGCTCTCGCTCACCGCCGAGCAGAAATCCGGTCTGCACGACCCCAGCGAGATGCAGCGCGCCGCCGACGATCTCCCCATCGAACAGGTCGCGTCCCGCTGGATCGTGGCGAGCGATCCGGAGGAGGTGGTCGCCCAGGTGCGACCGTACGTCGACGCCGGTTTCCAGCATCTGGTCTTCCACGCCCCCGGCCATGACCAGCCGCGGTTTCTCGACGCCTTCGCCTCCGACGTGGTGCCCGCGCTCCGCGACCTCGCCTGACCCCCACCCCCCATCATCCGCGCATTACGACGGAACGCAGGCACCTGCTAGCGCCGCTCGCGCCTGAGGCAGCCCCACTCCCCGCATCATCCGCGCATTACGGGGCCCGCAGACGTCAGCTGGCGCCGCTCGCGCCTGAGGCAGCCCCCCTCCCCGCATCATCCGCGCATTACGACGGGGCCGCAGACGTCAGCAGGCGGCCAAGAGTCGTACCGATGAGTTCCGCATTGGCTCGGTGGTCTCCTCCCTGTCAGGAACCCCATGAAGGAGGCAGCACATGAGCACGAGTATCTTCGTCAACTTGGCGGTCAAGGACCTACAGCGGTCCACCGCCTTCTACGAGGCACTCGGCTAAACCCGCAACGAGCAGTTCTCGGACCAGAACGCCGCATGCATCGTGATCAGCGATCAGATCTACGTGATGCTCCTGGTCGAGGAGTTCTTCTCGACGTTCACCGACAAGGAGATCGTCGACGCGAACGCGGCAACAGAGGCAATCCTGGCGTTGTCGGCCGACAGCAAGGCAGAAGTCAACGCACTGCTCGAAAGGGCTCTGGCGGCCGGCGGCAAGCCGATCAAGGAGACCGAGGATCGGGGCTTCATGTACTCCAGCAGCTTCCAGGATCCCGAGGGCCACCAGTGGGAGACTGTCTGGATGGATCCAGGCGCTGTCGCGACTCAGTGAGAGCCTGTACTCCCGGAGCGAAAACGTCACTACTCGGGCGCTGCAGCGCCCGGGTGGTGATG
>JAQSWV010000093.1 GCA_029266455.1 Nocardioidaceae bacterium
CCGTGGTGTCGAAGTCGGCCACCAGCGTGCTGATCGACACGTTCATCACCGACTGGTCGAGCACCATGACGAACTGGGCGGTCGCCAGCGCGATCAGCGGTGCCCACCGGATCGCTGAACCGGTCGACACCTCTGTCAGGGCGTTACCCGCGGGCGTCGTGTCCGTCATCGACAGGTCCCATCAGCCGGGCAAGCGGGATGGCCTGGAAGAGCCGTGGACGTCGGGGGACGGTGAGTGCGCCCGTCGTTGTAGGGAGCTGCAACCCCGATGCATGCAGCGATCAGGAGTGCTTCTTGGCCAACTTCCTGAACCGCTTGGAGATCTTCGTCCTCGTCTGGGGATCCTTGGCCTTGCGGATCATCTTTTCCTCGAGACTCTTCGCCTTCGGCGACTTCGCAGCCTCCTCGACCCGTTTCATCAGCCGACCCATCACAGCCCACCTCATCCACATCACCAGTAGCGACGGCTTGGCATGCTCACTCACAAGGAGTGATCGGCGCATCGCCTGGTCCGGGTGATCGGCCGAAAGCTCGAGGGCGCACCTCCTCGGCGCGAGCTGGGCCAGGTGGTCAGCCTGCTCGAACGGCGGCGAGCGCCGAGGCGGGGCGGTGGGTGACGAACGCTCTGCGTCGGGCGGCGAAGCCGTGGGCGTCGTCGAAGATGTCTTCCTTCATCAGGGCGAGCTCGGTGACTCGATAGCTCTCCAGAGGCCGGTGGGCTTCGTCGGTGCGGCGCTCGAGGCGTTTGGCGTCGAGGAGTGTGCCGATCGAACTACTGGTGGCCAACTGCTGCGCGTAGGCCAGTGCGGCCCGGTCGAAATCGGCGCGGTCCCCGTGGTGGACCCGGTCGACGAGCCCCAGTTGCACCGCTCGCACGGCACCGATGGGACGACACGCGGTGGTGAGCCGTTCGGCCTCGTCGCATCCGACACGTCGCGGCAGGCTGTATGTCCAATACTCGCTGCCGAAGAGCCCCATCGTGGCGTAATGCGGGTTGAGCACGCTGCCGGCACGAGCGATGATCCGGTCGGCGCCGAGGGCGAGCATCACGCCGCCTGCGCCCGCATTTCCACCGATCGCGGCGACCACGAACTGTTCGGCGCAGATGATGTCCCGGCAGAGATTGTCGATCGCCACGATGTTGTCCCACGCTTCGCGGGCCGGTCGTGGCGCTGCCTCGATGGTGTTGAGGTCGATGCCGTTGGAGAACACATCACCGGCTTGCAGCAGGATGACGGGGGTGTCCTGCGCGGTGGCGTGCAGCCACGCGTGCCCGATCCGCCGGCACAGCGCGCTACTCCAGGCCCCGTTGTAGGCGTCGATGGTGACCACACCGACCTGGCCGTGGCGTTCGTAGCGGATCTCGCGGCGGCCGCCGTAGCCCGAGGGATGGTCGAGAGGCTGGACGAGTTCGGTGACGCCATCGAGGTGTTCGTGCAGGCCGGTGGCGGCCGGCAACTTGATGCCCGCGCGCGGGCCGTCCAAACTGCGGGCTCGCCCGAGCCAGATTGCTTCGCCCGGGTCACCGCCGGTGGCGACCAGCAGCGCGCCGTGGCTGGTGTGGGCGATGGTTCCGGGTGGCGTGGGAGCGGGAGCGTGGCCGGGATGCGCGTCGAAGACAGATACTTCTCGACCAGCCAGGGTGGCCCGGACGCCCGGCGACCCGTCGGCGGCGCGGACCTTCCGGATGATGTCAGCGCTGGGGTCGGTCCAGTCGAACGACCGGTCGGTCTGGCGCATCAACGGGCGTTCACGGCCCGGTACGCCGGGTTGACCGGGGTGCACGATCCGAGGGGTGAACGACGGATCACGGACCTTCTCGACGACCTCGAGCGCGAGCTCGGCAGCCGCCTCGGTGACCTGGCCGGCGTAGAGCGTGCTCTTGCGAGGCGGGCCGTCGGCGGGAAGTGCGAATGTCCGTGACGCCCAGACCGGGCCTCCGTCCATGACGGCGTTGGCCTGTAGGGCCGTGACACCCCACGTCGTGGCCCTCTCGGTGATCGCCCAGTCCAGGGAGCTGGGGCCGCGGTCGCCCTCCGGGCCCGGATGAATGATGATCGTCGTCCACCGCTGCCACACTCGGTCGGGCACGCGCTGCATGAGGAACGGGCACAGGATCACGTCCGGGTTGATGCCGCTGACAGCATCGGCCACATCAGGGCCCATGACCTGGTGCTGCACCTGATGGCCCGCTGCGCGCAGCTCGAGGTCCACGCACTGGCTCAGCCCGTTGTAGGCCGAGAACAGCAGGAGGACCCTCACCGGCCCGAGTCGCCCTGCATAGGTCATCGCTCCGCTCCGGAATCCCGAACGCCGTCGAGATACGCGTGGCAGCTGTATCGGGACTGCTGCAGCTCGACCTCGGCCGGCAGCTCATCAGTCAGGGTGGCCGTCACCGACGCCGCTCCTTTCTCGATGTCCCGCGTTGCCTCTCAGGATCAATTACGCCCTGGTGGAAGGGCACATCCGCGGTGGCGGTTGGGCCTCTCTTCACCAGGCGATAGAGAGATCCTGCCAGTCGGCGTGTGATACACCGCAGCGGGCACGGCACCTCCCCGAACCTCGACATGCCTTGCACTGATTGCGGTAGCGAGAATCCACCGGACCGCGAACTGCTCGCAGCACCAAAGGCACGAAAGGCATCCTCCATCCGACCCTCGGGACGTAACCTGGGGTAACTACTGGCGCTCGTCCGTTCGGTCGCTCGACGCCCATCGACGCCGGTGGTGCACTGGCCGCCCCACGGGTACAAGGAGGGGTCGCCATAGCTAAGTTCGCTGTGTTCTTCAGCTACAAGCCCGAGACGTGGGACCAGATGCTCAAGAAGCCCGGGGACCGGGCGGCCGCGGTAAGGGACCTGACCGCGAGTGTCGGCGGATCCATGGAGGCGCTCTATTTCATGTTCGGAGATCGCGACGGCTTCGTCATCGTCGATGTCCCGAACGCCGAGGCCGCCGCCGCAGTCTCCATCGCGGTGAGTAGCACCGGTGCCTTCTCGGCACTGGAAACCCGACTACTCGTCGCCCCCGAGGACTTGCCGTCGGTGCTGCAGCAGGCGGCTACGGCGAGGGAGACTTACCGGCCACCGGGCACCTGAGCGACTCGGCCACGCGGCCGACCTCCACGCAACCTCCTCGCCGTCTCCAAGTTCCCGGGTCGGCGGGCCAGCAGTGTCCTCGGCATGAATCCGACGTTGCTCGACGGGGCGCCAGCCCCGCGCCGTGTCACTGACGGCATCGACCGCGATGCGTTGCGCGACGTGTGGCCGGTCCTGATCGGGATTGCACCGTTCGGGCTGCTGATCGGCGTGACGATCGCGCACACGGGGTTGGGTGCCCGTCTCGGGCTGGGGTCGGCGGCCGCGATGTTCGGCGGCGGCGCGCACTTCGCCGCGCTCACCCTGCTCGCCCACGGGGCCGGCCCGCTGGCAGTGCTCGGCGCCGTCGTCGTCGTCAACGCGCGGCTTGCGCTGTACGCCGCCGCCCTGCAGCCGCGCTTTCGGCAGCAACCGGCCTGGTTTCGCTGGTTCGCTCCACACGTCCTGGTCGACCAGACCTACGCCTTGGCCGCTGCCCGCCCCGAGCTCGTCGAGCCTGCCCGCTTCCGCCGCTACTGGCTCACCGCCGGCGCCGCGTTCGCCGCGGTCTGGATCGGAAGCCACATCGTCGGCTTGCTGCTCGCCGACCTCCTGCCCGAGCACTCGCCGCTCGATGTGGCAGCTCCGGCGTTGTTCGTCGGCCTTCTGGTGCCCCAGCTGCGCCGCCGGCCACCGATCGTCGCCGCCGCCCTCGGGGCCGCCGTCGCCGCCGCGGCCTCGCCGCTGCCCCCGGGCGTCGGGCTGATGCTGGGAGCGCTCGCCGGGATTGCCGCGGCCGCCGCGACCGACCGGAACGGCACGTCCGTGTCGGACACCACCCATGCCGGACACGACAGCGAGGAATGACATGTCCGCCCTGCTCACCCTGTCCGCGTGCGCGGTCGCGACCTGGCTGCTGCGCGTCGCCTTCATCACCCTCCTGCCTGCCGACCGGCTGCCCGGGGCGGCACACCGGGCACTGCGGTACGCCGGGCCCGCCGTGCTGGGCGCGATGGTCGTCACGAGTCTGATCGGGCCCGACGGTCTGGCGGCGCTTGCGCCGTCGGCTCGCCACCTCGCGCTGCTCGCCGCGGCGCTCGTCGCCTGGCGTGTCCGCAACCTCGCCGCGCCGATCATCGCCGCGCTGGCCGTCATGCTGGTCGCGGCAGCGGTGTCATGAACCGCTGCGGGTTGTGCCGAACAGCTGATTGAGCGGTCCGTGGGAGCGGCGACTGTGGGACATTCATCGGCGTGGTCATGGCGTTCGGCGACGCACTGGAGCTGGACACGGCGTTGTTCGAGCTGCGTCGCGACGGCCGGCAGGTGCCGATGGAGCCGCAGGCGTTCGACGTCCTGACCTACCTCGTGGCACATCGGGACCGCGTCGTGTCCAAAGAGGAGCTCATGGACGCGATCTGGGGCGGTCGCTTCGTCACCGAAGCAGCGTTGACGAGCCGCATCAAGCAGGTGCGCCGCGCCGTCGGCGACGATGGCCACGCGCAGCAGCTGATCCGTACCGTTCACGGCCGCGGCTACCGGTTCGTGGCGCCACTACGTGACGAGGAAGGAACTGGTTCCACACAACCGGCAGCTCGTGCAGAACCGCCTCCCGGTGCCACGTCACCGATCCGCTACACCGTCAGCGACGGTCTGCACATCGCTTACCAGGTCACCGGGGCAGGTGACCGCGACATCGTCCTGATTCCGGGGTTCCTGTCCCATCTCGAGCTCGACTGGGGGGACCCTCGGCACGCGCACTTCCTGGACCGGCTCGGCACGATGGGTCGGCTGATCCGATTCGACAAGCGTGGTACCGGCATGTCGGACCGGCCACCCGGCGTGCCCGACCTCGAGACGCGCATGCATGACGTCCTGGCCGTGATGGATGCGGTCGGCTCTCGGGAAGCGGTGCTCTGCGGGTACTCGGAGGGCGGCCCGATGGCGGTGCTGCTTGCCGCGACCCACCCCGAGCGGGTGTCGTCCCTGGTGCTGTACGGCAGCTACGCGAAGCGCGTCTGGTCACCGGACTACCACTGGGCACGGACATCCGAGGCCCAAGCTACGGTGACCGAGCGGCTGGTCACCGGCTGGGATTGGGAGGCCGACTGCCGCTGGCGGTGCCCGTCTGCCGACGCGGCGATGCAGCAGTGGTGGGCCCGGCGCATGCGCGCAGCGGCGACGCCGTCGACGGTCCGGGCCCTCCTGGAGATGAACTCCATGGTCGATGTCCGGCGCGCGCTGCCGGCTGTGCGTCGGCCGACCCTTGTCCTGCACCGTGTTGGCGACGAGCTCTTCGCTGTCGGTGACGCCCGGTACCTCGCCGAGCACATTCCCGGCGCCCGGTTGCAGCTGCTGTCCGGGGACGACCACCTGATCTGTGGCGATCCGGACCAGATCCTGGATGCGATCGAGGCGTTCCTGGCTGATCTGCCTCAGGCCGGACCGGAACCCATGCGTGCACTGGCGGCCGTCGCGGCGGTCGCGGGGGAGGAGGCAGATGTGCTGGTGACCGAGCTGGCGAGCGCCGGGGGGCGGCTGCGTCGTGACCGGGACGGCCGCGCGGTGGTCCTGTTCGACGGCCCGGCCCGCGCTGTCCGCGCCGGTCTCGCCCACCTCGCGTCGCGGAGCGCACGGCTCGGCCTGGCGATCGCCGAGGTGCCGCGCGACTCCGAACAGGTCGACGGGCCCGGCGTCGCGGCAGCCGTCCGACTTGCGGCCACTGCACCGCCGGGCTCCCTGGTCGTCTCGTCAACTGTCGGAGTGTTGCTGTCTGCCTCCGGGGTCGTGCTCGAGCCGACCGAGTCCGGCTCCGCTCTTGACGCGGAGCCGGTACTCCGGGTGGTGTCGGCCTGACCTCAGGCGGTGGCGACCGAGATCGACACCGGGACGCCGTTGGTGATGACGTCGTACACCGCCGAACGGCGACGAGACTGCTCGACGAGCTTCGCGAGCTTTGCGGCCTCGGCGTTCCCCTTGACATGGAAGACGACGCGAATGCCCTCGAACCCGTTGCGGACGTTGTCGTCGAGCCCGAAGATGCCGAGCAGGTTGATGTCGCCCTCCACCGTCGCATCGACGGACTCGAGGTCGATGCCACGCGCCGCGGCAATGTTGGCGAGGCCGCTCATCAGGCAGGCGCCCAGGGCGTTGAGCAGCAGCTCAGCGGGTGTCGGGGCGTTGTCGGCGCCCACGAGCACCGCCGGGTGGTCGGCGTCGACGACCGTCGGCGTGCGGTGCGCGCGCTCCTCGCCGGCCCCGTAGAAGCTGGTGATCGTCCCCTGGCTGTGGGTGCCGCTGAGCCAGCGGTGCGCCGACCGGAACTGGAAGCGGGCGATCTGCGGCTGCTGGCGAACGGCGTCGAGGGTGGCGAAGAGCGCCGGGACGTCGACACCGTTGCGGCCGCGGGTGATCTCGGACGTGGTCATGGTTTCTCCTTGTCGATGGGTCGTTGTTCTCAGGCGGCCATGGCCGCCGGTTCGGTGGGTGCAGGAAAGGACGCGAGGAGCTCGGCCTCGCGCTCGAGTGCATCGCTGAGCTGCTTCTGCAGCTCCAGGAATTGGCTCGGGGCAGGGAAGGCGGCCATCTGCCTGGTCAGGTCGAACGTCTCGCGCGCCATGGCGTGACGTCGCTTGCGGTACTTGACCATGGCCTCGTGCTCCGCCGCCGGGTCCCGCAGGCTGCGGTCGATGGCGCGGACGAGCAGCTCGGCGTCGCGGAACGCGTCGGTGATCCCGTGGCCGGTGATCGGGTCGCGGTGGTAGCCGGCGTCGCCGACCAGCGCCCAGCCGGCCCACGACCTGCCCGACCCGCCCGGCCCGCCGGGGACCAGGCGGCCGACCGGGCGACGTACGACGTTGGGCAGGTCGGCCCGGCCGCGGACCGGGTCGAGCACCCGGCCGGCGCGGACCCGCGCCCCCAGGGAGGGGGAGGCCGCGGTGATCGCGGCGAGCAGGGCCTCGACCCGGTCGCCGCCTGGGGGTCGCAGCAGCGGGCCCAGCCGACGGCTCGGGGTGCCGAGCCAGACGCAGGCCACGCCGTCGTTGGTGGGGAAGATTCCGGCGAAGGCATCGGGGGCGACGTGGAACTCGTAGGCGACGCCCTCGGTCTCGAGGGGCACGTCGGCCACGTAGGTGTAGAACGTGCCCGTCGCGGACGGCGACGAGTGCAGCACCTCGGCGCCCAGCCAGCCGGCCATCCGGGAGCGCACGCCGTCGGCGCCGATCACGATGTCGGCCTCCACGGCCACGGGCT